>JBLHKS010000042.1:0-43049 GCA_047620505.1 Verrucomicrobiales bacterium | reverse complement strand
GTGATTAACGAAGGCTATCGCCAGGGCACAAACACTTTGAGCGATGCCGATGTGCTTAAGTTTTTCCCGGTCGTTCCGGTCGAAATCACTCAGGAAGCTCACATTCTTTCGATCGCTCTGGTGCAAAAGAAGGATTGGATTTTCCAAGCCACGGTGCCGTTCCTTTCGCAGTCGACGTTTCACCTTTCCACGAAAGTCCCTCCGTTTACTCTCGATTCTCAAGGCATCGGCGACGTGACTCTTGAGGCAAACCGTGTTTTCTCGCACAGCAACGACAATGGCCGCAATTACATCGGTCTTGGCCTCGGCCTGCCGACCGGCTCAATCGAAGAAAAGGGCGACACGCCGCGCGGTCCCGGTTCACAGCTTCCGTATGCAATGCAGCTGGGCTCAGGCACATTTGATATCAAGCCATCAGCCGGCTGGTCTGTGCCTGTCGGACATCAGGGAGCGGCTGGATTGGATTTTTCCAGCGTCGTGCGACTCGGCACGAACGATCGCGAGTACTCGCTGGGTCACCGATTCGAACTCGATGCCTGGTATTCGCATGAAGTCACCGACTGGCTACGCATCCGTTCCGAGGTTGATCTGATCTGGTGGGGTGAAATCGACGGTCAGGATCCTGAAGTCACGCTTGGGATCGCGCCGGTCGCCGAGCCGTTCAACTACGGTGGTTTCCGGGTCGACGTCGGAGTTACCGCTCAAATCGACATTCCGAACACTCGCGGCTTTCTTGAGTTGGGTGTGAAAAACCCAGTCGCTCAAGACCTCAACGGCACCCAGATCGGGACCGAGTGGATCTACACGATCGGAGCGCAATTCCGCTTTTGAGCTGAGTTGATCTGACTGAATTCTAAATTTTGCGAGCAGCGACGTCGGATCTGGCGTCGCTGCTTTTTTGCGCCAGGTTTGGGGCCATGCCTGTTCACCGCTTCGTTCACACCCGCCTCGTCGAATTCCCCGACACCGATGCTGCCGGGATAATGCATTTCTCGAACTTCTTTCGATTCATGGAAGTCGCCGAGCATGCGTTTTATCGCTCGCTCGGCTTCAGCGTCCACGAATTCCGGCCCGATCCGGATGGCCCGAAAATCGGCTGGCCGAGGGTTCACGCGTCGGCCGATTTCAAGCTCCCGCTGAAATTTGAAGACGAAGCTCGGGTCGAGTTGCTGATCGAGCGGATTGGCCGGAAGTCGATCTCCTATCAATTCCGCGTCCTGAAATCGGATGGGGAAAACGAGCAGTTGCTGGCCGCCACGGGAAAATTCACCGTCGTTTGCGTTCAGCTCGACGCGCCAGACGGGCGGATGCGCGGGCTCGAAATTCCCGCAGGCGTTCGCGCGAAAATCGAAGAAGCGCCAGGCGAACTCCTCGATTCAACGGAAGCGCGCTGATCCGTTCCTCGCTTGCCAACCCGCTCTAAAAGTGGTGAAATGAGCCTGTTATGACCTCTCAGAACGAAACGACAACAAACACAAACCAGCAGTCTGGAAAGCGCCGCAAGACGCGTCTGCTTTTGCTGATTCCGGCAATCGCGCTGCTGCTTCTCGCGCCAACAGCCTGCTATTACGGCGACTACAACTACGGTCACCACGGAGGGCACGGCGGCCACTACGGCGGCGGCTTAAGTTATCAGGAACGCGCTGAGCGCAGCGGTGGTGGCTATCGAAATCAAAATCACGGCCGCTATGACGAGGGCGGTGGGCACCGCTACTACAATCGGAATTCCGATTACGGCTATGGCGGCGGTCGAGGGATGAGTTATCAAGAGCGCATCGAGCGCAGCGGTTATTACGGCGGCGGTCGCGGCGGCTACTACCATTGAGCTAAGCTAAGTCTGAATCAAGAGCCTCGGCCTCAGCCTGCTTCCAGAGTTTCGCTTCGCCCGGAATTCCCAGGCATTTGAGCTGCGCCTCGATCGCTGAACTGTCCGGTTCGACCACGCCTTCTGTGAGCAGCTGCTCGTGGTCTGCCGGAAAGCTTGGGAGGATCGTTCGTGCCAACTTCCAGCAGGCCCATGCTCGCCACGCCCGTTGTTCGCGACGTGGCTCGACCATCCGCGTCGCCAGATGTTGAAAATGGCGACGCGGGTTCCCGATAAACTGATCCGCGTTCCGCTCGCGCATAATCCAGGCTGCAGCGCGGTAGGGCAGGGGATGAGCGTCGAGCACCGATTCTCCGCCCTGCAAATCGGCTCCGAAAGCTCGATTGATCAACAAAAGAGCCTGCGCTGGCAGTCCTTGAAGCCAGAGTGAATGGGCGACTTTCAGGGCTGCCTCGTAGAACCGCTCCCCGCGATCGAGGCCAAATTCGCGCATCGCCGCGGCGGTGCACGGGTGGTCGGGCAGAGGCAAGTGCGGGCAAGCTGGAGCGCTTTTGAGATGGCGGACGATTCGCATCGAACCCAGAGATTTCCGTTGTCGCTTCAAGTCAACCGTCGTGTCGAAAAGAAAGCGGGCGTTAGAACCTCGGTCGGAAGCCTCGAAACATCGATCGGGAAGACGGCCTCATCGTCAGAAGCCGCCGGTCGCTCGTAATTCTGCCGGAAAATTAGAAAAACCAGGCAGCTCGACTCCTGATTCGGGGATTTAACGCAGAGAGGCGCTGATCAATTCAAAATCGAAGCGTTAACGCCGGATTCACGCGAACAGTCACGGATTGTACGAATCGAGTGAAAAGATGATCCGTGTTCATCCGCGTGAATCCGCGGTCCGATTCATTTTTCAGCGTTTCCTAGGCAAATCCAGGCAGGGCTGAAGTGAAATTTCGGTCTTTGCGATGTTGGTCGGGTTGACCTTAGGCAAGCCCAACAAAAGCATTTGTCCCCGCGGCGTAAGGAGGCTTTACGAAAGGAACCCAGCATCATGATTATTCTGAAGTCTGAAAGATCGAGCAATCTGGTCCAAATTAATTTAAAAATTACGAATAATTATGGAAATTTTACAATACTGGTTTAGTGATCATTGGTAGTAGAGCCGCAAATCCCTTCGGATTTCCAAAATTTTCATAATTACAAAATTTAAACGATGCTTGCAGATCACTGTAATCACTAAATTTATAGAAATTAGAATTGATGAAGAAACCAATGGGGAATACTTTAATTGCAACTGATCTCACAATTGAGATTTGCCGTCGATAATTCCTTCCCCTCCAGATGAAGCCTTTCCCCAAGATTCAACTCGCTCCCCAGCGAATGCTCGTGACCGGTGCTGCCGGTTTTATCGGTTCCCACACAGTCGATCTGCTTATCAGTGAAGGCTACGATGTGCTCGGAATCGACGATCTATCGACGGGGCGAATCGACAACTTGAGTCAGGCAATGGGAAGCGGCCGATTTGAACTTCGGGCCCGCGATCTTCTCGAACCGGACTTCCTCGACGACACGGTCGCCGATTGGAAGCCCGACGTCATCATCCACCTTGCCGGTCTCGTAAGCGTAGTCGTCGGTCAGGACAAGCCAGCTCGGAATTTTCGGCTGAACATCGAATCCACGAAGACCGTTTGCGAGGCGGCACGAAAGCAGGAAATCGGACGAATTGTTTTCGCCTCCTCAGCCGCGGTTTACGGCGATCCAGATGAATTGCCGCTCCGTGAAAATGATCCCAAGGATCCAGCCAGCAACTACGGTTCGGCGAAGCTGATCTCTGAGATGCTTCTCATGAGCTATGCTAAGAGCTACGGCTTGACTGCGATCTCGAACCGTTATTTCAACGTTTTCGGACCGCGCCAAGACCCTGCCTCGCCCTACAGTGGCGTGATCTCAATTTTCGCAGACCGCTTCGCGAATAACGAAACTGTGACGATCTTTGGTGATGGTCGTCAGAGTCGCGACTTTATTTCCGTCTTCGATATTGCGCGTGGGAATGTCCTGGCCGCAACCCGTCCGAATTCGCCGAGCGGAGCCTACAATCTCTGCTCCGGTAGCCGCCAGACTCTCCTCGATCTCGTTGAACAGCTGCGAACTCAATATCCGATGGCTCCGCGCCCGCTTTTCGCTGAGGAACGGCCAGGAGAAATTCGCCACTCGCTCGGTTCGGCTGAGAAAGCGCGCAGCTACCTCGGGTTCGAGGCCACAGTCAATTTCGCTGACGGTATCGCTGAGCTGATCGCCCCCGCGACTGCCAAAACCGAAGCCAAATCGGCAGCTTGATCACTTCCTTCCTCACTTCGTCCCCAATGAAGTCTCCCTACTCAATCACTCCGAATGAAAGCCAAAACAGGCGCGCTTCGCAGCGGCTTATTCTTCTGGCGTAATGACGCTTTAAGCCGCGCGATCTTATCCAGTATATTTACCGTCGGGTTTATCACGGCGGCGGTCAAAGGCGTCGGATTCCTTAAGGAGTTGCTCGTTGCCAGCTACTTTGGCGTGTCCACCGTAATGGATGCGTTCACAAGTGCGTTTGTCGTTTGGGCTTTCATCGTCGGAATCGTAGGTGGAGCCTTGCCTGATGCTTTGATCCCGGTTTACAGCAAGGTAAAGGCCCGATGTTTGGATGAAGCCGAGAGGTTGGCAGTTGCCTCGATCTGGCTCTACTTTATTAAGCTTCTTCTTCTCACGGGAATCGTTTTTCTGATTGGGGAAACCATTATTCCGGCTTTTACGGCAAATTACACTGACGAAGCCCGGGCTCTGACGCTTCAGTTTTTCCGGTATCTCGCCCCGTTCTCTGTTTTTATGGGAATGAGCCTGATTCTGTCTATGCTGTTACAGGCGAACAAGCGTTTTATGATTGCCTCCGCAGTTCCGGCAATTGTTCCCGCCTGCGCTGGACTGGCGTTGCTTTTCGGATACTCATCGATGGGAATCCATTCCTTGATCCTGGGGACGGTCATTGGCGCGGGGCTTCAGCTGGTGATTCTCTATTTTGCCTTTTTCAAGCATCATACTCGGCGCGGATTGTTTCAGGCCGGGAACTGGTGGACTTCGGATCTCAAACTGGTGATCGCCGCAACGATTCCGTTCCTTCTGAGCACGGTAGTTCAGGGAAGCGCCGCCGTCGTTGATATCGGCATGGCTGCCTGGCTCGATCAAGGCAGCGTGGCGACTCTCGGCTACGCGAACCGGATCTGTTTGATTGGACTTACTTTGATTGCGACAGCCACGACTCAAGCTGTTTATCCGTATCTCGCTGATCTCGTCGCGCAGGACAATTGGACAAAGCTTCGAACCACGATCACCAAGTTTTCGGCGTTGATTTTCTTCATCTCGCTTCCAGTGATTCTGTTCATTTGGCTCGCCGCCGAACCGATTGTCAGGTTCATTTTCGAACGTGGAGAATTCACTCCAGAAAATACCGTTCGCGTTGCCAGCGTCCTGAAATGGCTCTGCCTCCAGATTCCGTTCTATATTCTGGCCGTTCTCGCTTCAAGAGTCTGTTGCGCCATGCTCGCGTCGAAGTTCATGCTCTTCTGCGCATTCGTAAATCTCGGAGCCAACATCGGACTCAACCTCCTTTTCGTTCGATTCATGGGGATTGAGGGGATCGCGCTGTCCACTGCAATCGTCTACCTCATTTCCACTTTGATGCTTTACACCTATTTCTACAGCCGCGTCCGCCGCCAGGAAGCGGCTCACGCCGAACCCCAAACGAAATGAGCGCGATTGATTCAACAAACTCTGACTCTCTGATTCTCGATCCTGTGCCCGTCAGAGCCCCCAAACGCAAAACTGTAACCGGAATTCGGCCGATGCTGGCCCACATGGGTGCCAGCGCTTGGATTGTAGTCGATATGATTCTGGCCGTGTCGGCGATCGCGATTGCCTACTCGGTTAATCCCTATTTCGTCGCTATCTCTCAGACGGGGGGCCACCTCGACCCGTCCTGGCATACAATTATGTTTTCCCTGGCGGTCATTTCAATTGCCCATGTCTTCGGCCTCCATGATCCACTTCGCGATCGCGAGACCCGAGGAATGGTGATCAAGTTCTTCTTCGTAATTGGAATAGCATCTCTCCTTGTAATCGCGGCTGCTCTTTTCGTATTCTTCGAGCGGGTTGGTCGTCATGCCTTGATCGTATCAGGCGCGTCCGCATGGGTGCTGTTGGTTGGTTCACGACTAACGTTCTGGCGTTTGACCAGGCAGCATCGGCAACGAATCGGTTTGCTCGGGGAGGATGGCTTTTGTGCCGCGGCAGAGCGGTTTTTCGGCTCTCAAAGTCGGCCAATTGCAGTTCGTCCGTTCGAAGCTGCCTCAAGTGATTTGGGTGACTGGGCGCTGGAGCACAAACTGGATGAAGTCGTCGTTCACGGTGCCGCTCCCATCACCGTCCATCAGCAGCTGCTGGACTGTCTCGATCGTGGAATACCGGTAATTTCATACTCAGAATTTCTGGAACAACACTATCAACTGGTCCCTGTAGACGAGATCGATTCGCGGTGGTTTCTAAATGCGGCCATGGAAGGAGTTTATCCGCACTATCGAATCGCGAAGCGGTTAGCAGATATCACAGTTGGGCTGCTCGGACTAATTCTGGCTTCACCCTTGATCCTTTTGTCTGCGATTCTGATTAAACTGGGAAGTAGAGGGCCTGTTTTCTATTCGCAAACCCGAGTTGGGCTGCACAATCGGAGGTTTCGAATCTATAAACTCCGAACGATGTGCAAAAACGCGGAGACAAACGGTGAAGCGAAGTGGGCAACCGAAGGCGACTCGCGAGTGACTTGGATTGGGAAGATTTTACGCAAAACTCGCCTGGATGAGGTTCCGCAGTTCTTGAATATCCTCAAAGGCGAAATGGCGTTCATCGGGCCACGTCCAGAGCGACCGGAGTTCACGGAAGATCTTGCGCAGCAGATTCCGTTTTATGCAAAGCGCCACATGGTAAAACCCGGGCTTACCGGGTGGGCGCAGATCAACTATCCTTATGGAGCCTGTGTTGAAGACGCCCGTAACAAGCTGAAATACGATCTGTTCTATGTGAAGCACGCATCGCTGGAGCTCGATCTACATATCATTATTCGAACGGTTGGCGCGATCATGAAGGGCGCGCGTTGAAGGCATGGAATCCGCTTTCCCAGCAGATGCCGGAGTTGGTGTCTATCGACAAGAGGTCATTCAGCAGCCGGTGTCTCGCCGCTGGTGGTTGAGCTTTACGTTTCTTCATGTGGCTCTGCTGACGCCTTATGCATCGAAACTGATTACCTTTTACTATGCCGAAGGAGTCTTTCCGATCCGGCCTGTTTTTTACATGATCGGGTTTGGGATGCTTTCGTTGGTCTGGGTGGTCGGGAAGCGTCCAGATTTCACTAAAACCGGCATACTACTTCTAGTTCTACTCGTGTTCCGAATGGTCGATGTCGGGCTCCTTCAGCGCTTTATTCTCCCCGGGGGGAACTCATTGATGTTCTCTAGCCTCGGAGCTGTCTTTTTCATGGGGGTCGTTTTGCAATCAAGTGCCGGCGTGCTTCACAAAATGAGCTATAAACCCGTGCTGATTGTGTCGATATCGACGATTGGAGTCGTTGTCGCATCGATCTTTTATGAGATGATGGGTTTTGCCAAGTTTACTAACGTGGACGGCAGACCTTCAGGACAGATCGGAGACCCAAACAACGCCTGCATCGTGATGATTCTGATGTTGGGTGTTTTCTTGAGCGTCAGCGAACGGTTCTGGCATAACATCGGAGCGATTGCGCTCACGACTGTCGGAGTCTTTCCTACGTTAAGTCGCAGCGGAATGCTGGTCCTCTTGATGATCATTTTTGCCTACGTCATACTTAATTTTAACCGCTACTTCGCCAGATTTATCGCCTTGGGCGTGGCCGCGGTTCCTCTGGTTGCGATTGGAGTTGGTTTTCTGATTTCCAACGCGAAAGAGGCAAGTGGGAAGAAAGATGACAACGCGGTCAGCCGTATTGAGGGCATTTTCAAAGGGGAGAGTACCAAATTGGGTTCGTCAGATCGGATGCAGGATTTGAATGACGGATTGAGGGCGATTCAAGAGCGTCCTGTTTTCGGATTCGGGACTGGAGCTGGAACGGAATGGTATCAACCACATAATCAAATTCTTACGCTCTGGATCGATTTGGGGCTGGCCGGTGCAGTTATATATTCTGCGATACTCCTGATCCTCGTCTGGAAATCCATCATGTCTGGATTCAAGGGAGTTTATGCGGTCATTCCGATCGTATTGTTTGTGCCGTTCAGCCAAGCGTTGGTCGATAATTTTGCCTATCTCTATGCAATCGCCATCGTTCTCGTCGTGACCTCGCGGCAGTTCTGGGCGTTGCGGATTTCGCGCCCGACGAATCCTGAGATCCCGCAGTCAACGAACTACGCATAATTTATCGTGTCTAATATTGCTCACATCGCCTACAGCGGAATTGGTGGACTTGCTGAAGTTTGCCTCTCGCTCCTCACCGCGGCGAGACGTCTCGAAAATAGTTCGGATCAACATTGCGTTGGATTCTACGGCGTCGAGCCGCTAGCAGAACGATATATCGATCGTTGTAGGTCTTTGGATCTCGACTTTCGCTATATCGAGAAAAAGGCTGGTTACGACTCGAGTTCGTCGCGCGTGATGTCAAAGTGGCTGCGTGAACACCGGCCGGATGTTGTCATAACGCACATGACGCAAACGTTTCTTCCGTTTCTGAGATACAAACTCTCGAACCCGGAGGCTCGCGTAATTGTTGTCGAACATCACTCGAACGCTCTGAAAGGGGCGAAGGACTGGCTATTGACGATCATTAATCATTGGATGTCCGATACAACGGTCTATTTATCCGGTGAGTATCGTGATCAGGTTAAGAAGAAGCTCAGGTTTTTCTTGCGTGATCGAAAGGTCCGAATCATTCCGAACGGGCTTGATATCGAGCTCTACTCGCCGCCGAAGGTCCGTGAATTAAAGACTGAGAATCTCGTCTTCGGGATGCAGGGGCGAATGGTCGGGAGCAAGGATTATTTTACGCTGATTCGGGCGTTTGCGAAGTTTCGGGAGTCAGCAGCTGCTGGTGAGACGGCTCGGCTCGAAATCGCAGGGGATGGCCCAATGCTTGAAGAACTTACGGCGCTTGCCGCCGAATTGGGCGTTGCCGAAGCGGTCGAATTTCTTGGAATGATTCCGCAGGATGAAATGATCTCTCGAATGCAGAGCTGGGACATTTTCGTGCTTTCGACATTCGGAGAAACGATGAGCCGGGCTTTGATGGAGGCGCAGTCGTGTGGGCTGCCGCTGGTTGCCTCTGATGTTAGCGGCGTGTCGGCTGCGATCGATCACGGTGAGACCGGATTGCTGGTTCCGGGCCAGGATCCAAGCGCCTTGGCGGTGGCTTTGGCCGAACTTGCAGAATCTCCGGATCTCAGGCGACGACTCGCCGAAAATGGACGCCGTCATGCAGTTGAGAATTTTTCTGCAGACCAGAGTTGGAGCCGCTATCGGGAAGTTGTCAGCAATGTTCTTGCTTAATTTCGAGAATTGCCATAAATTCCAGAGTTATGAGTCGAAGTAAATCCGTAGACGTTGTCATAAACACTCTTTCAAGGTTAGGGGTCCCGTCGATTCTGCGCCGTTTTCAAAAGGACGAATTTTGTGTCTTGATGTTCCACGGCGTGACTGATCTTGATGAACAATCAGGCATCGGAAATACTGAGGGAATCAGCATTCATGTGAAAGATCTCGAAGAAATCTTCAAACTTCTTTCGGAGGCCTACAACGTTCCGTCCCTCGAAGAAGTGGTCGATGCGATGGAGAACAAGACGCCGCTGCCGCCAAGATCGGTTGTTTTGACTTTCGATGATGGTTACGCATCAGACTACGAGCTGGCGTTCCCTCTTTTGGAAAAATACGATCTCCACGGAACGATTTTCGCGAGCACGGATTTCGTTCATAACAAGGCCTCGATGTGGTGGGACCGGATGGAATACGCGGTCGGCCACAGCGAAACTGAGCGGCTTTCCGTTATTATTGGCGAGACGCACATCGACCGTGAACTCGGCGATACCGAACAGCGCAAAGAGTTGTTCACAGAATTGTTGCCGGTGATCAAACATTTGCCCCAGGAATCAATTTATCACGAAGTCGGACGAATCGAAGATGCGCTGAATTGCCGTCTCGCCGACGCCGAAGACCCGCCTGAAATTTACCGGCCGATGACGTGGGGGAACGCCCAGGAGATGATCGACAGTGGTCATGTTTCGATCGGCGGCCACACGCATACCCATCGAATCATGGGGCGATGCACGCTTGAAACCGCCCGTTATGAGCTGGAAACCAGCCTGCAGCTGCTGGAAGAAAATCTCGGTCTGAAGAACCCGCTTTTCTCCTACACGAACGGTCATATCGGCGACTACACGCCTGAAACCAACGAGATTCTCAAGGAACTCGGTTACCGCTGTGCGCTTCTGACCGAAACAGGATTTAACCAGATCGACTCCGATCCCTACCAGCTCCGCCGGTTCTCTACCGGCAATAGCTTTCGCTACGTCGACGTCATGGCTTCGGGGACTTTGCGGTCGGTTCTTAAGGTTGTTAACTCGTTTCGTGGGCGGGAAGCGGCGATGTGGTAGACGCCTCCGCCGCTGATTTCGATTCCCAATTTCTTAGCCAAGTCTGCCCGACGACCATGCACGCCCCACGCCTCAAAGTCCTCCATTTCACAACCACCGTTGGTGGTGGCGGTGCCGAACAAATGCTCTGCAACGTCGTGGAAGCGATGGCCCGCAAGGGGATTCAGAGCGTCGTGGTTTCGACCACTTCATCCGTCGGTGACAATTCGCTTCGGTCTCGTTTGGAGGCCGCAGGGCCGTTTTATGACTTGGATGCCAAGTCGCTTTTGAGCTGGAAAATGATCCGTCAGTTCCGGCGAATCCTCAAAGACGAAAAGCCGAACATCGTTCAAACCTGGATGCACAACTCCGGCGTCATCGCTGGCGCTTTGGCGCGGATGGCCGGAGTGAAAAACGTCGTCTGGGGAGTTCACTCGAAGGACATTTTCTTCGGTGGAAATCCAGGCTGGATGAAGTCATTCGTTAATCGAAAGGTGCTCGGAGCAGCGTCGCGCCGCGTGCCGAAACGAATTATTTCCTGCTCGCAGATCGCGATGCGCGTGCACGAAGAGGAAGTCGGTTACCCGAGCGGGAAAATGGTCTGGATCGGCAATGGGATCGACACGGATCGTTTTACGCCAAGCCACGAAGTTCGCCGCGAGTCGCGTGAAAAATTCGGAATTCCGCAGGACGCGAAGGTCGTAGGGATGGTCGGGCGAATGAATCCGGTCAAAGATGTGCCGACTTTTCTTCGAGCAGCTGCTGAGCTCCAGAAACGCAATCCGAAGGCGCACATCGTGCTGAGTGGCCAAGGTGTTGAAGAAGCTGATGAGATAACAAAATCTGCTAACTTAGAATTGCCGGATCCGGCCCGGATGCATTGGATCGGCTATCAAAAAGAGGTCGAGAAGATCTATCCGATGTTTGACGTTATGGCGTTGACGTCGACGACTGAGGCCTTCCCAATGGTCCTGATCGAAGCGATGTCCTGCGGGGTGCCCTGCGTTTCGACGAACGTTGGCGATGCCGCCTTGATTCTCGGTGAAGTCGGGAAGGTCACTCCTGTCGGCGACTCCGAGAAGATCGGCGAAGCCTGGGATGAGATTTTGAATCTCGATGACGATTCTCATCAGGTCTTGAGCAGCCGTGCGCGGGAGTTTTCTGTGGAGCGATTCGGACTCGAGCATTGCGCGAGCCGTTACCTTCAAGTTTACGAGCAGCTGCTGGCTGCCTGAGGCTCTCTTCGGGGGCAGCCGGTCGCGGCCAGCTGGATTTCTTGAGAATGAAGTCCAAGTTCCGGATCGACCCGGAAATCCTTCCAGATGCCGTCCAACGACGATCAACACGAAGCCTTCATGCGCCTTTTTCTCGACAACGAGCACGAGGTTCTGCGTTACGTTCTCGCGCTTGTCCCGAACCTCGCCGATGCGCGCGACATCGTTCAAGAGACTGCCGTTTCGCTCTGGAAACGATTTGATGCTTATGATCGTGAGCAGCCTTTCGCGCCTTGGGCCTGCCGCTTCTCGCTGAACAAAATTCGGCATCACTGGCGTCGCGAGAAGCGCAAACAAAAGCTATTCGATCAAGATACGCTCGACTTCCTCGCTCATCGCCGGACTGAGAGGGCTGAGGAACTCGATTACCGTCGCGAGCACCTCAATGATTGTCTGCGGAAGATGCCCGAAAAATCGCGCGAAGTCATCACGGGTTACTACTTTCATGAGAAAACGGTCGAGCAGCTTTCCGAGCAGACGGGCCGAACGGTAGAGGCAATTTACAAAGCCCTGCAGCGCATCCGCAAGGGCCTGATGAAGTGCATCGAAACCAAGCTCGAATCCTCTCCTCAGACATGAAAATGCACGACCCGGAATTCGACGATTTGTTGGCCGCTGCATCTGACGGCCGGGCGAGCGATGAGGAAATCGATCGGCTCCAGCAGCTGCTGATGGCGGATCTCGACGCGACGGACGAATATCTCAACTATGTCGACACCCACGCCAATCTCGTGGACGACTCTGTGGAAGTGGATTCGGAACGGATCGAGCCGTTTCCGAAACCCCGCAGCTTGTCAGTTTGGCCAGTTTTATTGGGAATCGCTGCGCTCGTTTTGATCGCCCTTTTTAGCGCGTTTCTGCTTCGAAACGAAGTCCAATCGCCGCGTGAGGAATCTCCAAATTACATCGCGATCGTGACCCATGCTGAGGGCGCGTTGTGGGAAGGTGAGGATGCGAGCGTGATCATCGGCTCGGCACTCACGCCAGGGGTGATCGAGCTTTGTGAAGGCCGGGTTGAGCTGGAATTGAACAGCGGCGTTCACGTTGCTCTCGAAGGTCGGACGCGATTTCGGCTTGTCGATGCGAAGCACGGCGTGCTCGAAGAAGGCCGGCTTTCGGCAAACGTTCCGCCGAGCGGCATGGGCTTCACGGTGAACACGCCCGAGATGGAAGTCGTCGATCTGGGCACTGAGTTTGGGTTGAACGTGAGTGATTCCGGCTCCGAAGTTCACGTCTTTGACGGCGAGGTCGAAGCCACGGTTTCCCAGCATACCGAGTTGCTGACGACGAATCACACCCGGCGCGCGCAATCAAAAAACGGTGAGTTAGAGAGGGTCGAATTTGATCCAAAACGATTTGTTGAGCCGCCTACAAAACTGGATGGAGTCGCGCGAATTTTCGGGGATATTCGAGTTCTGCGGACTCCGCCGAAAACGGTTCGGACCGGCGCTTACCAACACAATTTCGTGCTGATTTTTCAAGAGCAGGCCCATATCGAACTCGAGGATCCGCTGGAGGTCAGCGTTTCCAGGCCGGGCCGCTACCAGGTCGGATTTGCGCCTGAGAATCACGGAGATTTTGAGAAAATGCTCAAAGTTGGCGAGACCGTCGATTCCTACCTTCTTCACTACGATACGAGTTCGAGTTCGATGACCCGCAGCAACGCGACGGTTCAATTTGATCGCCCGATCGTGGCCGTCATCGCAGGTGGTCGGCAAATGGCGGCAACGGACGAGCTGCTCGGAACCTGGTGCACGACTTACGATCGGCCGGGGGATTCGGCTCGGCAGCTTGAGAACGATACCGTGATCATCAGCTCGGATCGCCGACGTCTCACGCTGGATTGGGGCGTCGACCAGGAAGCGGATCAAATTCGGGTGCTTGTTCAGTCGCGCTAACTCGAATTCCCGCCTGCGGTGAGAATCGCGCGAGTCAGCGTCAGCAAACTCTCGACCGCCGCGTCTCCGCGCTCGACAACGTCGTCGTGGCCCAGCTTTTCGCCGGAAATTCCCGCTCCCCAGTTAGTCAGGCACGACAGCGCCGCCACTCGCATTCCCAGCGCCCTTGCCTGAATCGTTTCGAGCACCGTCGACATCCCAACCGCGTCAGCTCCGGACCTTTGGAGCATCCGAATTTCGGCCGGAGTTTCGTACTGCGGACCAGGCACGCTCGCGTAAACGCCTTCGTAAATTTCAACGTCTTGAGCCAGCAGCTGCTGACGAAGCGCGGGGTCGTAAGCATCGGTCATGTCGACAAACGCTGGACTGCCGATCAGCGGGCTCGTCGCGGTCAAATTCAGGTGATCCGAGATCGCCATCCACGCTCCGAGCTTGAAATCCGCGTTAAGGCAGCCAGCCGCGTTCGTTAGCAGAATCGTCTGCGCTCCGATCGTCGAAATCGCGCGGATCGGCGCAGCAACCTGGCGGGCGCTCAGGCCTTCGTAAAGATGAACTCGGCCCTGCGCGACGACGAGTTCAACCCCATCGAGTTTCGCCCTGACAAAGCGACCATCGTGGCTCGGAACCGTGCTGCCCGTCAGCGCTTCGACGTCTGTGTAAACGACTGAATCGAGCGTCTCCATTCGATCGACGAGCCCGCCGAGACCGGAGCCTGACACGATCGCCAACTCCGGCCGCCAGTCTGCACATCGCTGGATCAGATCCGGAAATTCGCTAGCCGCCATCCGGGGATTTCGGCGCATGTCAGGGTCGAGTCAAGCAGTGCGATTGACGTTTGAAGCGAACGACAAAGTTGAAAAAGAATATCCCTGACTTTAATTTCAGAATGCGATGGCTTCTTCTGGTTATTCTCGGGATCTCTGTCGTTCCTGGTTGTTTTGCGGCCGACCCCAAGGGCGATCTACTTGACGAACTGGAGGCTGGATTTCGCGAGCGGTTAGCGGACTTTGGTGGCTACGAACAGATGGTGAGGCGGGAAGCTTCCGTGTTTCCGGAAGGCGACCTGTTTCCGTACACCCTGGTCAGCAACGCCTTCAGTCATCGCGCGATCGAAGAGCCCGAGATGGCGAAAGAGAGGCTGCCGTTTGCCGAAGTTTGTCTGCGAAAGGCGGTCGAATCGGTCGCTGGGCAGCTCGGCGTAAAGCCAAATGAACTGAGCCAACTCGACGGCTTGCGAAACGAAGGAACCTACGTTGGTCAGCTTGCGCTGGCGTTGGCGCTTTACGAAAAAGCAGGCGGGACGGACCAGCAGTTGCTGGCGATCCGAAAGCGACTGACGACGATCCTGCGAAAGTTTCTTGACGAGGGCGATGGGCAGCCGATTCCGTCGTATCCCGGCGTAACCTGGCCGTTCGACACGGCTCCGGCGCTGGCCGCGATTTCGATGGACAGCGATGCGAGCGAGTTGATCAAGAAACATCGCGATTGGCTCAAACTCCACGCGCAGGATCGCAAGACCGGGCTCCCTTTCAGTGAAAAGTCGGCGAATGGGAAATGGCGGGCTCCCCGCGGCTGTGATCTGTCCTGGCGGCTTGCGCTCTGGAGTCAATTCGATCCGAAGCAGGGCCAAATCTGGTATGACGCCTACACTGAGAAATTCTGGCTGAACGCGATTCTAATCGAGGGCTTTCGCGAGTGGACGTTCGGTCAAAATGGGGCAGGGGACCTCGATTCCGGCCCGATTCTGCTCGGTGTCGGCAGCACCGCAAGCGTGTTAGGCCTGATGACCACCGCCGCTTATGGAGACGAAGACCGGCGAGCCGTTTTGATGAAAAAAACCGAGATGATGGTTCGAGTTCGGCGAGAAAAGACAAAGGAGGCGGCGATGCTCGTCATGCTCTGCGATTCAGCGTTGATTGGCTACGGCATCCAGCCTTCGCCACGGTATCTGAGCGGTTTTCTTTTTGGCGACGTGACTCTCTTTTACTCTCTCAGTTGGCGGCCGATTCCGCCTCGAGATTGAGTAGAAACGCGCGAGTTGGAGCGCAGAGAGGGAGCTCAAACGCGTTGATCCGGGGCCCGAGGGAGGCTTGCACAGGGTGCTGCGGCAAAATCGGTCATCCGTGAGATGGCAATTGTGAGAAAATTCAAATAATTGCTAAAATTTATTGCAATTATGGAAAAATTTCCATAAAATCTCGATCGACTAGATTATTCAGACGTCAATCCCCCCCAAATTCGATCTGCCAACCTCCGCTCAACCAAACTCATGTGGCAAGCCTCTCCTGAAATCTCCTCAACCGGCCGCGATTCCGCGCCAGCTGAAGTTATCACTGGTAAAGTCCTGAGCGTTTTCGGCACTCGCCCGGAAATTATCAAATTCGCCCCCGTTCTCGGCGAACTCGAGGAATCCTGGCCGGGGCTGTCGACCGTTAACGTCTGCACCTCGCAGCACACCGATCTTGCGGCTCCGTTTCTCTCGGAGTTCAACATCCGCGTTGACTACGATCTCGACATCATGCGGCCGGGACAGCATCTGAATCAGCTGCTCGGGCGATTGATTCAGGCGGTTGACGAGGTTCTTGAGAAGGAGCAGCCGGATTTTGTTCTCGTTCAAGGCGACACGAGCTCGGCACTTTCGGGCGCGACGGCCGCGTTCCAGCGACAAATTCCGGTCGGTCACATCGAAGCCGGTCTGCGCTCGGGCAATCCGCTTTCGCCGTTTCCCGAGGAGATGAATCGGATGCTGATTGGCCAGATGGCGCAGGCGCATTTTGCCGCGACGGAGCGAAATCGGAAGACTCTGCTCGACGAAGGAATTGATCCAGACGGGATTTTTCTGACGGGAAATCCGGTTGTCGACGCGGTCACAAAAATGACGAGCCGCGAAACGGAATCCGAAGCGCTCCAGCAGCTGCTGGCGGCGACGGACGGCTCGAAACGGATTATTTTGACCGCTCATCGGCGTGAAAATTTTGCCGGCGCGATGGCCGGATATTTTGAGGTGCTGCGCGATTTTCTGGCGAGACACGAGGACGTCAGCCTGATTTTTCCGGTTCATCCGAATCCGAATGTTCGCCGGATCACCGAGGAGCACCTTGCCGGTCTCGACCAGGTTCATCTCGTCGATCCGATGCCGTATCCCGAGTTCATCCGACTGCTTTCGCACGCCTGGCTGATCGTTAGCGACTCCGGCGGGATTCAGGAAGAGGCGCCCACGCTTCGTAAGCCCCTGCTGGTCATCCGCGAAAACACGGAGCGGCCGGAATCGGTCGAATGCGGCGCAGCCAAACTGATTGGCGAAGAGCCGGAAGCACTCGCCCGTCACCTCGATTCTGCTTACGACGACACTGGCTGGCGCGAGCGTCTGAATGAGGTCGTCAATCCTTTCGGCGATGGAAACAGCCGCCGTCGCATCGCCAGCGCAATCTCGAAATTTCTAGCCGCCTGACCCCATGAGTAAGCCAAAAGCTAAGCCACTAGCCAGCCTGTCGCTCGACCTCGACAACCTCTGGTCCTACATGAAAACCCACGGCGACGCCGGTTGGGAGTCACTGCCGAGCTACTTCGATCTCGTCGTCCCGCGCATCCTCGCGATGCTCGAAACGTTCGACCAGAAGATCACGTTTTTCGTCGTCGGAAAAGATGCCGAGCAGCCGAAGAACCTCGGGCCGTTGCGGGCGATCGCCAATTCCGGGCACGAAATCGGCAACCACTCGCTCTGGCACGAGCCGGCGTTCAACACCTACAATCACATCAAGACTCACACCGAAGTCACTCACGCCGAAAAGGCGATTGAGGAGGCGATCGGTGTCAAGCCGCGTGGCTGGCGCGGACCGGGTTTCAGCTACAGCCGCGACCTGCTCGAGATCCTCGCCGATCGGGGTTACGAGTACGACGCGTCGACGTTTCCCACGTTCCTCGGCCCGATCGCGCGGATTTTCTATTTCCTTAAGTCGGGTCTGAAAAAGGCGGACCGCGAAAAGAGAAAAGACCTCTACGGAGGCTGGTTAGACGGATTCCGGACGCTCAAACCCTTTCATTGGGACCTGAGCGACGACCAGCAGCTGCTGGAGATTCCGGTAACCACGATGCCGTTCTTCAAAACGCCGATCCACGCGAGCTACCTTCTTTATCTCGCCAAATTCAGCCCGAAACTCGCCCGCCTCTACTTCAAGATGGCGCTCGCGCTTTGCAAACTCACCCGAACGGCACCGTCGTTCCTTCTCCACCCGACTGACTTCCTCGGCAAAGAAGACGTGCCCGAACTGCATTATTTTCCGGCGATGGACCAGACCAGCGCCTGGAAACTCGGCGTGCTCCGCCAGTTTCTCGGAATGCTGACCTCTAAATTCGACGTCCTTCCTATGAGCGAATACGCCAAGGCGTTCAAAGAATCCAAGGCTGCTAAGAAGCGGCCCAAGTCGGCTCCGGAAAAGGGCCTGACACTCGTAAAAATCACAAACCTCGAAACCACCGCCAACTCATGAGCACAGAAATCTCAACTCCCCAGAAACTCGGACGCGTGCACGTCATCTTGCCCGCGTTTAACGAAGAAGGGTCTCTACCGAATCTCCTGACGCGATTCGAAGAGCTGAACGAACGCCGCCCGGATCTCAGGTTGGTCGTCCGCGTGATCGATGACGGATCGAGCGATAAAACGGTCGAAGTTGCCAAGGGTGATTTCGGCAAACTCGACGTCCGCATCCGGAGTCACGAGGTGAACATGGGGCTTGGTCAAGCGATGTTGACTGGCGTTCAGCGAGGAGTTTCAGGCGCTGAGCCTGATGATGTGATCGTCGCGATGGACGCTGACGATACCCACGATGTTAATCTGATTCCGATCATGTACGACCACATCGCCAACGGCAAAGATATCGCGATCGCATCGCGCTTTGTTGAAGGCGGCTGCGATAAGACCGCTCCGCGTTTCCGCCGTTTCCTGAGCCGTGGCGCTTCGGTCGTTTTCAAAATCGTATTTCCGCTCGCCAAGATCGGCGACTTCACGAGCGGCTATCGAATGTATCGCGCTTCGATGATGCAGACGGCGCTTGCCCACTGGGGCGACCGTTTCATCGAAGAGGATGGCTTCGCTTGCATGGTTGAGATGCTGTTGAAACTCCGCCACTGGGATCCGCAGATCGTCGAGGTGCCGATGAAGCTGAGATACGACCGCAAACTCGGCGATTCCAAGCTGAAGCTGGGCCGTACGCTGCGTCAGTACCTGAAGCTCGCGATGCGGAATCGCCTGACGCCGCCACCTCGCCTCACTCGCCTTTCCAAATCCACTTCAGCCACAACTTCCGATGCCAAAGCCGTCACTAATCCCGCGAGCTGAAAAAGTGGTCGTGTTAGGCGGAGGGATCGCTGGTCTCACCGCTGCCCACGAGCTGGCGACGGCCGGTCACAACGTCGTGCTTATCGAAGCGTCGAAACAGCTCGGCGGTCTTGGAACTTACTTCGATTGGAACGGAAATGACGTGGATAAATTCTACCACTGTCAGATGCCGTCTGACGACGACTTGCTCCAATTGATCGATGACGTCGGCATGACCGATCAGCTGTACTGGAAGCCGACTCGAATGGGTTTTGTCGTCGAAGGCAAGCGCTACTCGTTCAACGGTGCGCTTGACCTGTTGAAGTTCAAGCCGCTGACGTTTTTCGAGCGGATTCGGTTCGGAATCGTGAGCGTGCTTCTGCGTCGGTTAGGCAAAGGCAAGGATCTCGACAACATGCGAATCGAAGACTGGCTCGTTAGTCTCTACGGCAAGAGCATCTGGAAAAAACTCCTGCGCCCGCTGTTTCAGTCCAAGTTTGGCCCAGCTGCTGGCGACATGCCGGCTCTCTACATTTGGGAACGCCTCGGACGCGAGAAAAATACCGTCAACCGTGGTTACGTCAAAGGTGGGATGAAGGCATTGATCGACGCCATCGAGGTCAAACTCGAGAAGCTCGGCGTCGAGATCCGCAAAGGCGCGATCGTTGAATCCGTCGACGAGATCACGGGTTATGGCGTTGAGATCGAGCTGAATGACGGCTCTAAGGTCGACGGCGACTGGTGCGTTTCGACGATGCCGTTGCCGCTGCTGCGAAAGGCGATCGAAGACACGAGTCTCGAAGATAAAGTCCGGATTCCGGATGTTCGATACCAAGGTGTTGTGAACGCGATGTTTTTCCTGAAGCGTCCGCTCGATAATTATTATTGGGCACCCGTTGTGGATTCCGGAACGGAATTCGACGGCGTGGTCGAAATCACAGAACTGATCGACATCGAGCAGTACGGAGGTCATCACGTGGCTTACGTCATGAAGTATTGCGATCGAGATTGCGATCTCTTCAAGGAGCCGGCGGCCGAGATTGGCGAACGATGGACCGAGCAGCTGCTGTCGCTTTATCCAGATCTCGATATTTCCCATGATGACGTCGCCGATGTCCGGGTTTTCAAAGCGCCGTTCGTCGAACCAGCCTACCCACTCGGTTATTCCGAGCTGAAGCCGGCCGTCAACGATTGCAATTCCCGGCTCTACCTCGCGACCTCGTCACAGGTCTACCCTCGGATCACAGCTTGGAATTCCAGCGTCTGGAAATCGAAGGAAGTCGTCCAGCAGCTGCTGGAGCGGATTGCGCGTGGCGAGAGTTTGGGTGCGCCAACCGCAGAGACGAAACTGGCGGCGTAGAATCGGTTGATCTTCAGTTTCGGATGTGTTGGGATTCGCCATGAATTCCAGACCGAAGAGCAGCGTTCAAATCGATAATTCCGGCCGCGTCGTCGTCGTCTCCGGCGGCGCGAAAGGGATTGGGCGAGCGATTTGCGAGGGATTTCATCAATCTGGAGCAACCGTCGTTGCGCTCGATGTCGACGAGGAATCGGCTCAGCAGTTGTCGGCGGGCATCGAGTTCAAACGCTGCGATGTTTCGAGTGAAGACGATTGCCGTGCCGCGATTGAGGCGGTGATCGAGAGTCACCGAGGCTTAGACGTGTTGGTGAACAACGCGTCGATCCAACCGCCGTCGAGTTATCGGCCGATCCACGAAATTCCGGGCGATCTTTGGCAGAAAATGCTCGCGATTAATCTCACCGGCTACTTCAACCTGGCTAAGCCGGCTTTGGCTCAAATGCGCGAGCAACAGAGCGGCGTGATCGTCAACATCGCCAGCGCGCAGGGGCATCGAACCGCGCGCGAAGTCGGCGTTTACGGGCCGATCAAGTCGGCGAATCTGATGCAGGCGCGGCAGTGGGGAGTCGAGTACGCTCGCGACGGGATTCGTGTGGTTTCCGTTTCGCCTGGTTGCATCGACACGCCGATGGTCCGCGCGACTCTTGAAGCGCAGGGTGGAGAAGCGGCGATCGCGAATCGACATCCGTTAGGCCGGATCGGTCAATCTGCGGAAGTCGCCAACGCCGTGCTCTGGCTGTCGAGCGATGGTGCTTCGTTCGTGACCGCGACCGATCTCGAAGTCGATGGCGGCCTGGGCGGATTTGGCGCGTTCGCCGATCCTTATTAGCTTGTTCTGAATGTGCAAAAAATGAACAACGCGGTCGAGTTTTTTGAACTTGCTAGAGCCGGGACTTTCGACCTACGGCGAAGCCGTTGCGCAATCCAGCCCAAGGTTGCCAAAGCGAAGCGACGCTACCTTGGGATTCATCCGTCCCACTGAATTTGATCGCTGAAGGTGATCCGGAATGTTCCGCAAGACTTTCAGCCTTGGTTCCATTTGAAAGTTTCCATCCTAGGGTAGCCTCCACTTCGTTCCGACAACCCCAGGCTATGAATTCGGAACGGCGTTGCCGTTCGGTTTTGTCGACTCGCCGGTTTTGTCGACTCGCCGGTTTTGTCGACTCGCCGGTTTAAGGCGAAGCTTCGCTAGATGAGATGAAAACTGCCAAAAGGCCTAACGAAAAACCGGCTGCGCCCGCGCGCTTTCGTAAAGCTTGCGCCAGTCGTCGGTGCCGTCGTCCGGAAAAAGGTGAGTGTCGGCTCCGTCCTCGTAATACGGGATGAGCTCGTTCATCGCGTGTTTAATCATGAAGTTCACCGTCCCGTCGTTCGCGATGTACATTTTCTTGCCGTCCGCCCAAGTTGTTTCGATCAGGCGTTCGGGCTCGGGGCGCTCCAGCGGCTTTTCGCACTTGAATTTCTCGACAGCGTCGCGGTCGAGTTCAAAGCCGAGTCCTGGCTGATCAGGGACTTTCGCGTGCCCCTCGCTGACGGCGATTTTCTCCGTCAAAAGCGGGTGAACGAAGAGCTGATGACAGTTCACGGCCGGCCAGACCGCGTGAGTCAGCACTCCGCCAAAATGCAACGACCAAGCCGCGCTGATGGCCGAACCGGTGACCTGAAGCCAGAACGGCAGGCCGGCTTCTGCGGAGAACGCGCCTGCCCGCATCAGCTCGCTAGCACCTCCGCCGATTACGAATCCATCGCAGACGCCTTCGCGGACAACGGCGGCCGGTTCGGGCACATCGTAGTGCATCGCGATGTCGACTCGAGTCGCGTTGCGAATCCGGCGATTGCCTTCGATGTCGCTTTGCGGGATCGGCGATTCGTAGATGTCGACCTGGGCATAGCGCTCGAGCTCACGGATGATTTCCATGCCTCGATCGGCGTCCAGCAGTGTCGCGTTGAAATCCATGTCGATCTTGAAAGCCTCTGGAACGACGGCGGTCGATTCCAGCAGCTGCTGGCGGATGTCGAACCAGGGACGGCCCTTGGTTTTGTAAGCCGTGTAGCCGGAATCATAAGCCAGCTTGCATTCGGCGGCCATGTCGGAAGCCGGAGTGTCGATGTTCCACCAGGAGAGCGGAGTTGAGCGATGCGCTTGCTTTCCTAACAGAGCGTGAACCGGGACTTCGGCGGTGCGGGCGACGGCGTCGAAAAGCGCCATCTGGAGACCAGCGCCGAGGTCGTCATCCCACATCAGCGGCAGCGCATTTCGGTTAAGAACGCGGGCGAGGTCGTCATTTTTCGTCGGCTCGAAAGTGTAGAAAAGAGTGGTCTCGCCGATGCCGATTTTCCCGGACGCCAGAGTGACTTCGAAGATTTCTTTGTAGGTCCAGTGCGGAATTTCGCGATTCATCGATCGAGCCGGCGTTTCGCGAAACGGCAGATTCACGGTGGTCCTTTTGATGTCGCGAATTTCGAAATGTTTGCTCGAAGTCCCGCGCGCGGCCTGCTGAGCGTGAAGCGTGAAAGGAGCGATACCAGCGCCAGCGGCTGCGGCGGCGGTTCTGAGAAAACTGCGTCGATCGATCATCTGCCCACGCTATCGAAGATCCATTCGCTTGTCGATGCAGCAAGATCGGCCTTTTCCCTGAAGATATCGGGGTTTCCTTCCGTGAAAATGAGACCGGAAGCTCTGCTCGCCGGTCAATTCGCGATGATTCCAAACCTCACCCGCTTTCGAGCCTTCCTTACGGCGTCCGCCTTCATTCTGGCGCTCCCGTTTTTTTCAGCAGCTGCTGAGCCCGAGCCAACGATCAATTTCGTCAACGACGTCGTCCCGATCCTCACAAAATCGGGCTGCAACGCAGGCGCGTGTCATGCCAAAGCCGATGTCGGTCAGCGCGGGTTTCGGCTGTCGCTGCTCGGTTTTGAGCCGATGGACGACTACGAGCACATCGTCAAAGAAGCCAAAGGCAGACGGGTGTTTTTGAACGCGCCGGATCAGAGTTTGCTCGTTCTCAAGGCGGCAAATATCGTGCCGCACGGCGGTGGAAAGCAGCTTGAGCCGGATTCGGAAAGCTACCGGCTGCTGGTTCGCTGGATCAGCCAAGGAATGCCGTATGCCGAGGAATCGGACCCGGAATTGGCCTCAATCGAGGTCCAGCCGAAGCGCAAGGCGATGCAGATCAACACTTCGGAACAGCTCAAAGTGATCGCGCACTTTTCGGATGGCAGCACGAAGGACGTGACCGAGTTGGCGCTCTACGAAGCCAACGCCGAGAGCATGGCCGTGGCCAGTGAGGGTGGTTTGGTTAGCACGCACGAAATTCCCGGAAACGCGGCCGTGATGGTTCGGTACTCGGGGATGGTTTCGGTCTTCAGCGTTTCGATTCCGCTTGGAGCGCCGGTGGAAAACCTGCCGCCAGCGAAGAATTTTATCGATGAACTCGTCTTCGCGAATTTGAAGGAAATCGGCGTGCCGCCTTCGCCGGTTTGTGACGACGCGACGTTCCTGCGGCGTGTCACGCTCGATATCGGTGGCCGCTTGCCGACTGTAGATGAGACGACCGCGTTTCTTGCGAGCACCGATCCCAACAAGCGTGATTTGGCGATCGACACGCTGCTCGCCAGCCCCGATTACGCCGATTACTTTGCGAGTAAGTGGACGGCGCTGCTGAAAAACAAGCGCGAAAGCAAAGCGGACATCACCGCGAATTTCGCGTTTCATTCGTGGGTTCGCGATAGCCTTCTGGCGAACAAATCTTACGACCAGATCGTCCGGGAAATCCTCGCTGCGACGGGAACGATCGTCGCAAATCCGCCTGTCGCTTGGTACAAGCGGGTCAAGGATCCCAAGCAGCAACTCGAGGACGTCGCGCAGCTGTTTCTGGGCGTTCGAATGCAGTGCGCGCAGTGCCATCATCATCCGTTCGAGCGTTGGAGCCAACACGATTACTACAGTCTGGCGGCCTTCTTCAGCCAGGTCGGTCGCAAGCCGACTGCGATAGCTGGCGAGGATCTGATTTTTCACAAACGCGGTGTCGCGCAGTTCGAAAACACCAAGACCGGCCAGCCAGTGAAACCCGCCGGGCTCGGGAGTCCGCCGTTCGAGATCGCGCCCGACGATGATCCTCGCCTGCTCCTCGCCGATTGGATGAGCGATAAATCGAATCCGTTTTTCGCGAAAGTGCTCGTGAATCGGTACTGGAAACACTTCTTCAAGCGGGGCCTGGTCGAGCCCGAGGACGACATGCGCGACACGAATCCGGCGACAAACCCGGAGTTGCTCAACGCGCTGGCCGATCACTTCGTCGAAAGCGGATTCGATCTCAAAGAGGCGGTCCGCGTGATGACTCGAAGCCAAACATATCAGCTCAGCTCAAAGACGAACGAGCATAACGCCATTGATCGTCAGAATTTCTCTCACTTCTATCCAAAGCGGATGCAAGCCGAGGTCCTGCTCGATTCGATGGACCTCCTGACCGGCGCGACCACGAGTTTCGCCGATCTCCCGGCCGGAACGCGCGCGGTCTCCCTGCCGGACAACAGCTACAACGCCTCTTCCGCGTTTCTCAAGGTGTTCGGCCGTCCCGAAGCGGCCAGCGTCTGCGAATGCGAGCGCGTCCAGTCATCGAGTTTGTCTCAGAGCCTTCACCTGATGAATTCCGCGGATATGAAAGCAAAGCTCGCCGTGAAAAGCGGTAGAGCCGAAAAGCTGGCGAGCCCCGAGGTTTCTGAGGACGACGGAATCCGCCAGATCTACACCGCCGCTTTTTCCCGCCCGCCGACCGATGAAGAAATGGGCATCGCGAAAGAATATTTGATCGATCCCGATCGCACGATACGACAGGGCTACGAAGACCTGATCTGGGCGATCATGAACACCAAAGAATTTCTCTACAATCACTGAACCCATGTTCCGAAAACTAACATTGTTCCTTTTTCTTATCTGCGTGGTCACGCCAGCAGCTGCTCAGTTGGTTTGCCTGCCAGCTCCGCGCATTTTAACGATCATGCCGATGGGCGGTCAGACCGGCAGCACCGTTGAAGTGACGATCACAGGCCAGAATATCGAAAACGTAACCGCGTTACTTTTCTCGACGCCGGAGATCACCGCGAAGCCCGTGATTGGGCCAGATGGAGCGCCGTCGGAGAACAAATTCGTCGTGACGATTTCAGCAGCTGCTCCAGTTGGCGTGCACGACGTCCGCGTGATGTCGCGGCTTGGGATTTCCTCAGCGCGCGCTTTTTCCGTTGGCACGCTGCCTGAACTGACGCGCAGCGAAGCGAACAACTCGATGGAAACGGCGATGGAGATTCCAGTGAATTCGATCTGCAACGCCGTGATGACGCAGCGGATGATCGACTTCTACTCGTTCAAAGCGGAGAAAGACAAACGCGTATCCGTCGAGTGCGCCGCTGTTGGCATCGATTCGAAGCTAACACCGGTTGTGATCATCGCCGACGCGCAGGGCCGCGATTTGATGGTGAATCGAACGGGTGGAATTCTGGATTTCACGCCGCCAGCCAGTGGCGACTACGTGATCAAAGTTAACGACCTGACTTATCAGGGCAGCGCGCGTCACTTTTATCGGCTAGCGCTTCAGGGAGTGAGCGGTGACGGGCCTGTGAGACCTCAGCCTGCCACTTTGTCGGTTAGTTCGATGTCGTGGCCGCCAGCTGGAATTTCCGCGACGGCTCCGGCGATGGAAGCCGAGCCGAATAACGCGGCTTCCGAAGCTGAAAAGGTCCAGTTGCCTCTCGATGTTGAAGGCAGTTTTTTCCCTGCGTCCGATGTCGACACTTTCGAATTTTCGGCGAAAAAAGGCGAAGTTTGGTGGGTAGAAGTCGGCTCAGAGCGGATGGGATTGCCGACCGATCCGTTCGTGCTCGTCCAGAGCGTAACCATGAAAGACGGCAAGGAAACGCTGGCCGACGTCGCTGAACTTTACGACATCAAGAGCCCTCTCAAAGTTTCCAGCAACGGATATTCCTATGACGGCCCGCCTTACGATGTGGGCTCGCCAGATGTGCTCGGCAGCGTCGAAATCAAGGAGGATGGCGTCTATCGCCTGCAGCTGCGAGACCTGTTCGGAGGCACCCGCAACGTGCCGACCAATCGCTACCGCCTCATCGTTCGCAAAGCGGCTCCCGATTTCGCAATCACCGCTTGGGCGGTTCACCTGACGCTCCGCAACGGCGATCGCGCCGCGTTTTCCAAGCCAATGGCGTTGCGCGCGGGCGGAGCGATGACTCTCGAAGTTCTGGCGATCCGGCGTGACGGTTTCGATGGCGATATTGATATGAAAATGGAGGGTCTGCCCGCTGGTGTCACCGCGACAAGCTTGAAAATCGCGGCTGGCAAATCCGTTGGCCATGTGATCCTGACAGCCGACGAAAACGCGAAGCCTTCGTTCTCTCTGGCGAACATAACTGGGCACGCGACGATCAACGACAAGGCCGTGACTCATCCGTGTCGGCTCGCTTCGATGGAGTGGCCGGTTAAAGATGCTAAGCAGGAAATTCCCGCTCCTCGACTCGTCGCGGACATCCCGGTTTCGATCAGCCCGTCCGAAAAAGCTCCGCTGAGCATCGCCGCCAGCGAAGACAAGGTTTGGGAGGCCACAGTCGGTGAGACGCTGAAAATTCCGCTCGCGGCGGTCTGGCGTGAAGAGTTTTCCGGGACCTCGGTCAAGTTCAAGGTCTACGGAGCTGGGTTTGAAAAGGCCAAGGGTTTCGAAATTCCGCTCAAAGCCGAGACGCACGAAGCGGAGATCGATCTGGCCGCTCTTAAAGTGGCACCAGGCGAATACACGGTTGCTTTTTACGGCGGCGGAATCGCGAAATATCGATACAACCCGGATGCTGTGAAAGTCGCCGAAGAGGCGCAGACGAAGGCGGAGAAAGAAGCCGCAGCTGTGGCCGAGGAAGCTAAGAAACTGGCAGCCGGAATTGCCGGAGCGCCCGATGATAAGAAGGCAGCGCAGGAAGCCGCTGCCAAGGCCGCCGCCGAAAAGGCGAAACTGGCCGAAGCGACAATGGCCAAAGCCACCACGAAAATGAAGGCCGTCACGGCAGCAGCTGCCCCGAAAGACATCGTCGATATTTACGTTTCGAAACCGATCCGGATAGTCGTTAAGCCGGCTCCGACCGAGCCAGCAGCTGCTGAAGTCGCTGAGAAAAAATGAAACGCTCATTCGGACATTTTTTCGCCGGGCTTCTCCTGACTGGCCTGGTCGCGCCGTTGGCGGCGGAGACGGATTTTTATCGAGATGTCTATCCGTTCTTGAAGGCAAATTGCATTTCCTGCCACAACAAGACTACCACGAAAGCTGGTCTAAACATGGAGACGCCGGAGTTGATGCTCAAAGGCGGCGATTCCGGGCCAGCGATCGTGCCCGGCAAAAGCGCGGAGAGCTATCTGGTTGAGGCCTCAAGCCACACGACGGATCCTGAGATGCCGCCGAAAAAGAATAAGACCGGCGCGGTAAAGCTCACGCCGAAGGAGCTCGCGATTTTGAAGCTGTGGATCGACGAGGGCGCAAAATCATCGGTCCAGCAGGCGCGCAACGTCGTTTGGCAGCCGCTCGCGAAGGGCGTTCATCCAATTTATGCGCTCGCGATGTCGGACGAGGGACGCTTCGCTGCCTGTGGTCGATCGAATGCGATTTTCCTCTACGATCTCGCAACTCGGCAGCTGCTGACTCGGATTGGGGAGGACGGCGAAAGCGCTCACCGCGGCCTGATCCACTCGATTGCGTTCAGTCCTGACGGCGAGCGGCTTGCTTCCGGAAGTTACCGCGAAGTGAAGATCTGGCGGAAAGAAAAGGCAAAGTCGACGAGTCGTAAAGGCGACGCTGCGCTCAATTTGGTGGCGTCTGAACTGTCTGCCGATGGTAAGCAAATTGTCGCCGCGGATAAGGCGGGCGCGTTGCTGATTTTGAATGCGGCTGACGGCAAGTTGATCCGCAAAATCGACGGTGTCGGTCCAGCTGGAATCCAGTTGGTTAGCCTTTCGCCCGATGGCGCGCGCGCTGCTGTTTTTGAGTCCAGTTGGCGCTTGAGCGTTTGGAATTTGGCCGATGGAAAACTCCTTCACGCGCAGGACACGCCGGATTCCGTGCTTGAAGCTCAACATCAGGCGGCGAAAGAAAAGCAATCAGCAGCTGCTAAGGCGGAAACCGCTGCCAACGCGGCTTTGAAGCAGACTCCAGAAGACGCTAAGTCGATCGAAACTCACAAGGCCGCCCAAGCAAATTCCACGAATACTAAGAAGGAGGCCGACGCTGTTGCTGCGAAAATTAGCGAAGCTCGGAAAGTCGCGGTATCCGCGCTGACTTGGACGGCTGATGGAAAGTTTATCGCGACCGGCGGAAGCGACAATCGCATTCGGATCTGGCCGCTGCCGTTTGCCGCCCCCACTGAACTCAACAGCGCGACGGGAACGACCACCCTTGCCGCTGGATTCACACCGGATCAGCTCGTTTCCGCTAGCGGCGACGGCAAAGTTCGGATTTGGAGTTTGAAAGAATCAAAAGTGATTCGCGAAATCCCCGCTGCTGGAATCACAGGAATCGATCTTACCGCTGATGGTAAGCGACTCGTGACGAGCGACGCGAAAGGTGCGGTTCGAATCTTGGACACGACGACGGGCAAACAGATTTCCGAACTCAGCGGCGGAGTCGAATTGAGTAGGCAGATCGCGAAGCTCGAATTCACGATTGCGGCTCAGATTCTCGAGCAGGCTTTCCAGAAAACCGTGGTGACTCGGATCGGAGTCGAGACCAAGGCCCTTGACGAGCTTTTAAGTAAAGCGAAGGACGCGGTCGTCGCAATGAAGAAGAAGCTGCCGACGGTCGAGAAGGCCGTTAAGCCGGCGCAAGAGGCCAGGGACGCCGCTCAGAAGGTGGTCGACGAAGCGGTAGCGGCGCTCGCAGCAGCGCCAGAGGATGCGAAATTGAAAGCTGCGATTGTGACCGCGAAGGACAAGCTGATCACCGCACAAACGAAAGTCGACGACGCCGAAGCTGCGTTGGCGGCGGTCAAAAGCAACGTGCCTGACGCTGAAGCTCAGCAGAAGAAAATCAACGACGCCAAAGCGCAAAACGAGAAGGAACTCGCCGCCGCGAACAAGGCTAGCGAGTCGGCGAAGGCGTTGCAAACCTCAGCAGCTGCTGAACTTGCCTCAGCCAAGAAGGAGCTGACGAAAGTCGACGCAAAACCGCTCGCGGTCTCGTTTTCTGCCGATGCTGAGCAAGTCGCGGCGGCATTCGATGATGGTTCGGTCAGGGTTTGGGCTGTCGCGACGGGAACGCCGATCGATCAGGCTCAAGGCGCTTCGACGACGACGGCTTCGTTGATTCATCGCGGTGACGGAGCCTTCGCTGTTTGCGGCTTCGATTCCACGTTAACCGTCACGCCGGCTTCGTCGAAATGGACTCTTGAAAGAGTGTTAGTCGAAGGATTTGCGGATCGTGTGAATGCCGTCTGCTTCAGCCCGGATGGAAAAACGTTGGCAGCGGGCAGCGGCGAACCGTCTCGAACTGGCGACATCATACTTTTCGATGTCGCGACTGGTAAGCCGAGCGCCACGTGGAAGGAGCGGCACGCCGACAGCGTCCTGTGTCTCGATTTTTCGCCAGACGGCAAGCTCCTAGCATCCGGTGCGGCCGACATGATCGCGCGCGTCACGGAGGTCGCCACTGGCAAGCAGACAAACCTTTTTGAGGGCCACACTCACTACGTTTCGGGCGTCGCTTTCCGTTCCGACGGACGCGTTCTCGCAACGGCCGGTGCCGACGGAGTGGTGAACTCGTGGGACATGATTATCGGCGAGCGGAAGAAGAAGATCGTCGGTTGGACCAAGGAAGTAACCTCGCTACAATTCATCGGAGCGACGAACCAGATCGTCACCTCCGCTGGCGACAATCTCATCCGCATCGTAAACGACGATGGGGCTCAAATACGCGCCATCGCCAAGCTCCCAGACTTCATGCAAGCTGCCGCCAGCACACCTAGCGGTGCCCTGATCATCGGAGGCGGCGAAGACAGCTTTCTACGCATTTGGAACGGTGCCGATGGCAAGGAAATCGCCGCCTTTGGAATGAAGTAGTCCTTTCGAATTTTACCCACACAGCTATGTCGTCCATCCTGACACCACCCCCAATTTCTCGCTGCGGAGGCCCGCTCAATCGCCGCGGGTTCATGCAATTCGGCTTAGCTGGATTTTCTTCGCTCAGCTGGCCTGCCCTTTTGCAGCTGCAAGCCGAGAACGCGCTCAAGCCAGCTAACGAAAAAACCGCCGTTCTCATGGTGTGGCTTCCCGGAGGACAATCTCATGTCGACACTTGGGATCCTAAGCCAGATAGCGGCAGCGAGTACAGCGGTCCGTTTAAAACGATCCCAACGAACGTTCCCGGCACGAGAGTCACTGAGTTGTTGCCGATGCTGTCGAAGATCGCCGACAAATACACGATTCTTCGCTCGATGCACCAGGGCGCGGGCGGTCATCCGGCCGGATCGATGCAGATGTTTTCCGGCGATTCCGACACGCGCGATAAACCTAAGCCGCGGTTGCCCGATTGGATGTCGGTAACGAACTACCTGCGTTCGCAGCAGGGCGACCAAAGCAACCCGCTACCGCATTACGTCAGTGTGAATCCAACGCCGGCCAACTACAGCGGCCCCGCCTTTCTTGGAGACGCCTATTCGGCTTTCGCTGTCTCCGAAGATCCGAATCGACCTAACTTTAAGGTGCCTAACATTGGGTTAAGCGATCCCGCCGAGACGAAGCGGCTTAGCAACAAACTCGCCTTGCGCAAGAGCCTCGACAAGCTCGAGCGAGACTTCGATACCGAGGGTGAACTCGGCGCGCTTGATGAATTTGAAACGCAGGCGATGAGCCTCCTGACAAACTCACAAACTCGCGACGCGTTTGATCTTAGCCAAGAGGACGCCCAGACCCGCGACCGCTACGGACGCAATCGCTGGGGCCAGCAGCTGCTGATGGCGCGCCGCTTGGTCGAAGCCGGTGTCGATGTCGTCACGAGCACTCTCAGCGGGCCGCTTTGCGGGCGAGTCAACAACTGGGACGATCACGCCGTGAACCAGCATCAGTTTGAAGCGTTGCGTTTCCGGATGCCGACTTACGACCAGGCTGTCTCCGCGCTGATCGAAGATATTTATGCGCGCGGACTCGACAAGCGGGTGCTCGTGGTCGTAACCGGCGAGTTCGGCCGCACGCCCAAGATCAAGTACGGCCGCAGCACCGGCGCTGGCAACGCAAGTGGCGCGACTGGCACGTTGCAGCCCGGCCGCGATCACTGGCCGCGCGCTTTCTCTAACATTTGGGCTGGCGGCGGAATTCAAACCGGAGCTGTGATTGGGGCCAGCGACAAACGCGGCGAGGACGTCGTCGAGCGGCCCTGCGGCCCTCACGATTTTCTGGCGACGATCTATAACCACCTCGGAATCGACTATTCGAAGGTCACGATCAAAGACTTCAACGGCCGCCCAACTCCGATCGTCGACAATGGGAAGGCGATTCCTGAGTTAGTCGGCTGATCGAATTCTAATCCAACTCAGCAGCTGCTGGCGGAATTTCTATCCGCATCGTCGTCTCCAGAAGACGAATGGAAGGGTGATGAAATACATGGTCACGCCGTAAACTGCTGCTGGCACGGTGATGGGAGGAAGGCCTTCGGCACCGATCGCGATGAGCCCAATTGTGATGGCGACGGTTCCATTCTGAACGCCCGATTCGATAGCGACGGTCGTGGCATCGCCGAAAGATAATTTCGATAGCTTGGCCGTTAAAAGTCCGAGTCCGAGCAGTAAGATATTCAGCAGAACCAGTGCAGGGCCAAGCGTCGGGAGATTGGACGACAGCGTCTTCCAGTTTGCAGCGATCGCCGCGATAATTACGAGCATGAACAGGCCCATCGCGATATTCGAAATCACCTTCGAAGCCTTCTCAACGAAGCCAGAAGTCTTTGCCGTCAGCAGCATTCCAAGTCCTACTGGAACGGCAGTGAGCAAGAACATTTTGACGCCTAACATTGTGACATCGATCTCCTGAGTCGCGTCTCCCTGAAAATGTTTAAACGTGAGCCCAACCAGGATCGGAACGGTGATGACGGAAAGCAGGCTAACCACCGCTGTGAGGGAAATTGAAACCGGCGCGTTTCCTTTCGCCAGCCGGGCAAGCAAATTGCTCGTCACACCGCCAGGTGAGAACGCCAGAATCATCGTTCCAATCGCCAGCTCCGGCGATAGGCGAAATGTCAGGACGATTCCGTAAGCGACGAGCGGTAGCAAAATGAGCTGATTCAACAAGCCAATCGTAAACACCTTCGGATATTTGAACACGCGTGCGAAATCCGCCAGCCGTAGCCCGAGGCCGAGTGAGAACATGATGAAGGCCAGGACGAGCGGCAGAATGACGGAGACAATGATCGAGGCAAGCATGGAGCCGAGAATGAGCACTTCGGCGACCGGTCGTCAACAAAGGCGAGCGGCGAGATTGTTTGAAATAATCTTCTGTGAAGCCCGTAGAACTCTCTGTGAGTTTTGAGATTTCTCTTGATTCTGGAGGAATCAAACCCACGTTTAGCCAGTGAAAAAATCATTGTATTTTCTTGTCTCCACCGCGCTGGGCTTCGGCCTTGGGTACGCTGGTGATGACAAGGATACCGTGGTGATCGAGCCGAAAGACCCGGTAAGTTTCGCTTCAGGTTTGGAAATCAGTCCGTTTGCTGCGGGTGCATTCACCGAAAACGGCGACGAATTCGGGGGCGGCATCATGCTTTCCCATTTTTTTACCGAGAGCGTTGGAATCGACGTGAGCTACGCGGCTTTCGCGTTTGAAAGCGAAGTCCACACGATTACTGCGGATCTTGCGCTTCGCTACCCGGACTCCGGGGCCGGAATTTCGCCATATCTCGTTTTTGGCGGCGGTTTGCGGACCAATGGATCGACTGACGGGATTTACCGTGTCGGTGGAGGCGTTGATTTTCGTCCGAACGGATTGAACAACCTCGGGATCTTCGCCGACGGCGTTTACAACTTTGTCGAAGGTGACGACGGTTTCACGATCGCTCGTTTCGGCATTCGTTTCCCGTTCTGATTCCCGCCGATTGTTGGCTGGCGATTTCTTGAGAGTCCGGGTATGATCTTGCCCATGAATGTGCGTTCTTTTGCAGCTTTTGCTTTGGCTGCCTTCGTGTTGGGATCGGGAATTGATTCGATGCTCGCGAATGGCGGCGGTTTTGTGGAAAACCAAGGTTGGACTGGGGATTTTTCGCCCAAAGGGACGGCCGAAGTCGAAATGGTTTCCGAAGAGCTGACGATCCTTTTCGGACCGGAGGACGCCGAGGTCGAGGTCGTTTATCAGCTGAGAAATCCGGGCCGGAAACGCCGCATCGAGGTGGGATTTCCTTGCACGACGCTCGCTCCGGATCTGAAGCGGGGCGAAGAAAATGAAACCGGCATTTCGCCGATCGATCTCGTGGGATATTCGATCCTGAAGAACGGGAAAGAGTTGAAGGTACGCGTCAAAACAGAAAAGGCACCGACGCCTGTTCCTGGCAAGAAATTTGAGGGAGGCGACCAGACTTGGGTAACGAAATGGTATGTGAGCGAGATCCCTTTCGAGAAAAACGAAACGGCGGAAGTTCGCGTGAAATTCCGCCAAGGCTACGCGGAGGTCGGCACCTACGTTTCTGATGACGGCCATGTTTCGGCGGCGACTTTCAGCTACACGCTTTCCAGTGCGGCGATCTGGAAGGGGCCGATTCAATCGGGCAACGTGACTTTGATCGTGGACACGCTCTTTCCGGGCGAATTCAAAGTCGAACCTCGCGATCGTTTCGCCCGTGAGGGAAATGTTTACACTTGGAATTTTGAGAACCTGGAGCCAGCAGCTGCTGACGATCTCAAGATTCAGGTCTACGCGCCTCACTCAACTTATTATGTTTTCAGCCCGGGTAAACTCAAGTCGAAGGGCGATTACCCGAGTGGCGGCGAATATGTATTTCGCGAAGGTCTGACTTTGTTTGAGCACAGTCGATATGAGGTTGAGGCCAGCTCGACGCTCGCTCCGCAAAGCGATCAAACCTACGACGCGGCCAATCTCATCGATGACGATTGGGATACTGCGTGGGTTGAAGGCGTTGACGGGCCGGGCATCGGCGAATCGCTCACTCTCAAGATGAAGCAGCCGTTGCCGGTACATCACGTGAGTTTTCTCCCGGGCTACGCGAGCTCAGAGCAGAATTGGGAGTCGAATTGTCGAGTTGCGAAGGTCGAAATCACCGCGAATGGCGAGAAAACCTGGGTCGCGGATTTACCCGATGGCGGAATGCATGAACTCCGCGGCGTTGCGCTGACTGGATACGACAAACCGGTGGAAACCCTCGAAATCAAGATCGCTGGAGTGCATGCCGGGAGCAAATACGAGGACACCTGCATCACCGCGATTTACATCGCCAACAAGCTCGACAAGCGGCCTGAGGTTCGGGGTTCCCGCTGATTTAAGCCTGTTTTCCGGACTTTCCTGAGCGTCGCTTGCGGCGGCGGGAATTTCCTCCGGCGTTTTTCGGCTTTTCTTCTTCCTTCGATTCCTCGGAAGGAGCCGTTTTCTCTTCAACTTTTTCAGCAGCTGCTGGATCCGGATTTTCTTGATTGTCCGCAACCCCAAGGTCTCCGACAGGAGCCGAGTCGTCGACGGTTTCGCTCTCCTTTTCCTTCGCTGGCTCAGGCTTCGCTGGGGTTGCCGTGTCGCTTTCTGATTCGGATTTGATGAACAGAAAATAGCCTACAATGATGAGAAATATCAAAAGCAGCAGGAGCCAGAAAACATAATAAGGAGGCCCGAAGAACCCGGCGATGAGAGGAGTGATGTTCATGAGGTTTTTACGGAAATCGTATCGTAGATTGTCTGTCGTCAGGGCGAGCCGGTGTCAAGTGTGGATCTTTGACAAGTAAGGGATCTTCGCATCAAAAAAGATGATCTGGAGGCCGCCGAGCTGCGCTGATTTTTCCGCGATTTTTGAAAATCGCTTGCGCTCGAGCGTCGCCTCGCCAAGTCACCCGCGACATGAGCACGACCACGACCACCTACAAACTCGCAGTCCTCGCAGGAGACGGAATCGGCCCTGAGGTGATGAAAGAGGGGATTCGAGTTCTCGACGCGATCGCGACGAAATTCGACATCGGATTCGAATACGATGAGCAACTTGTCGGTGGCGCGGCGATCGATGGAGCGGGAAAAGCGCTGCCGGAGGCGACTTTGGCGGCATGTGAGGCTGCAGACGCGATTCTGTTTGGATCGATCGGCGGTCCGAAGTGGGAGAACCTGCCTGCGAACGAACAGCCGGAGCGCGCGGCTTTGTTGCCGTTGCGGAAGCATTTTGGTCTGTTCGCGAATCTGCGGCCGGGCGTTTGTTTTCCGTCGTTGATCCACGCTTCGCCGGTGAAAAATGAGCTGATCGAAGGTGGCTTCGACGTGCTCTGCGTTCGCGAACTCACTGGTGGCGTCTATTTCGGTCAGCCGAAATTCCGTGGAGTGAAGGACGGCGAGCTAACCGCGATAGACACGATGATCTACAAAAAGAGCGAAATCGTGCGAATTGCGCATGTCGCGTTTCGAGCAGCTGCTGGTCGCGGAAAAAAGCTGACTTCGATCGACAAAGCGAACGTGCTTGAGAACGGCGTGCTTTGGCGGGAGACCGTCGAAGAGGTCGCGAAAGAATATCCTGACGTTGCTCTCGATCACCTTTACGTGGACAACGCGGCGATGCAGTTGGTCCGCCGGCCGCGTGACTTTGATGTCGTCCTCGCGGAAAATTTGTTCGGCGACATTCTGAGTGATGAGATGGCGATGATCGCAGGCTCACTCGGCATGCTCCCGAGTGCGAGCCTTGGAAAATCGAAGGAAGGCGGGCTCTACTTCGGAATGTACGAACCGAGTGGCGGTTCGGCACCCGATATTGCGGGCCAGGGGATTGCTAATCCGATTGCTCAGATTTTGTCCGCGGCGATGCTCTTGAGATTCTCGTTAGGACTCGACGATGCGGCCGCCGCGATCGAAAGTGCGGTTAAATCCGTGATCGACGATGGATTGCGAACAGGCGATCTGTTTACCGGGACAGAGGGCGAGCGGAAAGTGAACACTGTTGAAATGGCCGATGCAATTCTCGCCAAGCTCTGATCTGCAATTGGGCGGGCGTCTCTTTAGATTGTCCGACGATCAAAATGGTTTACGCCATCTCGGGGATTTGGTATTTGTGGGGAATTCCGAAATCCGCGAGGCTCCCTCGCATGCAACCAACTAGCTAGTTATGGATGAATTGATCGATTTGGACGAGTTTTTCTCCGGAGGTGACTACGGCGTACAGGTCGAATCGCTTGAGGCCAGCTTTTACGCAACGCTCGAAGGGATGATCGAGCATGTGCATTACAATCCTTTTCTCGGCGATCATTATTTCGAGAAGGAGGAGTTTGCAAGGGTCTTAACCCAGTTCAGTAAAGCTGGTATGTTTCCTCTGAGCTATGACATGGCCGAAGAAGACGGAGTCATCTGGGAGACGGTAACTATTGCATTGGATCCCTTCGAGCTGGACCAGATAAAGGACATCGATACAATCTTTATTACTTTGGATGATTACGCGTTGCCGTTGTTGAACGCGACTTTCGGATTTCACAACGAAATCACTCGTGAAAATATTTCGTTCCTTGCCCTGGCACAAACCGAGTTCAGGGAGCTGATTCACTACACAAAGGAGAAGGAAGAGCGTCGTCAGTTTATTCTGGGAATTGATGACGACACCAACGGGCTGGAAGTCTTTCATGCGCTGTTGATCAAGGCGATAAAAGCGCGAGCTAGCGATATTCACATCGAGTCCATTGATGAAAGGACCACTCGAGTTCGATATCGTATCGACGGCGTTCTGCACGATCAAAAGCATAGATTCACTTCTCGTCGGCTCTCATCCATCATCAGCGCGCTCAAAGTAGACGCCAATCTGAATATTTCCGAGAAGCGAAAACCCCAAGACGGCGGGATCAAATACATCGCTACGTCGACTTCACTGGATGATGACAGCCAGAATACGGCAAACTTTAACGTGACCAGTACGCGAAAACCGACGCTACATGGTCGCGGGTTTCGAGTATCTACCGTTCCGACGGAATATGGCGAGAAGGCGGTGATCCGAATTCTGAACCAGCGAGAGCAGATAGATCTGCAGGAGCTTGGCTTTTCGGTGAGTGTCTACAATACGATGATTCAGAGGATTCAGACTCCGCACGGAATCATTCTGGTCACCGGTCCAACTGGATCTGGAAAGTCAACCACGCTATATTCCTGTCTCGAACTCAGAAATAGTGACGACGTAAATATTGTTACGATTGAAGACCCCGTTGAGATTTCGATTCCTGGAATCAATCAGAGCAACGTGAATCGATCGGTTGATTGGAACTTTCAAAATGCGATTCGCGCATTTTTGCGGCAAGACCCAGATATTGTCTTGGTTGGAGAGATTCGAGATCGAGAGACCGCGCAAACCGCCGTTGAAGCGGCAAAAACCGGCCACCTTGTCTTTAGTACGCTCCACACTAACGATGCGATCGGCGCGCTTTTAAGACTTAAAGAACTCGAAATTGATAATTCCGATTTGTATACGTGTATGCATTCTGTTCTAGCTCAACGCTTGGTGAGACGGCTGGAGCCGAGTTACGCGGATGAAGATGAGATTTCAGAACGTCTTTCTCTATTGATTGGCGAACCCATCTCAGAGAAAATTCTTGTCAAAAAGCCGAGAGCCGGTTTGGGGATCGAGGAATCTTACGGATATTTAGGACGAATTCCGATCGTTGAAATCTGGAATATTGATGATGAGGAGCGTGCGTTGATTTTTGAAGGCTGCAAGGATGATGCCGCCTACCGGAAGCTGGCGCTTTCCAAAGGGATGGAGCCTCTGATCGTCGACGGAATCAAAAAAGTCCTCCTTGGCCAAACTAGTTTGGCGGAGGTCGCTCGTTCAATTCCAGGTGAGGATTTTCGAAGGTATAAGAAACAGATCATCGAGGCGATTCGCAGCCGTAGCGAACTGTCGAGCTATGAGAACCAGCCGGATTCTTGAACCTGTGCCGGTCACTCAGGAATCAATTCCAGCAGCCGCTCCATCCCTAGTTTTGCGACTTCGAGAGGGTCTTTTGCCCACAACTCTTCGTTGAATAGCTCAAGGCTGACCCAGCCGCTATAGCCTTTATCTTTTAGTACAGCGATCTCCGATGCGAGATCGATTTGGCCGTCACCAAGCATGACTCGATCCGGATCTTTCTGGGTTAACGCAGGTTTGTCCGAGTGAGCGTCATCAATATGATAGTGGGCGATGCACTCAACCGGCAACGCCTTCAGATCGTCCAAAGTGCTATTACTGTTCCAGTTGTGAAAAGCGTCAACGACGAGCGCGCCTTCGGGGTCGCCCGTTCGATCAAGAACTGTAACCGAGTCCGCAATGTTATTCAGCGACGCGAAGAAGCTAATATACTCAAGTAAAGCACGTGTCCCGGATTCGCGGCCGATCTTGAGTAGATCCTGATAACCCGTATGCAGATTATCGATCCCTGGCTGCTCCAGTGGAGGCGTGCAAACGACGAACGGAGCGCCCAGTCGTGCGGCCAGCTCCATTCGGCGGCGAGCTTCATCGAGCGCCAACTTGTATTCCCAGTCGCTGGTTTCGCCCCAGTTTCGCACCGCGATCATGCAGGGCACGCTCAGACCCTGATCCGCAAGCGCCTTTTCCACGTCGCTAACTTCGCCGCCGCGCCCGACGTGTTCGTAAATCTCGACGGCCCAGAGTTCGATGCCTTTATATCCGGCTTCGCCAGCGACACGGATTTTTTCGAGCAGCGGCGTGGTTTTGATTGTGGAAGAGTTAAGCGAGAGCTTCATAATTGCGCTCTAGCTAGCCGACCGGTGCCGAAACTTCAACGGGCGAATCATCAGCTGGCTTCAACTTGGCATCCCAGTTCATTAAGTAGGCTAGCAAAATCATGATCAGACCCAAGCCGATGACCGCGAGAACGCCGTTCACGCAATAGATGAGCAGCAGCCGAAATTCGGTCGAATCCAGCTCGCGCTCCTCATCGTCTTTGATTGGATCGACCTTATTCCTCATCTCAAACTGAGCTTGCGTCACAACCCGGTGAGCGCAAGATTCCGGCCCAATTTTCGTCAGCAGCTGCTGGCGGCAGAAACACCATGGCGAACGAAAAATCACTGCAAATCGGACTGGCTGGATTCGGCAATGTCGGGGCTGGCGTTTACAAGAATTTGAACCGCAATCGCGATTTGTTGCGCGAGCGGACCGGGCGTGATCTGGTCGTGCGCAGGATTGTCGTTAACGATCTGAGCAAAAAGCGCGAGATCGAGCTACCTTCGGACCACACCTCGGACCGTCTCGACGATCTGATCGAAGACGACGCCATCGACATCGTTGTCGAATTGATTGGAGGGATCGAGCGGGCGCGCGAGCTCGTCAGTGCAGCTTTGAAGCGCGGTAAAACTGTCGTCACCGCCAACAAAGCCCTCCTCGCCGAGCATGGTCAGGAGCTCTTTGCGCTCGCCGAGCAACACAATTCATCGATCTACTTTGAAGCCGCTGTCGCTGGTGGAATCCCGATCATCAAGACCGTGCAGGAGTCGCTCGTCGGCAACCACATCGACTCGATGATCGGTATCATCAACGGCACGTCTAACTATATTCTTACTCGGATGGCCGAAGCCGATCTGAATTACGAGGATGCACTCAAGGAAGCCCAACAACTCGGGTATGCTGAAGCCGACCCGACTCTCGATGTCAACGGCGGCGACGCGGCGCACAAAGCCGTAATTCTGGCTTCGCTGGCCTACGGGAAGTGGCTGCCGCTTGATGAAATCCACGTTGAAGGCATCGAAAACGTCAGACGGGTCGATATCCATTTTGCCGAAGAACTCGGCTACGCGCTCAAGCTTCTCGCTGTGATTCGGCTCGGCGATTCGGACAGTATCGAAGTCAGAGTCCAGCCTTCGTTGCTGCCCGCTTCGCACATTCTCGCCAACGTCAACGGCGTCTTCAACGCGATCATGGTTAAAGGCGATGTCGTTGGGGAGACCCTGTTTTACGGCTCCGGCGCGGGTCAGGACCCGACTTCCAGCTCTGTGATCTCGGATCTCGCAGACGCAGCAGCTGCTCAGTGCCGGACCGGCTTCACGCCCCACGGCCTCTACGGTAAATCGCTGCCGATCGAAGAGACCACCAGCCAGTACTACCTTCGTTTGATCGTCGACGACACCCCTGGAGTGCTTGCGCAGATCGCGACGATTCTCGGTCAGCATGACGTCGGAATTCTATCGATGATTCAGCGCGAGGCCCGCGAAGCTGAAGGCGCGCCGATCGTTCTGATGTTGCACGATGCGAAATTTGGCGTCGTGCGAAAAGCGGTCGAAGAGATCGGTTCTTTGGACTGTGTCAGGATCAATCCGGTCCTGATGCGTGTCGAACTGGTTGGGTAGTCGGCGAGAAGAAAAAGCGGTCTGTAACCGCAAGGAGGAATGGTCGTGCCGTCTTTGGGGTATCGCTACGATCGGCGCTCTGCCGGTCAACGCGAACAACCCAAACTGATACGATCAATGAAATCTAAGACCTCTGCCCTGACTCTCAGCGCCGCGACTGCCGTTCTGGCTCTCGGCTCCCTGAGCCCCGCCATGGCGGTCGACCGATCGGACCTTGTCCATGACGCTCGCCGCCTCGAAGCCGCCGCCGATGCACTCGTGGAAACGTTCATCGACGATCTCGAAGATCGCTACGACCTTTCCAACCGCAGCCCTGAAATAAGGCTTCTCGACGAACTCGAACACGTTGCTGCTGACGCCAGAAAACTGGTTCAGAAATCGAGCCGCGGTGCGGTAGGATCGCTTGACCGCGATGTTGTCCATCTTCGCCAGGTGATGGCCCGAGTCCGGCAGCTTTCCCGCCAGGCCGATGTCGATCGCCGGACCCGCTCGATGATGAGCAACGTGCTGCGAGCTTACGATCGGATGGAAGAAACGTTCGACCGTGTTGTTGACACTCGGAGCCGCGATCGGGGCCATTCCCACGATGATGACCGCCGTTACGAAGTCGCCGAGCGCGGTCGCCAACGTCACTAAGCAAATTTAACAAGACAAACACAACTACCGTTGGCCGGTCTTCCGAAAGGAGGCCGGCCAATTTTGCGTTACGGCTTGCGAATGCCCTTCCTCGCTTTGCTAAGCATCGCGTGGGCCTGTCTAGCCGATTCGTTTAAGTCGCCAATCGCCAATGCAGATTTCTCATCGGGATCGTCTTCCATGTGGAAAAACCGCCCGTCGTCGTAGAGCTTGAATCGGTGATTCCGAGTCCACGCTTTTCCGCGATGTTCGGAGAAAACCCAAGGGCGAGTTCCTGCGCCGGTTCCCAGTAATCTCGGAGCGAAGCTCTTGCCGTTCAGGGCAACGTCTTTTGGCAATTCGGCACCAGCAATTTCGACTAACGTTGGTAGAAAATCACTGAAATCGATCAGATCGCCCCAAGCGTGCCCGGTTTCGATTTTCCCTGGCCAGCTGGCGATCAGAGGGACGCGCGTTCCCAAATCGGTTAGCTGGCCCTTGCCTCCTTGAACCATTCGATCGCCAAATTCAGACATCACCTTGTGCTTGTACATTTTCCCGTTTTCATCAACGCCGAGATAAGAAGAAGCAGCCGTTCCGTTGTCCGTTGTGAACAGGATCAACGTTTCCTCTCTCAGATCCAGATCGTCGATTGCCTTCACAATCCGGCCGACCATCACATCCATCGATTCGGCCATCTCGCCGTAATCCATCCATTTGTTGTCCTTGTAAAACGGAACGGGCTTTCCGATGTCGTCGGTTACGTCGTGGCACAGCGCCATCGAATACCAAACTAGAAACGGGCGCTCGCGATTCTTCTCCATGAAATCGCCAAGAAAATCGACGTAGAGGTCAGGGCCGTAAGTTCCGGCGGTGTCTTCGCGGAGCGTGCCGTTTTCGTAGATCATCGGCTCGTGAAATCGCGGACCTTCGTGCCAGCCGAAGACCGAGGACTCATCAAATCCGAGTTCCTGAGGATGATCCGGATTATTCTTCAGCAATGCCAATTGCCACTTCCCGGCGACGGCGGTCGCGTACCCAGCCTGTCTCAGCAAGGCCGCGAAAGTCAGATTCTGATCGGTCTTAGGGAAATCGCCCCACTTTGGGTTTCCGAGAGTGGTTGGGTAGCGTCCAGTGAGGATCGTAACCCGACTCGGATGACAAACCGGCATGCTGTAGCAGTGCGTAAAGCGAGTCCCGCTCTCAGCAAGTGCATCGATATTTGGTGTTTTGTAGGAGGAGCCGCCGTAGCAGCCAAGAACTTCGCGTCCAACGTCATCCGCAAAAATGAGGACAATGTTAGGCGGCCGGTCTGCGGCTCGCGCGATGGACGCGGCCAAGAGTAAAAGTAGAATCGCTCGCATCTGAAATTGATAATGGGGAAAGGCGAATCGACCTAGAAAAAGTCTGGGCGAAGCGCAAAAACCGCGATAGCTCTTTCCGGTGAGTGAACCACGGATTCTGATTATCGGTGCCTTTGACACCAAAGGCGAGGAACACGCATTTCTTCGCGAACGAATCATCGAACTGGGCTGCGAAGTTCTGACGATGA
>JBLHKS010000041.1:0-44310 GCA_047620505.1 Verrucomicrobiales bacterium | reverse complement strand
ATTAGCCGGCGGTCGAGGGCTTCCGCGAAGCGCATCTTGCTGTCATCCCGAGCCTGCCGAGGGACCTCAGCGATGACGTTTGACGCCCTGACACTCTGCAGCGCCACGAATTCCACTGAAGGCGTGCCCGACGCCTGATCCACGTTCAACCACCCCCCACACGTGAGGTCCCTCGGCAGGCTCGGGATGACAATTTAGGGTGGCGTTGGCAAATCGAAACCCAACTTGAAATCGAGCGCCATCCGACTGAGAGCGACCGGAGCCTTACGCCAAAGCCGTTTTTTCTTATTTCAGCCCAAGGCTGCCAAAGCGAAGCGACGCCACCTTGGGAACTTCCGCCGCCACTAAATTCGATCGCTGAAAGTGATCCAAAATGTTCGGCAAGGCCTCCTGCCTTGATTCAATCATACAATTTCGATCCCGGCGTTGCCCACTTCGTTCCGGCAACCTTTCGTAATGGTTTTGCCGTTCGATTGAGAAACTGGTCGGTTTGAAAGCGAAACTTTGTTAGCGTTTAGCCGGCCGCTTTCTACAGCTTGAGGCACTTTCGGATCATTGCGAAGGCGCGGATGAAGCCAAGCGACTATCCCGAATCGCTTCGCGAGAGCGCGGGATAGTGGAAAAAAGCTGTCCGCTTTTCGGCCACAAATGGGCTCGATTTCAACCGACATCCGGCTACCCCACAGCGGCCCGCGAATTCCTGATGGTTAAGATAGAATCTTAATTCGTTCAAAATGAGCCCCTTAAACGCCTGCTTTTCGCAGAAATCCTGCCTCTTTTCTAAAAATTCTTAACAAATATAGAATTTCACACTTGCTTAAATACCAATACTCATTACAATAATTACGGTCTAACGCACCAGCCCAAACCACCAGTAAAAACCACAAAAAGGAGTCGAAATTATGGTAGCACCAAGAGCCAACTACGGGATCACCCGCATCGACCAGCCGGAGAAAAAGAATCATGGATTCTACGTCCGCATCACCCACCGGGGTAAAACCCATCAGAAGTACTTCCCGGACAAGTCGTCCGGCGGAAAGAACAAGGCCCTTAAAATGGCTAAGGAATTCCGAGACGATCTTCTGAAGAAAATGCCCAAGTACAAGCAGGAGGCAGCAGCTCGTAAAAAGCGTAAAGCTTTGCGCAGCGGCGTCACCGGCGTGACCCACGTGGTCAGCAAAGTGGGCGAAGACAAAGAATATCAATACTGGCAGGCCGCATGGGCGGACGAAGCCGGAAAGCGGCGCACCGCTAAGTTTTCGATCAGCCGTTACGGCAAGGAGAAAGCTCTCGACATGGCCGTTAAGGCCCGCGCCAAGGCAGTTCGCGAGGTCAACAAGGCCAAGCGCGTCCCAGCCACGAAGTAAGCCAACCACACTCGGTTGGGTGCGTTTTCCCAAACCTTTAAAGTGGCTCCCGGTTCATTCCGGGGGCCATTTTTGTTTGGCGGAAACGGTGCACGGGCCCAGCTCGGGAGGCCACGTTAGGACTTGACCAAAACCAGGCTCACCGCGTTGATGCGCCCATGAATTCGTTCAAACGCATTTTCACTGTCGGACTCGTGATTGTGTCAGCAGCTGCTGGTGGAATTCGGGCTCAGGAACCGAAATCGGAGCTCTCTGCCAAAGACCAGGAGCTGATGGAACGCCTCAGCGTTGCTTACGGAACTCGGCTGGCTCGCGACCTTCGCAAAGACAAGATTCATCTCAATATGGATGCCTTCGCGAAGGCTTTCATCGCGATTTCCGAAGGCAAAGATCCGTTGATGGATGAGGACGGCATCACGAAGGCTTTCGACGAACTTCAAGCCTACATGGTTTCGAATTTCACCAAAGAACAAGCCGCATTCCAAAAGGAATACGGAAAACGAGAAGGCGTCACCACGACCTCGAGCGGCCTGCAATGGGAAGTTCTCACTCCGGGAACAGGCGCAAAACCAAAAGTAACCGACAAAGTCACCGTCCACTACGTCGGCACCCTGATCACAGGCGAGCAGTTCGACAGCTCAATCGATCGCGGCCAGCCCGCGACTTTCGGACTCGACCAGGTGATCGCGGGCTGGACGGAAGGGGTGCAGTTGATGCCGATTGGTGCGAAATACCGATTCATAATTCCAGCCGATCTTGCCTACGGTGCCAAAGGTTCGGATCCCCAGATTCCAGGAGGCGCAACGCTGATCTTTGAAGTCGAGTTGCTTAAGATCAACGGTCAGTGAGCCTCGACCCGACTCTGCCTCTCGCTCGAATTGTCTCTGGCGGTCAGACCGGCGCTGATCGGGCGGCGCTCGATTGGGCGATTGAATACGGCGTCGAGCACGGCGGTTGGTGTCCGCTGGGACGCAGGGCGGAAGACGGTCGGCTCGATCCGAAGTACGATCTTCAGGAAACGCCGACCGAGAATTATGTCGTCCGGACGAAATGGAACGTCCGCGATTCGGACGGCACGGTGATTTTTTCGAAAGCGCCAATTTTAGGCGGTGGTTCGAAGCTAACGGCCGATTCCGCTCGAAATCGGGGCAAGCCTTGGCTTCACATTTCTCAATCGCGTACTCCGGATCCGGCGATGGCGTTGAGGAGATTCATCGATGAACATTTTATCCGTGATTTGAACGTGGCTGGCCCACGCGCAACTTCGGAAGCCGGAATTGCTGAGTTTGTGACCGAAGTTTTAAACAACGCTCTGCTCGCCTGAAGTGTTAGCCGGCTGTCGAGCCGATTTTCGCACAAAACGCTGAGCGAGGAAGACGTCAGCGAACAGCACAAGCAGCGCGAAAACCAAAATAGGTTTCCAGATCTCAGTCCCGTGACTGGCAGCCTGGTCGAACGCTTCGAACTCAGCCGCAGTCGCGACGACCGAAGCATCGAACTGGCTGGCGAGCTTGCTCAGCTGAGAATCAGACAGAAGAGCGAGGTCGGACTCGTCGCGATTTGAAGCGACCGAAAATCGAATCGGCCCTTCGCCGTGTGGGTTTGTCAGGACGTAGGGCCCGGGACGCGAGGTTTGTGGGAAGACCGCCTTGGCGAGCGCGCCTTCGGCCTCTGCGGTAACTTCGTGAGTGTGGCCAGCCGGGTCAGTGAGTTCGAGTGTCTCGCCGCTGGTTTTCGGATGAAGAAGGGCAACAAGAGGCTGTCCAAGAGCGACGTTACGCGGGGGAACGGTGTTGGTCGCTGCGTAGGCGACGAGCCGCTGAGTCAGCGGCACGAAAAACGGATGATCCGTGATATCTGACCATCGCTTGGCGAAATCTGTCGAAGCGACGAGGACGCGGCCGGGCAGGTGGGTCGATTCGATCAACATCGGTGCGCCGGAAGCGAGACGGCTTAGCGTGTGGGTTTCGTCGCCGCCCTTGATCGCGACCCAGGTTGCGACGGAGCCGACCGATGGATCGCCGTTGTCCGTTTCGTTGAAGATTTCGAAAACCGGATGGCTGGATCGCTCGCGGATGATCCGGGTCGGCTCACTTGGAGGCGGTAGGACGCGTTCCCAACTCAGAGCGGGGGCGATGGCAGGGAAGAGGGTTTCGTTCGCCTGAATTAGATCAGTGTCAGGGCCGGGAATGACGATCAGTCCCCCACCCTGCCGCACAAACTCTTCCACGATCGTGAGTTGCAGATCGCTCAAGCCGATGACGTTCGAAAGGACGATGGCTCGCTGGCCGTAGAGCCGAGATTGGTCGAATTCGGCGGGGTTGAGGACGGTAGTTTCGATGAGGTCTTCGATGCCGACGCTGTCGAGGTCAAACGGGCGCAGCGCGGCGTCGAGATGGTAGGTGTCTGCGGCGCGGCCGATCACCAGCACCGGGAGTTTTTCCGGAACCTCGATCGCCGCCGCCAGACGGTTGTCGACCGCGAGCGAGTCCTGCGCATCCAGCTCGATCTGGACGAGATGCGAGCCGCGCTGATCGAAACTCCGCTCGAACTCGACCTCCGCCGGACCGTCTGCCGGCAGGTCGACCTGGCTCGCAGAAACGCGGTCGCCGTTGACTCGAAGGAAGACCGAAACCCCGCGAACGGGCGTGGATCCGTGATTTCGGATCACGCCGCGGATTTCAATTTCCTGGCCGATTGTCAGGGCGATCGGCGGGAGTTCGAGTGACTCGACAGCGAGGTTTTCAGAGCTCGGCTGACCAACGCGAAAAAACGCAATCGCAGGCGGCGACTCCAGCCTTTCGAATTCGATCGAATCCGGCCAGTCCGCCGCTTGGAAATCGCTGATCCAGACGATGCTCTTTCGCAGCCGCTTGGAATCGGTCAGGATTCGAATCGCTTCATCAAAAGCAGGTTCGACGCGCGTAGGATCTCCGTCAGGCTCGAGACTCAGCAGCTGCTGGCGGACGCGTCGCCGATCCTTGGTCACGAGCTCAATCACGCGCGGGCGAGTTCCCGTTGTGACGAGCGAGATTTCCGTCCCATCCGGCTGAGCTTCAAGAACAGCCTCAACCGCGCTGAACGCTTCTTCGAACGCGTCCCCCGCCGCCATCGAATAGCTGTCGTCGAGCAGAATCACCGTGCTCGCGGGGGCGTCCCCTGGCAGCAGATCGAACTTCGTCAAAATCGGCCCGGCCAGCGCAAGCGCGAGCAAAACTGGAAATGCGCAGCGCAACAAAAGCAAAATCCACTGCTGAACCTGAAGCCGGCGCTGATTCGTGCGGACGACTCGTTGAAGCAAGTGCATCGCGCCCCACTGAACTCGCCGATGCCGACTTCGATTGAGCAGGTGGATGATCAGCGGAATCAGCAGCGCCGCCATGCCGGCGAGGAGGGTGGGGACAGCGAAATTCATTCGTGGCGACGGTCTTACCTTGGCGATCTGATTCCAGTTGTCGAACGCTGGAATCGGCTGCCTTTGTGATCTCGATGGAAACCCCGCTCACTCCCCTCGAATTCGCTCGCCGCGCCCGCCGGCTCTACCCAGATCGCGAAGCCGTTGTCGACGGCGACTCACGCTGGACCTACGAAGAATTCTTCGAACGATGCGATCGCTGGTCCACGTCCTTGCAGACTTTCGGCGTTAGCAAGGGTGATCGAGTCGCCTACATTTCGCCTAACACGCACGCCAAACTGGAATCGTTTTACGCCGTTCCGCAGATCGGGGCGGTCGTCGTGCCTATCAATTTTCGGCTGACCGCGGAGGACTTTTCTTACATTATCAACCACTGCGGCGCTCGTGTGCTCTGCGCGCATGCCGACTATCTTGAGATGATCGATGGGATTCGGGCTGATTTGACGTCGGTAGCGCAGTTCGTTGCTTTGAGCGGTTCGCGAGAGGGCTGGCTGGACTACGAAGAGTTGGTCAGCGCTGCTTCGCCGGATTTCGAGAAGGTTGAAATCGAGGAAACTGATCTGCTTTCGATAAACTACACCAGCGGGACCACCGCGCGGCCGAAGGGCGTGATGATCACGCATCGCAACGCGTATCTGAACATCGTGGGCATCCTGATTCATTTCCCGGTCGGTCCAGCCGATCGCTATCTCTGGACATTGCCGATGTTTCACGCCAACGGCTGGACGTTCACTTGGCTGATCACGGCGCGGGGCGCAGCTCACGTCTGTCTGGAAAAAGTCGATCCAGCTGGCGCATTTGAAATGATGCGGAGGGAAAACATCAGCCTCTTCTGTGCGGCACCAACGGTGTTGATCTCCCTCGCCAACGCGCCTGACGAATTGCGTGCGAAGGCACCCCGCGGAATCCGGCTTCTTACAGCGGGCGCGCCGCCAGCAGCTGCTACGATCGAACGCGTCGAGGGCGACCTCGGCTGGACCCTGACACACGTCTACGGCCTAACCGAAACTTCACCGCTGATCACGGTTTGTGAAGAGCTTCCGCGTCACGCCGATCTTTCGCCAACCGAACTCGCCGAAGTCAAAGCCCGCCAGGGCGTTGAGCTGCTGACCTCTGGCGAGTTGAAAATCGTCGACTCCAGCGGCACCGAAGTTCCGCGCGACGGCGAGACTCCAGGCGAAATCGTGGTGCGTGGCAACGCAGTGATGGAGGGCTATTTCGACGATCCGGAAGCGACTTCGGCGGCGATTCGCAACGGCTGGTTTCACACCGGCGACGTTGCCGTGGTCCATCCAGATGGCTATGCGGAAGTTCGCGATCGAATCAAGGACGTGATCATCAGCGGCGGCGAAAACATCTCGTCGGTCGAGGTCGAAGGAGCCCTGCTTCACCATCCGTCCGTGCGGGAAGTCGCGGTGGTCGGCATGCCGCATGAAAAGTGGGGCGAGTCGCCGCACGCGTTCGTTGTGCTCCAGCCTGGCGCAGCAGCTGCTGAATCGGAGTTGCGGGATTTCGTCCGCGAACGGCTTGCTCATTTCAAGGCTCCGCAGTGGGTGACTTTCGTTGACGAACTTCCTAAGACGGCAACTGGCAAGGTTCAGAAATTCGTCCTGCGCGGGAAACGCACCGCGATTTCGGCTCAATAAAATTGAATAGGTCAGCGCGCTCGGCGTATCGCGAGGTACTCAGCCAAAGCCTCGGCATATGGCCTGTCTGTGACGACCGGAACGAGATCGACGCGGTTGTTGAAGCAGCGCTCGCGAAGCTCTTCGCGAAACTGGCGTAGCTCCTCGAGATAAGCCTCGCGAAGATGAATCGGGTCGACCGTCATCGGCTCAAGTCCGGGCTCAAGCGATTCGAAACGCGAACGTTCGGTGAACGGAAATTCGATTTCGTCGCGATCGAGAATCTGGAAAATCACGATCTCGTGTTTTCGAAATCGGAGATGCGCCAGCGAACGCATCAGCTCGGCGAGATCGCCAAAACAGTCGGTCAGAATCACCACGAGACCTCGCTTATGAATTTTCGGCACGGCGCTTTTGAAAGCCTCGGCAACGTCCGTGTCAGCGCCGGGTTTGATGCGGTTCAAAACCTCGACGATTGAGCTGAGGTGGGCAGGCCGCGACCGAGGTGGGATCTGCTCGCGAACTTGGTCGTCAAACGTGATCACCCCAACCGCGTCCTGCTGCTGGAGCATCAAATAGCCGAGGCAAACCGTCAGGTGCTTGCCAAACTCGAACTTGCTCACAGCCGACTGCCGACCTTTATAAGCCATCGAACCGCTTTGATCGAGCAGCACCGTGCAACGCAGATTCGTTTCCTCTTCGTACTCGCGGATGAAAAATTTGTCCGACTTGCCGAAAACTTTCCAATCGACGAATCGCAGCTCATCGCCTGGCACGTACTGACGGTGCTGTTTGAACTCGACGCTGAAACCTTTGTGCGGCGAGCGATGGAGCCCGGACTGAAACCCCTCAACGACCTGCTCCGCAAGCAGGGTCAGGCTTCGGACGTTGGCGACGTCCTCGGGTTTCAGTTGATCGGCGGGCATCCAATCGATTCACGGGTCAACGACCTCGATTCCTTCCGGAATTTCGTAAGGCCAGCGCTCCAGCGAAAACGCCCAATCGCTCTGGATTCGATCAACCTGCGCCCGCGTCAGCTGATGAACGTTGCGCTTGTAGTTTTTCTTCTTTTCGAGATACGGGCGAATCGCTTCGAGCGCCTCCGTCTTCGCTGGAATTCCTAACGCATCATAAATTCGTTCGATTTCATCCTCGGGCTTCGTCGTGACCGCGTCGTAACTCGTTTCGACCAGATCTTCGGCCGGGATTTGGCTACGCTGATCGAGGTAGGTCTTCAAGAGCTTGTCATACTTGTAGAAGACCATTTCTTCCAGGTCGACGTTTTCGAAATCCTGCCAGGCGAAGGCGGAATACGTTCGCGGATAGCGCTTGATACTCGACGGGAAAACCTCGTACGGGTTTCGATGAATGTAGATGAATTTTGCGCGAGGAAAGAGCTCTTTTAGTAACGTCAGGCGCGCCGTCGATGGCGGATTCTTCATCAGCAGCTGCCGACCACCATTTGTCATCGCCAGCTTCTTCATCAGCGTCAGGTAAGCCGCTTTAAACCCGTCTTTGTCAGCTTCGTTGGTTTCGTCGAAGAAAATAGCTCGGTCGAAGTGGCGCCGCCAATTCTGAGGAAAATAGTAGACGTTGTAGTAAGTTAGTGGATTCAGCGCACCGAGCGCCATCTCCTCTTCCTGCGGCGAGTCGACGGTCAGCTCGACTTTGTCGAACCCGCGCTCTTTCGGCAGTGATCGCGAAATGAACCAACGGCCGATGTGCCGAGATTTGTTCAGCATGTTGTGCGGCATCGCCGTTTGGCCGAAGTCGAGAAACGAAAACTGCGGATCGTGGCTAAGGAGATTGTGCAGGTGCGTCGTCCCGCTCCGCCAATGGCCGACGATGAAAATCGGGGCACTCGGCATTTCGTAAGCCTCGACTTTTTTCGCGAAGCGGAGTCGTTCAATCGCAGCAAACGGCTGACGAAGCTTGACCACCATTTTCGCCCGGAACCGCTGCATCCGAGTTCGCGGCGAAAGGCTGGAGTTCGCCTCGAGATGGGCACGCATCGTTTGAGTGTCGCAACCCGCCAAAGGATGCAAAGCAGGCGGCTTTTCCCGCATTGCACGTTCGATATTCCACTTGTTTCCGGCTGCTGAACTCACTGAGCGTCTCTCGCCCTGACCGATCCAAAAAGAAAGGGGAAACTGCGACAACCGAAGCGATCAGGAACCGGGATTCCACGACCTGATCTGATCGCAAAGCCGTTTCTCAAGCTGAGAACTTCTAGGGCAGTTTCGGTAAGTGATATCGTAGTGATAAGTTAGAAGTTCATCGGCAAAATGAATAGGAACGTCCTGACTCTTCAGCGCCTCAAGAAATTGAAACAGAGTGCGCCCTGATTGCATGGCATGGCCAAGGCGAATACAGTTTTGATGAAAGAGCCTGAGATAGCCGTGCGTTGGGGCAGATCCAGTCGAATTATTCTGGCCAGTGTCCCCTCGGGACCTCTTGCGTTTGAATGCGAGGAAAATCGCCAGAATCGCAACAGCCGTTCCGCACGCGATCAAGATCCACTCATTCTCGAACGGAAAACCTGACCCATTCTCCTCAACGTCTTCCTTCATTTCTTCAGAGCCAATTACCATTAGCATGGGAGGAACCTCTCCCTCAGCCGACTCGCTTGTTTGCGGAAGAGCGGAAGTCGGTGTCGTATCGAAAATAACCCAACCGTGGTCTTCGAGAAAGATCTCTGTCCAAGCGTGGGCGTGTTCGGAACCAAAAACGAATTGGCTGTGCTCCTCGTAGAATTGTCCGCCCGTCCAACCATAACAGATTCGAGACGGGACTCCAAGTTCACGAGCAAAGAGAGCCGCTGCCGAGGCGAAATGCACACAGAATCCCGTTCTGGTGTTACTGTCAGGATTGCCAAGGAAGTTCTCTATGGGGGATTTACCGTTTTCCGGATAGTTCACAACGAGTGAATAGGAGTAGGTGTTGCGCAACCAGTGCTGAAGTTCGATCAGGCGCTCCTCCAGAGGCACGCCTTGGCTAAACCTCGTCGAAAGGCGTTGAATTTGTTGATGTAGCCCGGCATGACCTGCTGGAGCTTGATAAGCGGGCTCCGTCGCCCCAGTCGCGATCGGGAGCTTGTCTTCGACCAAGGATGTAAACCGCTTAGGCGATGAGGCCGCTTCGTATTGGTAGGAACTCGTTCTTTGGTCAAGAGCAGGGAGAAGATTTGTTCCCGGAGCAAGCCTGGTTAACTCTGGAAGCCGAACATGGCCGACGCCTTGAAGGGTATTGACGGTATTCAGTCCGCTTTGGATTCGATCGTGCAAAACGGTGTAGCGGTAGGTCGGTTGCTGGCTTCGCGATTTTCGGAGAAGAATCAAACCATTACGATCCGCAGTTACGATTCGAGCATTCACTGGATCCTGAGATGTCCATCGACTGCCATCAAAATTGCTATGAGAAAAGGAGCTGAGATAGATCGATCCAGAGCGATGAAGCCGACTGGCGGCTTCCGCAGTTGGCAGAATCAGGCTTACTTGCGGCTCGTCTGATGGAGCGAGACTTGCAGAATTCGGGACCGTGGCTCCGGTTGGGTCGAAAACCGTACCGACTCCGGCCTCCTCCACATTCTCGCTCAAACTACTATTTAAATCGGAATCGGAGGCAATATCTTCATCTTCTTCCTCAAGCGATGCATCAAATTGAGCTTCACTAGAACTCGCAAGATAATAACTAAGCTGCCGGGTTATTTCCGGGCCTTGAGCAAGGATAAAATAGGCAATAACCAAAAGGAAAGCAATCGAAGTTGCTCGTGCGATCCGATTGAACGCGCTCGGCTTTCGCGCGGCCCTGAAGCGGGCATTGTCGGAAGAAGGAGCCAGCAAAGCCATCGTCAGCAGGCCAGCTACCAGGGAGAAAAGAGCGATTAAAGCGCGACCCCACGCGTCCCATTCGGAGGGCCAACCTCGAAGGGCCAGGAACGCAACGACCAATGCAGAAATGAGGAAAATTTGCTGCATCGTCAGGTTAATAGTTCGGCCAGCTGGATACGCCGCTGTTTGAAACGGATCTGCCGGATATCGACAATAATGACCTGTTTGTGGCTGGTCGGGACCAGATGAATCCAGTTATAGGGCGGTGAGTCTGAGATGAGGATCAATTGCTCGTCAGTCGGAACGCCTTGCAGCACGTCGATGAGCTTATGGGCCGGGGTACGCGCGGGCCGGTTCGATTTCGCCAATTGAGCCAGGCACTCGAAATATTGGGAGCGGTTCTCGCAGGGGCGATAGAGCCAGTTCGTAAACTCGGCTTGTATTATAACGTTCGTGTAAATGGATTGAAAATGGGCCAGAGTTCCCGCTACCAGCGAGAGACTACGCTCGTAGCGATCGAGCCGGATCATTTCACCCGCATTCGAATAGGAATGAAAGATGATGCGGCAGCTATTCGGATGAAATCCCGGCGGATCGTATGCTCTCACTCGGAGGCCGTGACCACGTGCAAGCGACCGCGTTGTGGCTGCGAGGTGAATCCAGTTCGCAGCGTCTCCAGGCTGGTAGACTCGAATTCCGCGAGGTTCGCCGAACGCCTCACCCGCTGTTGCGCCCGTGGTTGGCAGGAGATCCGGTTGCGAGCCGCCGACTAGCAGTTCGGTCGGCGTGATGAGACGCGGGTAGACCAGAACCGGGCAGTCGACCGAGGAAGTCAGGCGCACTTGGAACAGGCCCAATGGAAAGCGAGACCTGAATTCGCATCCGACTTCTGACGAACACGAGCGCGATGGAATGCTGAGTCGATCTCGGAGAAGCGAAACGCTTCTGGCAGAAGTCCAATCAGCGTGGCCGGAACGCTCGATCTTCTGTGGAAAACGCATCAAGATATCGACATTGTAGGCACCTAGTAATCTACGTTCATTCCGCAGTTCAACTTCGAGTGTTACACTTCGGCAAGCGCGAAAGCGATGCGGCAATCGAAGCTTCAACCTCAAACCTCGAAGGTTGCGCGGGGCGAACGCGTAACACGTGCCGGTGAGCAGCAACCCACAGATTCCTAACGTCATCGCCGCGCCGTCGTGAATCAAAAGCCCGAGGAACAGCAGCATGAACGCTCCGACGAATACGGCGACCCCTCGCCCGGTGATGTTGCGCGTTTCTTGAATCACGTCAGCCCACGTTCGTTTGATCGAGAGCTCTTTCGATCGCCGATTCCGGGTCTCCCCCGTCTTCGCAAACCAACCGGTGTCGCATCACGTGGGGGAACATTTCCTGAACGTGATCGGGAAGCACCGCGGACTCTCCAGCAAGTAGCGCACAAGCCTGGGAGGCCCGTAGAAGGGCGATCGAACCACGCACCGAAACGGTGTGTTCTCCGCCAGCCAGTCGCCGGAGTGATTCGCTGAGAGCTACAATATAACGGTTCAATTCATCGCTTACTGTGAGCTTAAGAACCTGGCTCTGGAGCTCCTCCACATCTTCCAGGCTAAGCAGATGATTCAGATCAAGATTACTTAAGGTGTTAGAAGCATGACCGCGCAGGATTTGCTCCTGCACGTCTGGGCGCGGAAGACTCATCGGAATGGAAAGCAAGAACCGATCGAGCTGTGGCTCCGGAAGCGGAAACGTGCCGGTACTCGAAGTGTTGTTTTGTGTGGCGATGACCATGAAGGGCGTCTCCAGAGTCCGGGTGACGCCGTCGATCGTCACCTGCCCCTCATTCATCGCTTCAAGCAGCGCGGACTGAACTCGGGGAGAAGTGCGATTGATTTCATCGGCCAGAACGAGGTTCGCAAAAATGGGCCCGGCGACAAAATCGAAATCGCCGTTATGAGCACGGTAGAGATTGTAACCAAGAATGTCCGACGGCAGAAGATCAGGCGTAAACTGAACGCGCTTAAAGCTACCGCCGATCCCCGTGGCAAGGGAGTGCGCGAGTGAGGTTTTTCCAAATCCGGGTGGCCCTTCGATCAAGGCGTGCCCTTTGGCCAACAACGCGGCTAAAAGCAGGCCGGCTGGCTCCTCCGCACCCAACACGGTTGAAACCAGGCGCTGACGAAGTTGATGCAATTTGTCAGTTGGCATTTGATATTGATTGCCGATGACGCGGAGGATGAAAGTGGGAAAGCCCAGATAAGTGCGATTGCCATTGCGGCAAAGCGGCTCAACGGAGTCGATGAGCTGCCGCTCTCCATCAACTTCGTCCACACAATAGCGAAAAAACTTGCGCCAGCAGCTGCTGCGCCGACCAGAATCACGCTGTGTCCGAACCCGATCAGGAAATCCGTGCTTTGAAGGCCGCGCTGCGTGAGGCGCGCTGGCAGAATTATCATTTGTTCATCGTTCAGCGCCAACGTGCTTTCCACGCTCGCCAACGTGAAAAAGACCTGATCAAGGAGCTTCGTCAGCAAGGCAAAGCGCTTCAGAAAGCCAAGCGGATAACGGGCTACATTTCGGAGGCCGTCGCGAAGCTCAAAACCAGCTGGGCCGGGTTTTTCGGTGGCAAGCGGCTCAATGAAATGGAGCAGCAGCTGACGCGATGCGACGAGTGGGTGCCGCTCGCACCGGAGTCCATCGATGACCTTGGCGTGGTCGAGCGTTTTGAGGACCAGGAAGAGTCGCTGCGGGTCCCGTTTCTCGCGCCAACCGCCGATGTCGTGATCTGCGTTCACAACGCCCTGGAAGACGTGAAAGTCTGCCTCGAATCCGTTGTCACGCGGTCGCCGAAATTGCAGAACATCATCCTGGTCAACGACGGGTCGGACGAGCCGACGTCGGCTTACCTGCGGGAGTTTGCCGAGAACACGATCTACCCAACCGAGATTATCCACAACGTCGCGGGACGCGGCTACACGATCGCGGCTAACCAGGGAATGCGACGCTCGCAAGCGGACTACGTTTTTCTTCTCAACAGCGACACAATCGTGACTCATCACTGGATGGAAAACATCATCGCATGCGGCGAGAGCAATCCTGACATTGGCATCATCGGAACGCTCTCAAACGCGGCGAGTTGGCAGTCGGTTCCGGAGAGATTCGGAGCTGAAGGCGATTGGGAAGTCAACGAGTTGCCCGAAGGCGTGACGCCGGACGATGTCGCTTGTCGCCTGCTTCTTCAACATGAGCCGAGCTTTCCGCGCGTGCCGCTGGTGAATGGATTCTGCTTTGTGATTCGCCGAGCGGTGTTCAACAAAATCGGTTACCTCGACGAAGAAACATTTCCGCGCGGCTACGGCGAGGAAAACGATTTCTGTCTTCGCGCAAGCGCCGCTGGTTTCAACCTGGCGATCGCGGACAACACCTACGTTTTCCACGCGAAGTCGAAGAGCTTTACCCACGAGCGACGCAAGGTGCTTTCGAAGAATGCGACGAGGCTGCTTCATGAAAAACACAGCCAGCAGCTGCTGGACGACGCTTGCGCGCTGCTGCGCGACGATCCGGGTTTAGAAAAAGCGCGTGAAGTCTTTTCGGAAATCCAGACCGAGCGCGTTTCGTTTCGTGTGCTGTTTTTGATGGACTTCAAGGGCGAAGGCGGCGGCACGCATTCGATTGTTCAAGAAACCAACGGGTTGTGTCAACTCGGCGTTTTCGCGCAGATGGCGATTCGAGACGAGCACGCGGATTTCTACGCGGAAAAATATCCGGGCTTCCCCTCGAACCGATTTTACGCTTACCAGTCGGATTACGAATTGGCCGCCTATGCCGGAACGTTCGATGTGGTCGTCGCGACGCTCTTCACATCGGTAGATCTGCTGAAGCGCGTTAAAGATTTGTATCCTGGCATTGTTCCAGGCTATTATATTCAGGATTACGAAGCGCTGTTTTACGAAGAGGCGAATCCGTTGCAGCGCCGCGCGAAAAACTCTTACAGCCTGATCCCAGACGCGGTTTGTTTTTCGAAAACTCAGTGGCTTTGCGACACGCTGGATCGCGAGGAAGGCGTCGCGATGAACAAAATCACGCCGAGCATCGATCACGGAGTTTACTACCCGGCCGAGGAGGAACTTGACAGCCCTCCGATCGTCGCCGCGATGATCCGGCCTTCTACACCGCGCCGTTCGCCTGAGCTTACGATTGACGTTTTGCGCGAGCTGAAGCGCGATTTCGGCGATTCGGTCGAGGTCGTTGTTTTCGGCTGCGGCGACGACGATCCGTTCTGGAACGAAATCCGGGACACGTTTCAATTCGAAAATCGCGGGGTGTTGACTCGTCAGGGAGTGGCGAGCGTATTGAGAATTTCCTCGGTCTTTCTCGACCTCTCGACTTACCAGGCGTTTGGCCGAACCGGACTCGAAGCGATGGCTTGCGGCTGCACGCCGGTCCTGCCGGCGGAGGGCGGCGTGAGCGAGTACGCTGAGGACGGAAAGAATGCGTTTGTGGTCGACACGACCGATCGTGAGGCGATCCTCAGTTCAGCGCGGCGGCTACTGCAGGCTGGGGATCTCCGGCAACAAATGCGAGCGGCCGGAATCGAAACTGCAAAGCGATTCACGGTCGAAGCGGCAGCGAAATCAGAGAAGGCGCTTTTCGAAAAAGTGCTCAGATCACGATGAGTAGAAAGGACGTCGAGCGGCTGCAAACCTGGCTGACCGAGCTTGCGGACGAGTCCGCGGAATTTCAACGGCTGCCTTGGTGGAGCCCGCGGCGGTGGAAGCTGGGCATGCGGCTTTTCCGGCGCGGCGAATCGAAAAAGGCGCACGAAATCCAGAAGCGATTTCGGCGTTGGAGCGAGAAGAAAGCCGAGCCGCCGAAGGTCGAAAGCAAGCCGAAAATCGTGGATCCTTGGCCAGCAGCTGCTGAGCGATTCGGGCATAGCGAGCTTCGCCAGAATTCCGAAGTCGAGGTCGTGATTTACGATCTGTCAGGCGAAGCAGGCCTGACGATCGAGCAAAGCCGAGTCGACCTGACAAACGCAAAAACCCTCAAGCCGCAGGACCGCTTTTTCGACGTCTTCGATCAACTCGACGCCCACGTCGCGGAGTCGACAGCCGATTTCACCCTCTTCCTCGAAGCCGGCTCCGCGCTAATGGAGTTGCCGGACGACCTCACCGGAAACGTGATCGTCCCTCGCGTCGTCAACCTGGAAGACGCCTCAATTCAGCCCGCCTGGTCGCGCGACGAAATCCCGAAATTCTCGCTTTTCTCGATGCGCCTGCCCTGCATCCTCGTTCGAAACGGCTGGCTCCGCGAACTCGGCCAACCGCGCTTGTTCCACCATTTTTTCCATTTTGCGTTCTGGCATCTTTTTCTTCAAGAACCTGGCCAAACCGACTTCCTCGCCGCAATCGCGCCAACCCGGGATCTCAACCTTTGCCAAGCGGAACACGACTGGCTCAAGGCTCATCAGCCAGGAGCGCTTGCCGAACTTCGCGACCCGAGCGAGGCCTGGGACATCCTCAGGCACGATCTCGTCGCTCGCATCGTCCAAGCGAATCTCGCTCATTTTCAAGAGCAGACCTCCTATCTCGCTGCAGTCCGAGAAACTGGAATTCGCCGCTGACACAAAATATTATGAACGTCGCAATTCTCGGAGCCACAGACAAACCCGATCGCTTTGCTCATAAAGCCCAGAAACTGCTGATGGAACACGGCCACGTCGCCTTCCCGATCAGTCTCAGCGGAAAGGAAATTCTCGGGTGCCCTGGCTACCGATCGATCGTCGATATCACGGAAGAAATCGACACCGTGACCGTTTACATGAACCCGGATCGTTTCGCCGTAGTGCAGGATGAAATTCTTGCGAAAGCTCCGCGTCGCATCATCTTCAACCCGGGAACGGAATCTCCGGAAGCCGCGAAGGTTTTCCGCGAAGCCGGGATTTCCGTCGTTGAGGCCTGCACGTTGATTTTGCTCGACGCTGGCCAATTCGAAAGCGCGTGAGCAAACGCATTTAATTCGCCAGCTTGGCCACGCCACGAATCCGTCGAAGATTCGATGTTCCGGCAAAGTAAAGATCGTCGCCAATGAAGACCATCCGACCAGCTTCTGCCGCGCAGAGCGTCTCAAGCTCAAAAGTTTTCGGATTAACTCGAATGAGTGAATCGTTAACGAAAAAATAGACTTTGCCGTCGGGACCGAGCGCGATCGACCGTATCGCCTTACCCGGTAATGGAACGCGCTGAGTCACTTCACCACTCGCGATCTCAACTCGATACATCATCGGAAGTTTGTCGTGCAGCCCAAAGCCAAACAAAACGCCCGGCTCTGTTTCAATCACGATACCAGCAGAGCCATCGGATAGAGGGGAAACTCGCCGAGTGATCTTTTGGACTGTGGTATCATAAAAGATGAGCTGTCCGTTGCGCTTGGTGATTTCCGGATGGGACGGATCGTGCGAAAAATCCGACGCATAGATAATTAATTTCCCGTCCATCGCGGACGTCAAGAATTCGCAGTCGTCATTCGGAAAATGGATTCCAGAATATTCGCTGGTCCTCGGGTCATACCAGCCTAACGCGCCGCCAGTTGACTCACGCTCATTGTGATTGCCCGAGTAAATGCGCCCGTCCGCACCCTCGAGGATGAATAATGCATGCTTTGATCCCAAACTGTCATGCCAGTTACCGATCACCTCACCGCCGGGTTCATTGAAAATACCAAGAATACTATTTGGATAGCCACAGAACCAAACAGAACCACCGACCTCCAACATATCATAAACATTCTTTGAATCAGGGTTTCCGAGGCGGGTGAACAGATCCGTTTCCGGATCGAAGAAGTGAACATTTCCGTAAGGCCCGGCAGATACCAATAGCCGCCCATCGGACAGGGCAGAAATTCGCTCAATCACCATGTTGTTCCCTTCGACAGGGATAGTTGCGGATTCCCAGTCTTCGCCCGGCTTTCGAAAACGGATTTGAGCGCCCACTCCGTCGATAATTGGAAGCCCTCGATCCAGTGGGTCGATCTCTGGCTGTGGATCGTCGACGCCCGGAACGTGGGAATCGTCATACTTCGGCACGGCCTCCACCGCCTTGGCTTTGCCATCGACTAGCTGGTAAAAGAGATTTGCGGCCTGTCCGCTCTTTGGCTTGCTCAGCGCCACATCAAGATAAACTTTATCTCCCCGCTGATGCACTTCCGGGTGATCTGCCGGCGCGAACTGCAGCAGGTTGCTTTGGGTTTTTGAGTGTGTGTCGTAAGCCACGACGAACCACGGAAGCTTTCCAGCGGCGGTATAAACATAACGCCCGTCAAAGCCTACGCTGTATCCATAAATATTGGCCGAATTGAATGGTCCACCCTGCGGCCCAAAATCTATGACCTCGCCACTTCCAGGATCATACTTTGCCGCCGAGCCTGTCGGATAATCTGAGACATAAACTGAACCATTCGGTCCGATGGCCATTCCTCGCAGCCAACGGGCATCTGCAATTGGCCGGATCAAGTCAATCGTATCAGCGACCGGATCGTAAATTGAGAGTCCGCCTCTTCCGCATGAGGTAAACACCTTTCCGTCTGCGCCAATGAAAGTTGGCCATTGCAGATAATCATTTTCAAATCCAGATGCTTCGGCCTTACGGGCGGAGCCGTCTTCGAGATTGACGATCCAGGTCCCATCTCCATCGACGAATCCGATAAGCAAGCGGGGCGGATAATCGGCGGTTCCTGGAGAGCGCGCATAGCCGCGGATCCTTGTCTGCTTTTCGACTGGCCCAAGATCCTCTACCGAAAACTCGGCCGCGCAATTCATTGAGCTGAGGCAGACCCAGCATAGAAACGTAGATCCTATGGTTTGCTTCACGATATCTTGAGCACGTCTCAAAAGCTCTCGTTCAATCAGCTGCAGCAGCAGGAAAGTATGTTCGCGGCATTCGATAGGTCCCGAAATTGGCTGTGCACGCGGGACAGGCCAGGTTTTCGTTGCGCTGGCGATGGGAGGGTGGATAGATTGGAGACGCTGTGAAATCGCCGGAATGAACAGCTTGAACGGAAGAGCAAATCTCTGAGTTCAAACCCAAAGCCAGGGTGGTGAAATTGGTAGACACGCTTGACTTAGGATCAAGTGCAGCAATGCGTGCAGGTTCGAGTCCTGTCCCTGGTATTTTTTTTTTCATGCGCCCGATCGCCGACTGCAAACTCTACGGGATCCTCGATCTCGGTTATGTAAAACGGGAAAAAGTTGTCTCGACCACCCAGCAGCTGCTGGACGGCGGGGTCAACGTTCTGCAGCTTCGAGCGAAGGGTTTCGATCCGGCTGTGATCGAATCGATGGCTCTTGAGATGCTGCCGTTGACGCGCGATGCGGGAACGCCGCTGATCATCAACGATTTTCCGGAAATCGCGGCCAAAGTCGGTGCGGACGGGATTCATGTTGGTCAGGACGACATCAAAATTGCTCGAGTTCGCGAAATCGTTGGGCACGAAATGCTCGTCGGAAAATCCAGCCACAGTCTGGACCAGGCGCGAGCAGCTGCTGGGGAAGCAGGAGTCGACTACATCGGTTTCGGGCCGATTTTCGCGACGCCGACCAAGCCCACTTACATTCCGATCGGGATGGACGACATCGCCCAGGTTCATCGCGACGTTTCGATCCCGATTTTCTGCATCGGCGGCATCAAACTGGAGAACGTCGAGCGGATTCTCGAGGCGGGCGCGAGGCGCGTCGTGATCGTTTCTGGAATCCTCCAGGCGCTTGACATCCCGGCCTACATCCGCGATGTCCGCGCGCTCATCGATTCTCATTCTTAAACACCACGCAAAATGTCTGTTCTCGTCGCCGGATCCATCGCGATCGACACCATCAAAACGCCAACTGAAGAGGCTCCTGAGCTTCTCGGCGGCTCCTCTTCGTATGCCGCGCTCAGCGCGAGTTTTTCGAGCCCCGTCAATCTCGTCAGCATCGTTGGCCAGGACTTTCCCGAAGAGCACGTCGAGTTCTTCAAAGGCCGCAACATCGACCTTTCCGGTGTAGAATTCGCGGACGGCAAGACCTTTCGTTGGTCAGGCGAATATCACGACGACTTGAACTCGCGCGACACGCTTGAGGTCGATCTCAACGTGCTTGAGCACTACAATCCGGTGCTGAACGACGCTTACCGCGATTCGAAAATCATCCTGCTCGCCAACGCCGGTCCGGACACGCAGCTCAAAGTGCTGGAGCAATCCAACGCGCCTGTTTTCACGATCGCTGACACAATGGATTTGTGGATCACGGTGATGCGCGACCAGCTGCTCGAGCTGCTTGGAAAAATCGATCTACTCGTGATCAACGACAGCGAAGCGAAGCAGCTGTCTGAGGAAAGCAATCTCATCATCGCTGGCGAAAAGATGCTCGCGATGGGCCCGAAATTTGTCTGCCTCAAGAAGGGCGAGCACGGCGCGATGTTGTTCGGTCAGGGTGGTGAATTTTACACGGCAGGTGCCTACCCGCTGCGCTCGGTTCACGACCCGACCGGCGCAGGCGACACTTTTGCCGGCGGGATCGCTGGACACCTCGCGGCTACCGGAAAAACGGAAGTCGGATTCGAGGATCTTGCCGCAGGAATTCTCCGCGGCACGGTCATGGCCAGCTTCACTTGTGAAGAATTCGGCCTCCGCCGTTTACAGGGCATTACCGATGCGGATATCGCTGCGCGGACCGCTGAATTCCGACGCTACAGCGGGTTGGCCTGAGTCCAGCAACTGCTGGCCGGCGTTCACATCGCCATCCGACTCGACTCAAGCAAAGCCCGAGCCTTCGCCTCACCAGCTTTGGTCAGGCCGAAAATCTTTTCGCGCTTTCCAGCCGTGCGCGCCTCATCCAGATCGATCAGGCTCGGCGTGCGGTTTTGAAGCGACTCGAGTGCTCGGGTGATGTTCCCGACGCTGACGCCTCGCTCCTTGAGAATATCCGAAACGTTCCGGCTCCCGAACGAGTCTTCCCCGTAACGTGAGCAGTGCTCGAAAGCGGCCAGAAGCGCGCGCTCAGCCGGCCGAAGCTCCGCCGCGCCTGCAGTTGAATCGGCACCAGCACTCTGGTTTGGATCGAACACCGAAAGTGTTGGCGACTCGGCGCTAGCTGCCGTGACAGCCGGTGCAAAATAGAGACCTACGTCGTCGATCGTCCGTTCCTGGAATTTCGACGGCAACTTCGAAGCTGCCTTCCAGCACTCCGCGAGATCTTTGAGTAATTTCTCCCAAATCGCCGGTTCCAATTCGTTATCGCCGGATTCCAAGGTCGCGAAAAGCGCCCGAGCCAGGCTTGCAAATTCGTTCCGCACTTCCGGCACATGAGCCGAGTGCTCCAGAAAATCCTGGGAAAGGCCGGCCAGATCTTTGGCGACTTTGGCGTAATTCGCGATGCTTTCCGTCGGGTCAATCACGGGCAATTGATTTTTCTTTGCATATTATTTGAAAAAATTCTGGCACTAAATTGATTTTTGATTACAATTCGCACTCAATCCTCACGGATTTGTAAAAGAAAAGCTTAAGAAACCTGAAATACAACAAAAAAATGCAAACGAATTCAAATAATGAGCAGCATCCACTTCAGCTTGGCGCATTTGACGTCAAAGCCGTGCAGCCAAAATTCAATTGGAGCAACGCAGCGGAGCAATCAAAAAGCAGCGAATTCGCATGGAAAGCGGAAGCGCCCGAATCAAATCTCAGCGATACGGAAGCCAAAGAGCTTCTGAAAGGTCAGATCGCCTGCTTGTTCGGTGTCGAGGGTCGGTCGTTTGAGGAACTGAACGAAACGCTGGCTCAGCTGGGCTTGGCCTGATCCGGTCAGCCATAGCCTCCCAAAGATCGACACTGTCGATGAATGCTTCGCTTTTATCGATTGGGTCAAGAGGCTGCCCTTGCCGTAGGGATTGCGCATGAATCGAACGCTTCTCTCTCTCATTGTCGTCACCGCCCTTCTCAGTAGCTGTGGAAAAGGCTGGCGAATGGACTATGGCAAGCCCGCCGCCCAATTCGTCGAGGCGGATGTTGATCGAAAGGCGGGCGAGCATGTTGGGGAGAAAATCACCGTGAAGGGCACGGTAGCGAAAGTTGAAATCGATGAGTCCGGCGATTCATGGATTTACCTGGCAAGCGGAGCGCGTTGCAACCTGGGAAAATTCAAGGCGATGGCCGAATCCGCCGAAGTTGGGACGACCGTCTACGTCGACGGCTTCCTCAAAAAATGCGCTCCGGGCGATGTGTTGATCGAACCGGCGATGCTGCGCGATCCAACGGCTCCGTTTTCGGCAGAGTAGTGGCTTCTCCGGAATCCCAGCGGTTGCTGATTGCGACTGACTGCGAAGCGCGAAGATAAAGTAAATCGCACTCAACGCCACGGTCAGACCGAAGTTCAATAGATCTGAACGCAGTGACGGTTGCCCAGCGTGACGAGCCGCGTAAGGTCGGCCCGTGGATTGTGCGACGACAACGGACTGGATTCCCGTCCTCAAGGCTTTGGCCGACGAAACCCGTCTCGGGATCGTCCGGCAGCTGCTGGACGGACCGCGCGGCGTTGGCGAACTGGCGGAGCGGCTGGGCGTCTCGAATTACAACATCTCAAAGCACCTGCGCGTGCTGCGCGAAACCGAGCTGGTCGTGATGCACAAACACGGCAAGGCGAAGGACTGCGAATTGGCGGCCGAGTTCCGAGAGAAGCTCGAGCAAAACGAAAACGTCCTCGACCTCGGTTGCTGCACGTTTCGATTCGACGACGTCCCGAGCTGACCCAGCAGCTGCTGGCGGCGAATCTTCGGTTGCAGCGCTTGGGGGGCGCGTGTCCTGTTTGCCGCGATGCTTGCTGACGCTTGGCTCCACAACTTGAGCCCCGATATTTTCGAGGTGTTTGGAAGGCCCGTAAAGTGGTACGGCCTTTCCTATGTGATGGGATTTTTCGGCGCATTTTTCCTGCTTCGGCTGTTGGCCGTGCGTGGGGTCGGGCCGCTGAAAAAGGACGAGGTGAGCGATTTTGTCACCCTCGGCGCGCTTTGCGGAATCATGGTCGGCGGGCGGCTCGGCTTCATGCTTCTGTATTCTCCGAAGGCGTTTTTCGCAGATCCGCTGCTCTTTTTCCGGCTCTGGGAGGGCGGCATGGCGAGTCACGGCGCAATTCTCGCAACGACGATTTTTACCCTCGTTTACTGCCGGCTGAAAAATTATAACCCGGCCCGACTCGGGGACAATCTCGTCTCCGTCGCGCCCCTCGGCGTGTTTTTCGGCCGCATGGCGAATTTCATCAACGGCGAACTCTGGGGAAAGCCCTGGAACGGCTGGTGCGCGGTGAAATTCCCGAGCGAAATCATCGATGACAGCGGGATGGCCCAGGAAGTCCGAGCCAAGCTGAACGACTACGAAAGCACCTTGAACCAAATCATCGTTCAAGCCCGGACTGACGAACGAGTCGACGCGGTTTTGAACGGGGTCCTCACCGCACGGCATCCCTCACAAATTTACCAGGGACTGATGGAAGGCCTGCTGCTTTTCGTTGTTTTGTTCACGCTGCGGCTGCGATTCAAAAATCTGCCCTGGGGCTTGCTGACCGGAATCTTTTTCATCGGCTACGCGATTCTCCGGATCATCGGCGAGGTTTTCCGCTACCCGGATTCCGGAAATCTCGCTGGGATTTCCAAAGGCCAGTTTTTCTCGCTCTTCATGTTTTTGATCGGTGCCGGGTTCATCGCTTACGCCATGAAATGGGGCCGCCAGAAAGCTGCTTCGTTCGCGAAAATGAAAGGCGCTTGAAAGCGCTGTCCCGGTCGTCAAACTTGGTGGAAACTACTTGGAAACATCGGCTGGATTCGCCGTGTTTGATCTCCCGACATGCGGAATTTTTGGAAAACTACGATCTTGAGCGCGATCTTCGCTTCAGCAGCTGCTGGCGAGGCACCGCCGAAACTGGTGGACGAATTTCTCGCGAAACACTGTTTCGAGTGTCACGACGACACGACTGCGAAAGGGAATCTGAACCTGCTCGATCTCACGTTTGAACTGACGGACCCGGGAAATTTCGCGGACTGGAAACAAGTCTTCGAACGTGTCGAGTGGGGCGAGATGCCGCCTGAAAAAAAGCCTCGGCCGGACGCGGAAATGCAGAAAGCGGCTCTCCATGATTTGGAAGGCCCGTTGCTCGCTGCTGACCTCGCCGATCGCAAAACAAACGGTCGAGTGAAGGCCCGGCGGCTGACTCGGCTGGAGTACGAATTCACGCTGCACGATTTGCTCGGGATCGATCTGCCGCTTCAGGAATTTCTTCCGGAAGACCCGCTGACTCACGGATTTGAGACCGTGGCGGAGGGCCAGCAGCTTTCGCATTTTAACCTCGCGGCCTACCTCGAAACGGCCGACATCGCGCTGGCGGAAGCCTTCGCGCGAGCGTTCAAGGGCGATGAAGTTTTCGAAAAAGAATTCACCGCCGCTGACCTCACGAAGAAACCGCCAGGAAATAATCGCGGCCCGCAGCGTGTCGAAAACGAGGCCGTTTTCTGGCCGATGCGGCTTCAGTTTTACGGTCGTCTGCCAACGAAGGTTCCGGAATCTGGCTGGTATCAAATCACGCTCAAAAACCTGCGGGCGATGAACCCGAGCGGGCCGTCGGTTTGGGGAACGCTCCGCTCTGGCGCGAACGCTTCGAATGCGCCAATTCTCTACCCGGTTGGGCTCGTCGAGGCGACGAAGGAAAAGCGGAATCTGATTTTCGAGGCGTGGATTCGCGAAGGTCACAGCCTTGAATTGAAACCGCACGATCTGACCCGTAAATCCGCTCCGAACGGGGCTGGCGGCGGCACCGTCAGCTACAAAAATCGCGATATCACGAAGGAAGGATTCGAGGGCTTCGCGGTTTCGGCAATCCAGATGAAGCGGATTTATCCGAACGCTCAGCGCTGGGAAGGCCGCAATTTTTTGCTGCCCGGCTTAACGAAAGAAGAACGCGCGGAGATCATCAAAGCCGAGGTCGCGCCTGAGCAGCTGCTGCGGAAAACGATCCACGCTTTCGCCAATCGCGCGTTTCGCCGCCCCGTAACCGAGGAGCAGACGGCTCCCTACGTCGAACTCGGCTTGGCTGAGCTTTCCGGGCAAGACAAGCGAGCTCCAGCCGTTTTGCTCGCCGCCTACCGCGCGATTTTGTGCTCACCGCGGTTCCTGACGTTCACCGAACCGCTCGGCAAACTCGATGCCCACGCTCTGGCCAATCGGCTCAGCTACATGCTTTGGAATTCGATGCCGGATTCCGAATTGCGCAAGCTGGCCGACGGCGGCGAGTTCCTTGAGGATCCGAAACTCCGCCACGCGCAGGTCAATCGGATGCTCGGGGATCCCAAGGCCGAGCGCTTCATCGTGAGCTTCACCGATCAGTGGCTGAATTTGAAGGAGATCGATTTCACCACGCCGGATCGTCGACTTTATTGGCAATTCGATCCGACGGTCCAGGAGTCGATGCTTGCCGAAACGCGCGCTTTCGTTCGCGAGCTGATCTTGAAAAACAAGAGCGTAACCAACGTGATCGATTCAGATTTCGGGATGCTGAACGAACGGCTTGTTCGGTTCTACGACATGAAAGGCCTCGATGTTAAGCCGGGCGAAGGATTGCAGCGCGTCGCGGTCAAGGAGATCCAGCGAAGTGGTCTGATCACGCAAGGCGCGATTCTCAAAGTGACCGCGAATGGCACGACGACTTCGCCGGTTGTGCGCGGCGTTTTCGTCGGCGAACGGATCCTCGGCCTCGAAATCCCGCCGCCGCCTGACGACGTCCCCGCAGTCGAGCCGGACATTCGCGGGGCGGTCAGCATTCGCGATCAGCTCGACAAACATCGTAACGAGGCGTCCTGCGCTGCTTGCCATTTGAAGATCGATCCGGCTGGGTTCGCGCTTGAAAACTACAACCCGATCGGCCTCTGGCGAACGACCTACGGCAAGAAGAAAACTTCGGCGAAAGTCAGCCCATCCGGCGTCACGCTTGAGGGTGAAAAATTTCAGGGGATCGGCAGCTGGAAAAAAATCTACGTCGGCAGACCGGAGCAGCTGACGTTTGGATTCGCCCGGCAGCTGCTGACCTACGCGACTGGCGCGCCGCCTCGATTCAGCGACCGTGCAGCTCTCGAAAAAATCATCGATCACGCCCGTGAAAATGATTTCGGCATGAAGTCGATTGTCCACGCCGTCGTCGCCTCCGAAGCTTTCCGAACGAAATGAAGAACGTAAATTTCAGCATCAAAAAACCGCTCTCGCGACGCGCTGCGCTCCGCGCTGGCGGGATTTCACTCGGCTTGCCGCTGCTCGACGCGATGTCGCCCGCGTTTGCCGCGGCTGAATCTGGACCGAAGGCGAAGCGCTTCGTTGGCGTCAGCCTCGCGCTCGGTTTGCACAGCCCGAATCTGGTTCCGGAGAACGCTGGCCCGGATTACAAGCCTTCCCAATATCTTGAGCCGCTTCAGGATCTGCGCGACGACTTCACCGTCGTTTCCGGCTCATCGCATCCGGGTGTCGGCGGCGGCCACACGGCCGAGGGGAGCATTTTTTCGGCCTGTCCGAATTCAGGCGGCGCGGCCTCACGGAACACGATTTCGCTCGATCGACAGATGTCGAAGTTCCTCGGTCACGAGACGCGATTTCCCTCGCTAGTCCTCAACACCGGCTCGTCAACCAGCCCGAGCTACACGGAGAACGGCACGATGATCCCGGCCGAAAGCAATCCGGTGAAGCTCTTCGCCCAGCTGTTTGTGGACGATTCGAAGACTGAGCAGAATCGTCAGGCCGACCTGATTCGCAGCGGGCGCAGCGTGATGGACGTAATCGGCGCTGAGGCGAAAACGCTTCAGCGGGAGCTCGGCGCGGGTGATCGCGAGAAGCTCGACAACTGGTTTACGAGCGTGCGCGATCTGGAAAAGCGGCTCCAGGCGAATGAATCCTGGGTGCGGAAGCCGAAGCCGAAAGTCGACGCCGTTTCGCCGAGTAGAATCGATCGCAACGACACGATTTCGGTCGAGCGCGCGATGCTGGAAATCATCTTGCTTGCGATGCAGACGGACTCGACGCGATTCGTGACTTTGCACCTGCCTGGCAGCGCTCGGCTTAGCAGGCGGGAGGGCGTCGACGAGGGCTATCACAGCCTGAGTCACCACGGTCTCGATGAAGAAAAGCTGGATCAACTGGCGATCGTCGAGAAGGCGGTCGTCGCCGAATGGGCGGACTTTCTGCGCAAGCTCAAGGCCCAGCAGCTGCTGGACGAGACGATGGTGCTTTTGACTTCGAACCTCGGAAATGCGTCGAGTCACAACAACAGGAACATGCCGGTTCTCTTTGCCGGGGGTGGTTTCAAACACGGCCGACACCTCGCTTTCGACCAGAAGAACAACTACGCGCTTCCTAACCTGTATCTCAGCGCGCTGCATCAGCTTGGTCTTGAGGATGAAAGTTTCGCGACGAGCACGGGCGAGATGGACGGTTTGATCTGATGGACGAGGCTAAGGAAACAGGTCCTTCTCGTCCCCCGATTCAGGGAGTCGGCGAACTTTTTGCGATCCACGAGAACGGCCTGCATTCCGTCCGGATGGCGAACGGCTACGAGGTGAATGCGATTCTGGAACGCAGCCTGAAATCGAATCCGGACGTCGATTTGGCCCCTGGCGACCAAGTTTTGGTTGAGTTTTCTCCCTACAACATGACTCAGGCTCGGATTCTGCGAAGAAATGTATTGTCAGGCGTGCTATGATTCTCTAATGAACTTGCCCCTCTGGCAGCCGGAATTGGCGGTCGGATAATTTGAGTACGAAAAATGGACAATCAGGAGAATTCTACAGCCCTTGCGCTTGGCGCGTCGGAAGCCGTCGCCGAGGAGCAGTTGGAGCCGAAGCTTAAGACGATCGTTAAAAAATCGCGAGATGCGGTCAATGCCGATAATTTCGATTACGCGATCAACCTGCTGCAGGCGGTTTTGAAACAGGAGCCGCGGTTTCTGGATGGCCGAAAGCTACTTCGAGCCTCTGCCGCACGGAAAAAGGCGATGGAGAACAAGCGGTTCACTTTGAGCGGTAGCGGGGTGAGCGCGATGAAGATCCAGCCGATGATCAAGAAGGATCCGGCGGCTGCGATCGTGGCTCTGGAAAAGGAGGTCCTGGCTGGCGAGCCGTACAATCCTCAGGGAAATCAGATGCTCTTCGATGCCTCTGTTCGTTGCGATCTGCCGATGACGGCTGGTTTCGCGCTCGAAACTCTGGTCACTGGAAATCCGGATAACACCAAGTACATGCATAAGCTTGGTGATTATTATTTTAAGCAGGAGTTCTTCTCTGAAGCGGGCGAGGTCTTTGACAAGGTTGCGCAGAAAGACCCGACGGATCTGTTGGCGTCGAAAAAGAGCAAGGATGCGTCGGCCAAGGCTTCGATGGTGAAGCAGGATTTCAAGGGCTCGATGATGAACAACCTCAAGGACGCCGGTCAGGCGGCCGATTTGGAGAAGGCGTCAAGAGCGGGGATGACCCCGGAGCAGATCAATCAGCAGATCGAAATCGCGATGGCCGAGTACGCCGCCGATCAGAATAATCTGCAGGTCGTGCGGCACCTGGGGGCTCTTTACGAGCAGAAGGAAGATTTCGATGAGGCGCTGACCTACTACCAGTGGGCCCACCAGCTTGCGCCGGGTGATACTGCGCTCGAGAAGCAGTTGATCGAAGTCCGCGAGACTCAACGCAATCGCAAGATTCGCGAATTCAAGGGGTGGCTCGAAGCGAACGAGGGGCATCCGGACTATGAAAAAGTGAATGCCGATTACGAGGAGTTTTCGACTGAGCACAAGGCCAGCCTGATTACGGATTACAAAGAGCAGGTCGAGCGCAACCCGACTGACAACGCGCTTCGATTCAAATACGGCGAAGCGCTCTTTAACGCGAAAGAGCTCAAGGAGGCGATTCCGCAGTTGCAGCGCGCGCAGCAGAGTCCGAGCATTCGGATTCGGGCGATGCTTTTGCTTGGGCGTTGCTACGAAGGCCGAAACATGAACGATCTCGCGGTCGATCAGCTTCAAAAGGCGGCCGACGAGCTTCAAATCATGGACGATACCAAGAAGGAGATTCTCTACAGTCTCGGTCTGGTTCACGGCAAAATGGGCGATGCCGAGAAGTCTCTGGAGTCGTTCAAGCAGATTTATTCTGCCGATTACAGCTATCGCGACGTCGCGGATAAGGTCGAAAGTTCTTACGAGTAAGGCTTCTCGAACGAGGTGTTTGGGCCAGCAGCTGCTCGGCTGTTGGCTGAAGAACGATTAGGATAATCGCTTAGTTTTGAGCGGTTTTTGGGCGTTGACTTATGGGCTGATTTCGTGAATTTTCACAAGTGCAGAAGGAAATCCCGCGAAAAACGATCTATCGGCTCTCGATCTACCTTCGCTGCTTGCTGCGCCTGCGAGAAAACAAACTCGAAACGGTTTCCTCCGAGGCGCTCAGCAAAGCGGCTGGAGTGAAGTCGACACAGCTCAGGAAGGACATCGCTCATCTGGGGCAGTTCGGGACTCGTGGGCTCGGCTACAACGTCGAAACGCTCATAAAAGCCCTGAACGAAATTCTCGGCGCCGCGCGTTTGCAGCCGGTCGTCCTGGTTGGAGTCGGAAACCTTGGCTCCGCGCTCATGCGCTATCGCGGGTTCCAGAAAGAGGGATTCGAAATCGCCGCCGCGTTCGATGACGACCACGAAACCGCTAACGAGCGAAATGTGCCCGTTGCCGTCCTTCCGAGCGAGCAGATTTCGAAATTCGTCTCCGAAAACGACGTCAAGATGGCAATTCTCGCCGTCCCGGCAAACGCGGCTCAGGGCGTGGCGAACCAGCTCGTTTCCGCTGGGATTCAGGCGATCCTGAATTTCTCGCCGATCATTCTCGAAGTTCCGGACGAAGTCACCGTCAACAGCGTCGATCTCGCCCTGGAACTCGAAAATTTGAGCTACTTTATCCGGTAGCAGCTGCTGGCGAGATCAGTCGGCGTTGAACCGATAAATCGTCGTGTGAGTGTAAGTCTCGCCCGGCTTCAAGAGGGCCGAAGTGAAGCCTTTCTTGCCGTGCTGATTCGGAGAATCTGGAAAAACCTGGGCTTCGAGGCAGAGCCCGGTCCGATGGTGATAAGGCTTTCCGGTCTTGCCGATGTTTTCTCCGTCGAGGTAATTTCCACAGTAAAACTGAAGCCCGGGTTGGTCGGTGAGGACCTCCATGGAAATGCCCGTATCCGGAGAGCGAACCGTGGCCACGTGGCGCGGATCCCCGGTGGCCCCGCCGTCGAGGACGTAGTTGTGATCGTAGCCGATGCCGTTGATCAGCTGCTCGTTTTCCTCGTCGATCCGCTTGCCGATCACCGTCGAATTCCGGAAATCCAGCGGCGATCCGTCCAGCGCAGCCACGCCGCTTGGAATCCCGAATTTGTCGGTCGGCGTGAAATTGCTGGCGAAAATCTGGAGCTCGTGACCAAGAATCGTCTTCCCACTGCCCTCGCCAGAAAGATTAAAATAAGTGTGGTTAGTCAGGTTGATGACCGTCGCCTTATCGGTCGTGGCCGTGTAATCGATCTGCAGGCCATTGTCGTCAGTCAGCGTGTAGGCCACGATCATTTTTAATTCGCCGGGATAGCCTTCGTCGCCGTCCGGGCTCGTGTGGCTGAGCACTAATTTTGGCCCCGTTTCCGACACCGAGGCCGAATTCACTTTCCAAGCGATTTTGTCGAACCCGACAACGCCGCCGTGGAGGTGGTTGAGGTCGTTTTTCTCGCCGCCGTTGTTTTTTGCCAGCTGGTGTTCGGCTCCATCGATCGAGAATTTCCCGCCCGCGATTCGATTCGCGTATCGTCCTGTGATGCAGCCGAAATAAGGGCTGCCTTCCACATATTTTGCCAGCGATTCGTAACCGAGGGCGACGTCAACCGCTTCGCCTTTTTCAGTCGGAACCAGAATTGAAGTTACGCGGCCACCGTAGTTCGTGATCGCGACTTTGACGCCGTTTCCGTTAGTCAGCGTAAATAGTTTCACCTCGGCTCCATCAACCTCTCCCCAAGCCTCTTCTGAGACTCCAGACTTCGTCGTCGGTACCTCAGGCTTCTTCTCCGAACCGCCATCAGAGTTGGAATCGGAATCGCTGTCACCGCAGGAGGTCATCAGAAATGGGATAAGGCAAGCGACAGGCAGGGCAAGAAAGGAACGAAGGATTTTCATCGCCGGAGCTAAACAAATCCCTAGGCTCAAAGCAAGCATCTGAGCGGAAATTCGAAATTTTGTTGGCAGGCCAGTCAAACGAAGCGAGTCTGCCTGACAGGGCCTGAGCATTGGATAGCGATGGCCTCGAACCCCCCCCTGGAACGAAACATGAATCTTCCGGCCACCGGCAAACGAAATTCGGGAATCAAGATGCTGCTATCGACGGCCAGCATCTTCATCGTCATCGCAGGTCTTCGCGCTGGCGGAACCTTCCTCGTTCCGATCGTAATCGGATTATTCCTGGCCCTCCTCAGCCTACCGATGACGGGCTGGCTCCGATCTCACAGCATACCCAGCACCCTCGCTGTGGTCATGACGATCACATTCGAAGCTTTGATCCTGACCGGGGTCATCATTTTCATCGTCGCGATCATGCCGGATTTTGCGAAGTACTCAGAGAATTTGCGGGGCCAGGTCGTTGAACGCGTCGGCGAGTTTCAAGAAACACTGGACGGCTGGGCGGCTGATTTTCAGAAAATGTTCGACCCCGACTCCGATGCCAAGCCGACATCTGACGCTGAGCCGGAGGATTCAGTTCAACCAGAACCGGAGGCCGCGCCCGCAGTCGCAGCCGTTGACCCTAACCTGGCCACAACCGGCAATCCGCCTCCCGCAGCCTTCAACATCGAAGGTGTGGTCGACAAGTTTTTCAATTCGATGATCGTAGGCGGGACAGGCGCGCTTCAATGGGCAGCGACGCTCCTCGCCAAGACTTTCGTCTGCTTCATCATCATGATTTTCGTTTTGGTCGAGTCCGGTCGTTACGGCCGCAAGCTCGCGGCGATGGGCAACGTGAAAGGACCAAGTTTCGAAGGCTTCAAAAACGCCGGCGTCGATCTCCAGCGTTATCTCGGGATCAAAACCGCGATCAGCTGCCTGACGGGGTTGCTCGGCTGGCTGTCCTGCGTGCTGTTCGGCGTCGAGTTCCCTGTCATCTGGGGACTGCTCGCCTTCCTCCTGAACTACATCCCAACGTTCGGTTCGATCGCCGCTGGAATTTTCCCAACCTTCGTCGCGCTCATCCAGCTCGGCTTAGGACCGGCTGCCGGCGTTGCCTTCTGTTTCATCGGGATCAACGCCTTGCTGGGCAGCTTCATCGAGCCCGTCCTGCTTGGAAACCGCTTCGGCCTGTCCACCGTCATGGTGTTGGTCTCGGTCCTTTTCTGGGGCTGGGTCTGGGGCCCGGTTGGGATGTTCCTCGCGGTTCCACTCACGATGATGCTCAAGATCATGATGGATCAGAGCGATGATTTCCGTTGGCTTGCCTTGTTGATCAGCAAGGACATTCCGGACGAGGATAAAGAGGAACTCGAACTAGCCGAAGCCAGGGCGAAAGCTCAGGCGGAGGAATCGCCCTCGATTTCAACCTGACGATTCAACCTCGGCGTAAGCGGCGACGTCCTGACAGTTGCACACGAGATTTCGGTCGCCGTAGACGTTATCGATCCGGCCAACCGGCGGCCAATATTTGTGCTCCAGCAGCCAGGGTGCCGGGTGAGCAGCTGCTGACCGCGAATACGGGTGCTTCCAATCATCAGCCAAGAGAAATTCGGCGGTGTGCGGGGCGTTTTTCAACGGGTTGTCGACGGCGTCGGATTCGCCAGTTCGGATCGCCTCGATCTCGCCGTGAATCGCGATCATCGCATCGCAGAAACGATCAAGCTCAGCACGGGATTCGCTTTCGGTCGGCTCGATCATGAGCGTGCCAGTGACGGGCCAGGACATCGTCGGCGCGTGAAAACCGTAGTCCATCAGGCGCTTGGCGACGTCCTCGACTTTGACGCCGGTCGACTCGTCGAAAGGTCGCAGATCGACGATGCATTCGTGAGCAACGAGATCGTTCTGGCCACGGTAAAGAACCGGGAAAAACGGCTGAAGGCGGTGAGCGATGTAGTTGGCGTTGAGAATCGCCTGCTTCGTTGCTTCGGTCAGGCCGGGCGCGCCCATCATCGCGACGTACATCCAGGAAATCGTCAAAATGCTCGCGCTGCCGAACGGAGCCGCGCTGACGGGGCCAAGCCGGTTTGAACTCAGGAAATTCGGATGACCTGGGAGGTACGGAGCGAGGTGTTTCGCCACGCCGATCGGACCAACTCCAGGGCCGCCTCCGCCGTGGGGAATGCAGAAAGTTTTGTGGAGATTCAGATGGCAAACGTCGGCTCCGAGCTCGCCCGGCGAGCAGATTCCGAGCTGCGCGTTCAGGTTCGCGCCGTCCATGTAAACCTGGCCGCCGTGATCGTGAACCGCCTGACAGATCTCCTTAATCCCAGCTTCGAAGACACCGTGAGTCGAAGGGTAGGTCACCATCAGCGCGGCGAGATTTTCCGCGTGCTGCTCGGCTTTCGCGCGGAGATCCGGGATGTCGATGTTGCCCTGGTCGTCACAGCCGACGCCAACGACTTTCATCCCAGCCATGACCGCGCTGGCCGGATTTGTGCCGTGTGCCGAAGTCGGAATCAGGCAAATATTTCGGTTCGATTGGTTGTTCGATTTGTGAAACTCGCGAATCGCGAGCAAACCCGCGTATTCGCCCTGGGAACCCGCGTTCGGCTGGAGAGAAACGGCGTGAAACCCGGTGCAGGCGGCCAACCAGGATTCGAGATCGCTCAGCAGCTGCTCGTAGCCGTACCACTGATCGCGCGGTGCAAACGGGTGGATCGCGTTCACCTCCGGCCAGCTCAGCGGCATCATTTCGGCGGCGGCGTTGAGCTTCATCGTGCACGAGCCGAGAGGGATCATGCTGGTGTTGAGAGCGATGTCTTTCGCTTCGAGTCGATGCAGGTAACGCATCATTTCGGTCTCGGTGTGGTAGGCGCTGAAGACGGGGTGAGTCAGGAAAGCGGACTCGCGGCGGGTAGTGGTGGCTTCCAGCCGCCATTCATCGTCTTTGGCAGTGCTCGGCGGCTGGAAGCCACCACTACGGGCTCCGCCAAAAATCTCCGCGAGTTTCTCAACTTCGCGCTCGGTTGATTTTTCATCGAGTGAAACACCAAGCGCACCGTCCTTGAACAAACGTAGGTTGATCCGGTTTCCGTCCGCTTGATCCAGAATTTTTTCGCGTTCCTCTTCGGAAACCTCGATCCGAATCGTGTCAAATCGATCGCCTTCCAGCCCTAACGCGTCCGCCAATTTCTTCGTCAGGCCCGCGACTCGTCGCGCGATCGCCTTGAGCCCTTCCGGCCCGTGGTAAGCCGCATACATCGAGGCGACCACTGCCAACAGAACCTGCGCCGTGCAGATGTTGCTCGTCGCTTTGTCGCGGCGGATGTGCTGCTCGCGAGTCTGGAGCGAAAGCCGATAAGCAGGCTTGCCATGGACGTCCTTCGAGATCCCGACGATCCGGCCAGGCAGCTTGCGTTTCATCGCGTCCGCGCAAGCGATGAACCCGGCATGCGGTCCGCCGAAGCCTAACGGAACGCCAAATCGCTGGCTGTTGCCGACTGCGATGTCCGCGCCGAATTCGCCCGGCGGTTTTAGCAATGTCAGGGCGAGCAAATCCGTCGCGACAACCAGTTTCGACTTTCCAGCGTGGGCCTTCTCCGTAAGCTCGGCAAAATCGTGGATCACGCCCTCGGTATCCGGGTACTGCGCGAGCGCGCCAAAAACATCGTCGCCAAATTCAAACTCCGCGTGGTCACCGACGACGATTTCGACATTGAGCGGCTCAGCCCGCGTTTCCAGAATTGCGATCGTCTGCGGGTGAACTTTTTCGCTCACGAGAAAGCGCGAGGCCTTCGGCTTAGTACCGAGACACATCGCCATCGCCTCAGCAGCAGCTGTGCCTTCGTCGAGCAGCGAAGCGTTGGCGATATCCAGTCCGGTCAGGTCCGTCACCATCGTTTGGAAATTCAAACACGCCTCCAGGCGGCCTTGGCTGATTTCCGCCTGGTAAGGCGTGTAGGCCGTGTACCAGCCCGGGTTTTCCAGAATGTTGCGCAAGATCACCGGCGGCGTGATGCAATCGTAGTAGCCCATGCCGATGAGCGAACGCCGGACCTCGTTTTTGCCCATGATCCAGCGCAGGCTGTCGAGCGCATCGGCTTCGCTCAGCGCGTCAGGCAACTCGAAAGCTGCCTCGCGCCGGATGCTCGTCGGCAGGACCGCATCGATCAGCGCATCGACCGAATCGTAACCGATCTCAGTCGCCATCGCGACGTTGGTGGCTTCGTCAGAGCCGAGATGACGAGTTTTGAAGTCAGACATTTCTTTTGAAGTAGCGGAATTAGCCAGAATTCCGACAGTTGCCGGTGCATTCGAAATTCTGGCAAATTCCGCTACGCTTAACCGATCAATTCTTTGTAACCCGCTGCGTCGAGAAGCGCGTCCAGGCCCTCAGTTCCCTTCACTTTGAAAAGCCAACCCTCGCCAAACGCATCGTCGTTCACGGCTGCGGGATTTTCCGCCGTTGCCTCGTTCACTTCGACGATTTCGCCCGCGACTGGCGAAAAAATATCGCTCGCGGACTTGACCGATTCGACGACCGCGACTTCCTCGCCAGCGGAGACGACCTTGCCGATTTCCGGCAGCTCGACGTAAACGATCTCGGTCAATTCGGCTTGAGCGTGGTCGGTGACGCCCACGGTGACCACCCCGTTTTCTTCGCGCGCCCATTCGTGGGAAGTCGCGTATTTTAGATCGTCTGGAACGTTCATGATTGCCGCTGAATCAAGGCAGGCATCCGAAACTGTCAAAGGGAGTCTTCGTGTCTTGTCAGTCCCGTTCCTCCAGCCGCGCGAGGAGCCAGAGAATATCGGAAAGCCGATTCAGGAAACGCAGGATCGCGAAATTTTCCACATCGCCGGATTCGACCAGCGCGATCACATCGCGTTCTGCGCGGCGACAGATCGTTCGCGCCAGATCCAGGCCAGCAGCTGCTGAACTTCCCGCCGCTCCAGGCGTCGACCATTTCATGAAATTTACGCCGTGATCATTTTCGAGCTCGTGAACCCAGCCGTCGAGCCGCTCGACCAAACTGTCCTCGGTGATCGAAAAACCTTTCTCGCGATACTTTTCCAGATCCGCGCGATCCGTCGCCAGCTCGCCCATCACATTGATCAAATCCGCCTGAATCTCGGCGATCCGCGTTTGAACCACTTCATGCTGCGAACAAGCCCGCGCCGTCCCGAGCGCCGCGTTCATCTCGTCGATCGTCCCGTTGGCGACGATCCGCGGGTGTGTCTTGGAAACCCGCCGGCCGAACATCAGATCGGTCTGGCCTTCGTCGCCTCGTTTGGTTGCGATTGACATGATGGTTAGCGGCCTCGGACAGCTCCCACGAACGCTGCGACGCCCAGGCCGCCCAGAAGCCCACCGATTCCGAGTTTGATCGCGGCCCAGGAAGTCCAGAAACTAGACGGGATGCCCACGCTCGAATCCATATCCTTGACCGCCCTGAAAAATTGAATCGTGAATCTCTCCTCCGTCGTCAACGCGAATTGATAGACGATGAACAGCCCCAGAACGGCTCCGATGATGAATCCGATGAATTTCAACATTCGGCAGAAAACCGGCCATTTACGCCGACGTCAAGCCGCGTGAGCTTCGACCTTGCTTGACCCTGACCGGATCCTTGCTATGAAAGGGGCTCGCTGCCGGATTGGCGGCGGACAATCTAACATTTGACTCAAACACATCATGGCTGACCTCGACGGAGTAACACAAAACAAGGAGTTTTTCACCGACACTCCACAGAAAGCACCGGGCTTCTTTCTTAAGGGCTCGCATCAATACGATTGGGGGTTGCAGAACCGCCTTTCCAAAGTGTTCAACCCGAAGACTGGCCGCACCATCATGTTGGCCTTTGACCACGGCTACTTCATGGGGCCGACCACCGGCCTGGAGCGTGTTGATCAGACTATTTTGCCGCTCGAGCCGCATTGCGATTGCCTCATGCTCACTCGCGGAATCCAGCGCTCGATCATCCCGTCCTCAACCCAGAAAGCGATCGCGCTTCGGGCTTCCGGCGGCACTTCGATGATCAGCCCGATGGACGAATACGAAGGCGAGCTCGATGGCAAGCCGCTCAAGTTCAGCCGGCCGAATTACGAGCCGCTTTCTTACGAAGACACCGCGGTCGACATCGAGGAAGCGATCCGGCTCAACGCCTCGGTCCTCGCCGTCCAGGTTTTCATCGGTGGTCAGCACGAGCGCCGTTCTTTGCAGAACTTGACCAAGACGATCGACGCCGCAAATCGCTACGGCATCGCCGTGATGGGCGTGACCGCGGTCGGGCGCTCGATGGAGCGGACTGCGAAGTATTTCCGGATGGCCACGCGGATCATGGCCGAACTCGGCGCGCACATCCTGAAGTGTTACCACGTTGAGGAAGATTTCGAGACGATCACCAGCTGTTGCCCGGTGCCGATCGTGATCGCTGGCGGCAAAAAGCGGCCGGAACTCGACGCGCTCCAAATGGCTTACGATGCCTGCCAGCAAGGTGCCAGCGGCGTCGACATGGGCCGGAACATTTTCCAGAGCGAAGCGCCGGTTCCGATGATGAAAGCCGTCCGCGGCGTCGTCCACGAGGGCATGACCCCGAAGGAAGGTTTCGAGCTCTACACCCAGCTCAAGAACGAGGCTTCCTGAGCCGATTGACGAATTGATTTCTCTCAGGCCCGGTCAGCAGCTGCTGGCCGGGCTTTTTTGTATTTTGTTGCCGAACGACTTCTCTCAGCTAGGTTCTTGGGTGATCGCTGTGGAGCCAACTCAATCCGTACCCATTCGTGTCGACGCGGCCGGCTCTTGGCGAGTCGGGCAGTCGCGAGTGACGGCCGAAGTCGTATTCGGTCAGTTCAATCGGGGAAGCACGCCGGAGCAGATTCAGGACGATTTTCAGTCGCTTTCACTGGCCGATATCTATGGGACGATCAGCTATTATCTGTCGCATCCGCGAGAGGCGGAGGCTTACCTTGCTGAGAGGAAAACTCAGGCGGCGGAAATTCGGGCGAAATGCGAGTCGCTACCCGAAACGGGCGATTTTCGCCGCAAGCTGCGTGAGGCGCGGGATCTCCGACCTCAACGTGCTAAGTGAGTCGTGGTTCCGCTGCTGCTGGACGAAAACTTCAATGGCCGGATTTTTCGCGCCATGCTCCGCAAACACCCTGATCTCGATGCGGTCCGTGTTCAGGACGCGGGTTTGATGGGCGCGGACGATCCCGAAGTATTGGAGTGGGCGGTCCGGAACGGACGAGTCGTCGTCAGCCACGACGTGAATACAATGCCTGGATTTGCTTACGACCGGATGGCCGATGGAATAGCTATGGGAGGTCTGGTGCTGGTTCCAGAAGACATGCCCATTGGCCCTGTGATTGAGGAGCTATTGATTCTTGTTGAATGCCTGACATTCGAAGAATTTCAAGGCAAGGTCGAGTATCTTCCGTTGTAGCGGTTTTCACTTCTTCTGAAGCTTCGCCCAGGCATCCTTGAGCGTGACCGTCCGATTGAAGACCGGCTTCTCGGCCGTGCTGAGCTTCGTGTCGACGCAAAAATAGCCGAGTCGCTCGAATTGAACGCGGTCGCCCGGCTCAGCAGCTGCTAGCGCGGGTTCGACCTTCGCGGCCTCCAGAATTTCCAGCGAATCCGGATTCAGGTGATCGACAAAATCGTCGCCGCCCGGGGTCTCGTTGTTGAAAAGTCGGTCGTAGAGCCGGACTTCCGCGTCCGCCGCGTGCGGTGCCGAAACCCAGTGCAGGGTCGCTTTGACCTTGCGGCCGTCGGGCGGATTCTCGCCGCCCTTCGTCGCCGGATCGTAGGTGCAGCGCAGCTCGATCACATTGCCGTCATCGTCCTTGATCGCTTCCTCGCACTTGATCCAATAAGCGTAGCGCAGCCGAACTTCGCGGCCCTGCGTCAGGCGGTAAAACTTCCGCGACGCGTTTTCCATGAAGTCGTCCTGCTCGATAAAAAGCTCGCGCGAGAACGGAACTTTCCGGGTTCCGGCGGACTCGTCCTCGGGGTTGTTCACGGCGTCCAGCTCTTCATCTTCGCCTTCAGGATAATTCGTGATCACGACCTTGAGCGGCCGCAAAACGGCCATTCGGCGCAGGGACGTGGGGTTGAGATTTTCGCGGATCGCATGCTCTAACAAAGCCACATCCGTCTGGCTGTTGAACTTCGTCAGGCCGACGCGATCGATGAAATTGCGGATCGCTTCCGGCGTGTAGCCGCGGCGACGCAGGCCCGAGATTGTGGGCATGCGAGGGTCGTCCCAGCCGTCGACGAGCTTCTTCTCGACGAGCTGCTGGAGCTTGCGTTTGCTCATCACCGTGAAGTTCAGATTGAGCCGCGCGAACTCGATCTGGCGCGGCTTCGCCGGGACGGAAACGTTGTCGACGAACCAATCGTAGAGCGGTCGATGGTTTTCGAATTCGATCGAGCAGAGCGAATGCGTGATCCCCTCGAGCGCGTCGCTCAGCGGATGCGCGAAATCGTACATCGGGTAGATTTTCCACTTGTCGCCGGTGCGGTGGTGGTTGGCTTTGAGAACTCGGTAGACCGCCGGGTCGCGCATGTTCAAGTTCGGGTGCGCCATGTCGATCTTCGCGCGGAGGATCACTTCGCCTTCTTCAAATCCGCCAGCGCGCATTTTTTCGAACAGCGCCAGGTTTTCTTCGATCGGCCGATCGCGATGGGGACTGTCTTTTCCGGGCTCGGTCAGGTTCCCGCGGTACTCGCGCATTTCCTCGGCGCTTAGCTCATCGACGTAGGCCAGGCCCTTCTCAATCAACTCGACTGCGAAGCCGTGGAGCTTGTCGTAATAATCGCTCGCGAAGAAAAAGTGCTCGCCCCAATTCCAGCCCATCCAGCGAACGTCTTCCTGAATCGACTCGACGTACTCGACGTCTTCCTTCACCGGATTCGTGTCGTCCATCCGCAGGTGGCAGCGGCTGTTCGGAACCTCAGTCGCGAGCCCGAAATTCAGACAAAACGCCTTGGCGTGGCCGATGTGAAGGTAGCCGTTCGGCTCCGGAGGGAAGCGCGTCACGACGTGGTCGTGCTTCCCGGTTTTCAGGTCGTCGACGATGATCTCGCGAATGAAATCGCGGGGTTCGATAGAAGGGCTGTCAGGCATCGCGCCTGAAATAGTCCCAGCAGCTGCTGGACGCAAGCGGGTTAAACGGCTCCGTAGGCCAGCATCGCGTCGGCGACTTTGATGAAGCCGGCGATGTTCGAGCCGTTGACGTAGTTGACGAAGTCGCCCTCGGTTCCGTGATCGACGCACTTCGCGTGGATCTCGTGCATGATTTTCTGGAGCTTGCCGTCGACCTCTTCGCGCGACCACGAAAGCCGGAGCGCGTTCTGACTTTGCTCCAAACCGGACACCGCGACGCCTCCCGCGTTGGCGGCTTTGGCAGGGCCGAAAAGAATTTTTGCATCCAGGAAAGCGCGGATTCCTCCCAGATCAGTCGGCATGTTCGCGCCTTCCGAAACGGCTTGAACTCCGTTCGCGAGAAGCGTCCGGGCTTCCGCTTCGGTGATCTCGTTCTGGGTCGCGCAAGGCAGCGCAACCTGGACTGGAACCGACCAGGGCCGGCCTTCGTGGAACGACGCGGACGGGAATTTCTCGACGTACTCGCCGATCCGGCCGCGCCTGATTTCCTTGAGGTCTTTGAGAAAGGCGAGCTTGTCAGGATCGATGCCTTCCGGATCGTGAATGAAGCCGGACGAGTCCGAAGCCGTCACGACCTTCGCGCCCATCGCTGTTGCCTTCTCGATCGCGTAAGTCGCGACGTTTCCGGATCCTGACACCGCCACCGTTTTTGCAGCGATCGAATCCCCGCGGTGGTTCAGCATGTTTTCGCAAAAATAGACGCAGCCGTAGCCCGTGGCCTCCGTCCGGCCGAGACTCCCGCCGAAAGCGAGTCCCTTGCCCGTAATCGCGCCGACGAATCGATTCGTCAGCCGTTTGTACTGCCCGAAGAGATAGCTGATTTCGCGCGCGCCAACCCCGATGTCGCCGGCCGGTATGTCGGTGTGAGGGCCGATGTGGCGATGAAGCTCGGTCATCAGCGACTGACAAAACCGCATCACTTCGCGATTGCTCTTTCCCTTCGGATTGAAGTTCGAACCGCCTTTCGCGCCGCCCATCGGCAGGCCGGTCAGGCTGTTCTTGAACGTCTGTTCGAAGCCCAGAAATTTCAGCACGCTTTGCGTCACCGTCGGATGAAATCGAAGCCCGCCCTTGTAAGGACCGATCGCGTTGTTGAACTGAACTCGCCACGCTCGATTCGCGCGCAGACAGCCGTCATCGGCTTCCCAGGTGACTCGAAAAATCACGATTCGATCCGGCTCCGTCATCCGCTCGAGGATCTGCGCCTCCTGAAAAGCCGAGTTATCGAGAACGGTCGGCATCACCGATTCGGTAAACTCTTGGACAGTCTGGTGGAACTCGGGCTCGTACGGATTTCGCCTGACGACGCCCGTCATGAATTGTTCGACTTCGGTCTCGATGGTTTTTGGATCGCTCATTTGAATTGTGCTCAGCTTCGACGCCAACTCGCTCAGTTCATTACGAATCGTTGCCGATGCCGACGTTTCGGCTATCTCTCCAGCCATGTCGATCTTCGCCCGGAGGATCGCCTCGCCTTCTTCAAGCAAGACGCCTTGGCGTGACCGATATGAGGCAGCGAGCCTGAAATAATCTCAGCAGCTGCTGGAAGCAATCGAAGTCAGGCCGCGAGCCACTCAAGAGCCTCCTTTTCATCTACAAAAACCTCGATCGCGGCGGCGGCCAGCTCATTGAGGTTCTGCCACATCCGAGCGATCCCGCGAGAAAGCGGACTCTCGATCAGCAAAGCACAGCGATAGGGATTGGGGTAACTTTCGAGGGAAGCCTCAGCTGAATTCAGCATCAATTCTGCGCCAGAGAACCGGAAATCTTCGGCGGCGCGGAGGTCGATGAGGCGATTCGTAGCGCGATCTATTTGCGGCGATTCGTAGAGAACCTGCCGCGCATCCGAAGCGGTCAGATCTCCGTGGCAGGTGATTCGAATCGGATTGGACGAGGAGTAAAGTGTGAAGGGCATGGTTCTGGGAGGGAATCCAATCGACAGCCAAACGGCGCGAGGGGAGGCAAGGGTTACCGAGCGGGGCGACTGCCCCGCTCGGCTCTTCGCCACTCTTCACATCGCGAAGATGGCGGATTCGTACGGGCATACGAATCCGCCGTTCCCTTGGTGTTGCACTTGGGAGCCTCCTGGCCTGAGCCAGCGTCGCGCCAGACCCTAGGGAAAGGCGCGAACGAACTGGATGGTTGGGAAGATCAGGCTCAAGATTAGTTGGGTTGGATTGGTTGGTTCAAGCCAGACACAATGCAAAACCCATGCCAACAATTACAAATGTTTTCAAAAAGCGAGAATCCCCCGATAAAAAGGATAAAATGCGCAACCAACACTTGGTCTGAGCGCAATAAACGGGACAAAAAATTACGATATTCCGGATTTAACCCGAAATATCGTAGTCTCAGAGACCTCTATTTCGGTCTCTCGATTCCTGACTTTTTCATCCGCGACTCCAGCGTCGTCGGGCACAGACCGAGGATTTCGGCTGCCGCGCCAGCTCCACGAACTCTCCACCTGGTTTGCTCGAGAACTGCTACGATGTGGGCGCGTTCCATTTCTGCGAGAGATCGCTGTCCGCCGACCGGCCCGACGCTCCGTTTTCCGGGAGCTTCGATCTGGAGGGTCTTCCCGTTGCTCTGAATCATCGCTCGCTCGATCGTGTTTCGCAGTTCGCGAATATTCCCGGGCCAGCGATAATTCTGGAGCGTTTCCAGCCCGCGCCTCGCAATGCTTTTGAATTTTTTCCCGATTCTGTCGCCGAGATTTTCGACGAAGAGCTGAGCCAGAACCGGAATGTCTTCCGGGCGTTCGCGCAGCGGCGGCAGCGTGATCGGAAAGACGCTGAGCCGATAGAAAAGGTCCTCGCGGAATTTTCCTTCCCGAACTTCTTTTTCGAGTTCGCGATTCGTTGCGGCGATCACGCGAACGTCCACCGTCGTCGTCTCGGCGCTTCCCAGCCGTTCGAATTGCCCCTCCTGCAGCGCGCGGAGCAACTTGGCCTGCATTTCTTCTGGAAGCTCGCCGACTTCATCGAGAAAAAGCGTGCCTCCGTCCGCAAGTTCGAACCGCCCCTTTCGCGCCCTGTCCGCCCCGGTGTAAGCGCCTTTTTCGGCACCGAACAACTCCGCTTCGACCAGAGTCGCCGGGATTGCCGCGCAATTCAAAATCACGATCGGGCGCTCCGCACGCCGGCTGTTGCGATGGATTTCACTGGCGAGCACTTCCTTGCCGACGCCGGTTTCCCCGAGAATCAGAACGGTCGAATCGGTCTTCGCCACTTGCGAAGCCTGCTTCTGCACCGCCTTCATCGCCGGGCTCGCCGTCACCAGATTTCCCCACCCGTGCTCGGCCTCAAAGTCAGACCGAAGCAGCGTGTTTTCCTCCTCGAGCCGCTGTTTCTCCTCCAGCAGCTGCTTTTCGGCGCGCTTGCGTTCCGTGACGTCGAGGCAGGTGCAGATGTAAATTTCGTTGTTCAGCTCGTCCGTTGCCTGGCGGGCGTAAATCAAGGCGTCGAACTCTGCGCCGTCTTTCCTGGTCGCGACAAACTCCCTCGTGGTGCTCCCGCTTTTTTTCAACTCGCCGATGACGCGCCCGGGAGTTTCAGGATCGAGGCAATGCGACTGCGGCGAGCTCTGGCAGAACTCCTCGGCGCTGTCGTAGCCCCACATTTCCACTGCCGCGCGATTCGCGTAAACGAACCTGCCGTCGGCGCTGAGTATTTCGAATCCGTTAAGCGCGTTCTCCATTGCATCGCTCACAACGCTGAGCCGGGCTTCAGTCCGCCTGAGGTCGGTCACGTCGAGCGTGTTCGTCAGAATGCAGGCTTCCCCGTCGATTTCGACGCGCTCCGCGGACATCGCTCCAATCCACCGACCGCCGTCGCGGCGCAAAAACGCGCACTCGCGCGGTGCCATCCAGCCGTCCTTTTCAACGGCCTCGATCATCGCCTCGCGCTCTTCCTGCGACTCCCAGAGATTCAGCTCGATCGGCGTTTTTCCGATCGATTCTTCAACCGAATAACCCGAAATCTGAGTGAACATCGAATTTACTTCGATGATTCTTCCGTCGCTCAGGCGGGAAACCACGATCGAAGTCGGGTTGTTGCGAAACGCCGCGACGCAGATCTGTTCGTTGACGTCTCTGGCTGTGGATTCCGGCTTCATCGGCTTCTGGCGCGCGCAACCCCTAACCACGCATGATGTTCGAAAGTCTCAACAAACTTTGTCCAAATTCGGCAGCTGCCGGATTGAAAGTAACTTCGCCGAGAACGAGGATTTGACGGACCCTCCAGCCGCTCTATCACTTTGCCCATGCTCGACATCCGACCTGCCGCCGATTGCCAATTCGACTGTGTTTCGCTTGGCGAAATCATGCTCCGCCTCGATCCGGGCGAGAATCGAATCCACACTTCACGCCAATTCGCGGCCTGGGAAGGCGGGGGCGAGTACAACGTCACTCGTGGACTTCGGCGCTGTTTCGGTCAGCGCGCGGCAGTCGTGACTGCGTTCGCCGACAACCCGGTTGGCCGGCTCATCGAAGATTTTATTCTCCAGGGCGGCGTCGACACGCAGTTCGTTCAGTGGAAACCATACGACGGGATCGGTCGCGAGGTTCGCAACGGATTGAATTTCACGGAACGCGGATTTGGGATTCGCGGCGCGGTTGGCTGTCCAGATCGCGGAAACACGGCGGCTTCGCAGATGAAAGTCGGCGATGTCGATTGGGATGCGGTTTTCGGCGAAGCTG
>JBLHKS010000040.1:0-44484 GCA_047620505.1 Verrucomicrobiales bacterium | reverse complement strand
GCGCGCGGATTTCGGTCCTTTGCCAACTACCGCATTCGAATCATGTTTTTCTGCGCAAAGTTAGATCTCTTTCCGTTAGATAGTTGCCACGAAAATCCCTGAAGAGCCCATAAATCACTTCGCCTGGTTCGTCGCTTTTCAGGTAGGGCCGAAGCGTCCGCTCGTCGATCGGGCCGGATGCGCCTGCGTCTGTGAGATTCCGCTTCTCAAACGTCTTCGTCAGTTCGGTCGCGTAGCCTCGCCTGACGACGAAACAGACGATGATGCCAGCCGCGAAAATGGCGGCCGTGGTCCAACCGATCTCCACGATGCCCCAGCCAAGACCCATGGTCAGTACAAGAAGAATGACGCCGGTCAGGCCGTTATTGATCGGCTCGATGACACTGTCGTTGAAGGACTGAACCCGGACACGCCTGCCAGGGGCGATCGGTTGAAAGAGCACGATGGTGGTTGGCTCAGAAATGGCGGGTCGAAGACCTAGGTCAAACATCTTGGTTAACAAGATAAAGACGAACACCCAGGAATAGCCGAAGATCGAAGAGTCCGGGAAATAGTAATTCGCGCTCATCGCCAGCAGGACCGCGACGAGCACGGCGATCGGCATCGTAAGCAGTCCGCCGAGGACGCCGAAGCGCTTCATGATTCGGTTAAACAGAAAGAGTTTCGCGAAGAACGAAAATGCGCCGACGGCGGCGAAAAATGGGCCGAGAAATGATGCGAGTTTTTCCTCGCTGGGAAACTGCTCGTCTACTTTCGCGTAGAAGAAAAAATCGACGAAATAATCGCTGAGGACTACGAAAAACGAAAACGCGAACAACAGAAGGAGGTAGGGGGTTTTGAGCATCGCCCCGAAAGTCAGCTCTTCCTCGTCTTCATCTTCCTCACCTTCTTGAAGCCGGCTGCGATTGCTCGCGACGGTGATCAACAAAATCAGAAACGCGACGCCGAGACAACCGGCCGCCCAGAGAAAGACGTTCACGGTTCCGATCATCCGAACGAGAACCGGAACGAGCAGCCCGCCGATCACGACGCCAAGAACTTCGCCGGAGCCGATTATGCCAAACAGTCGCTTGCTCTGGCGAACGTTCAGCAAAAGCCCGGCGAGCGACCAGAATTGCAGACCGAGGAACACGATCGTAACGTCTAACCAGACCATCGTCGCCAGGTAAGCCCATTTCGATTCGGTAACGGCGAGCAGCCCACGAGCACCGAGCATCCCTGCGAGAATGACCGTCACCGCGATCGGGAACAGCCGCGCGGGCGTCAGTTTTTCCTCAAGCCTCATGTAGACGATGCCAAAGATGACCGAGACGACTGCGACGCCGATGTAGACAAGCGGAAGGCTCGAAACCTCAAAGACACTGAGGAAGAGCGACGTCGCGGCGCTCTCGTAGCTGACGATCGCAAATCCGATCAACAGCGATTGTAGCCACAGCAGAGAAACCCGGGAAAATTCTCCGCTTCGAACATCAAATACTTTGGCAAAAACCGATTGCACGGCGTCGACGGTAGGATGGACCTGCAACGGATCAAACTAATCCAGTTCGTTGAAATCGAGTTGCGAAATGGAAGAATCGCGCCCCTTTAGGCTCGCTTTCTAAAAGCAGTCACTTCCAATCACCTGATTAATGTCATTCCCTCCAAGCGTCGATGCGATGGACCGGGAATCGACCCGCGGATTCAGCATTCCGGTCGATCCTGGTCGTTCTCCAGAAATTGAGTCAAAGCCTGTCGTCTGTCGAGACGTCGAGCCTGACGAAACATTGGAATTCCAGGAAACCCACGAATCCGAAGTCCGCTCGTACCCACGCCGCCTGCCGCTGGCGATCAAGAAAGCGGAGGGTGTCTGGATCTGGGATACCAAAGGTCAAAAATATCTGGATTTTCTCAGCGGGGCCGGCGTTTTGGCCCTGGGACACCATCATCCCGAAATCGACGCCGAAGTCATCAAACAGATCGCGAACAAGCTCCCGTATCAATCGCTCGATCTGACTTCGCCCGTCAAAAACGCGTTTCTCCAGCAGCTGCTGGATTTTCTACCTGAAGGCTACTTCGATAATCCGCGCGTCCAGTTCTGTGGGCCCGGCGGAGCCGACGCGATCGATGCCGCGATCAAGCTGGCCCGAATCCAGACCGGCCGATCGGAAATCATCGCCTTTCAAGGAGGCTACCATGGCGTCAGCGGAAACGCGCTGGCTGTGACCGGAAATCGCGAGCTGCGAGAGCGGCAACTTCCGTCGATACCAGGCGTTCACTTTTTTCCTTTTCCCTACAGTTTCCGATGTCCATTTGGAATCGGCGGAGCGGACGGAGCCCGGGTTGGGCTGAAATTTCTCGAATCCGCGCTGGATGATCCAGCGAGTGGAATCGGCATTCCCGCTGCGATTATTCTTGAGCCGATCCAAGGCGAAGGCGGCGTGATTGCCGCGCCAAAATCGTGGCTTCAAGGCGTGCGCCGGATCGCCGAAAAGCACGGAATTCTTCTGATCGTCGACGAAATCCAGACTGGAATCGGCCGGACTGGCTCGACGTTTGCTTTCGAGCACGCCGGGATTCGGCCGGACATTCTCGCACTTTCCAAAGCGATCGGCGGGGGGCTGCCGTTGTCGGCTCTTGTGTTTGAATCGAAGAACGACGGCTGGCGAGCGGGGGAGCACTGCGGGACGTTTCGTGGAAACCAACTCGCGATGGCGGCAGGCGCTCGGACGCTCGAAATCATCCAGAGAGATGGGCTTTGCGATCACGTAAAGGCGATGGGCAAGCGGCTTGGCAAAGGGTTGCGCGAAGTCGCGCAAGAGAATCCGGAATGGGTTGGCGAAGTCCGTGGCCGCGGGCTCATGATCGGCATGGAGATCATCGATGAAAACGGCGGATTCGGAACCGAGCGCGCGAGCCGGATTCAGACCGAAGCGTTGCGTCGAGGCCTGATCATCGAGCGCGGCGGGCGCAACGGCTGCGTGGTTCGTTTTCTTCCGCCTCTGATCGTGGACGAAGCGCAAGTCGCAAGTTGTGTCGAAATCATCGCGGATTCGATCGCCGCCAGCCGGATTTGAAATCGTTGGATTTTCGAGAGCACTTCATTCAAACCGAATCGGGCGGCGCGGAGCGATTTCGCGCTGCGATTCGGGAGACGACGGATCGACTCGCCGAAATTTTCGAGAGCGCCGATGCGCCGTATTCAGGTTTGCCGATCGGCGAGCTTGATCGGGCGCTTGCGGCTGAGTTTGAATCGTCAGAGCAAATTTCGTTGAGCGCGACGATGGAAACCGTCGCGCGAAACTCGATCCTGACACAACACCCGAATTGCGCGGCCCATCTTCACACGCCGCCGATGATTTCGGCCATCGCAGCCGAGGTCGTGATCGCAGCTCTGAATCAGTCGATGGATTCCTGGGATCAGGCGAGCGCGGCGACGCTTGTCGAAACGCAGATGGTCGCTTGGTTCGCGGAAAAAATAGCGTTCGGTCAGGGTGCAGATGGCGTGTTCACGGGAGGCGGGACGGAGAGCAATTATCTTGGGCTCTTGCTGGCTCGTGGACTGGTCTGCGAACGCAATTGGGGCTGCGATATTTTTAAAGAAGGCCTGCCGAATGAGGCCAGAAATCTGCGTGTTCTGACATCCGAAAACGCTCACTTCACCGTGGCCAAATCGATGGCGCGGCTTGGCCTCGGCACGAAGAGCGTGATCGCCGTCGACTGCGACGCTGAAGGCCGGATGAAGCCGGGTGCGCTCCAGCAGCTGCTGGAAAAAGTCGAGCCGATGGCGGTCGTGGCGACAGCAGGGACGACGGATCTCGGCGCAATCGATCCGTTGACTGAAATCGCCGAAATTTGTGAGCAGCAAAAAGTCTGGCTTCACGTCGACGCGGCTTACGGCGGAGGTTTGCTTTTGACTGATCAGCGCAAGCAGCTGCGCGGAATCGAGAGAGCCGATTCGATCGCGCTCGATTTCCATAAACTCTTCTTCCAGCCGATCAGCTGCGGCCTGTTTCTCTTGCGTGACGGCGAAAATTTCCGGTTTATCGAGCAGCACGCCGACTACCTCAATCGCGAGGCCGATCCGCGGCCGAATCTGGTCGACAAATCCGTTGTGACCAGCCGCCGATTCGACGCGCTGAAAATCTGGATGACGCTCAAAAATGTGGGGCCGGATCAACTTGGTGCGATGATCGAGCGAGTTCTGCAACTGGCAAAATATGCGGCTGAACTTGTGAAGCGTTCACCGAAGCTCGAACTTCTCGCTGATCCTTCGCTAACGACGATCCTTTTTCGCTTCGCCGGAAGCGACGAACTGAATTGCGAAGTCCACGAGCAGCTGCTGGCCAGCGGTCGTGCCGTGATCGGTCGGACGAGCTTCAACGGACAGGTCGCGCTCAAGCTGACCTTGCTCAACCCAAGCCTGACGGAGGCACAAATCGAGAACCTGATCGAGCTGATTGAATCGGAGGGAAATCGGCTTGAGACGGCGTCAAAATCTGCAACTGCTTAAAAATGTCGATCCTACAAATTGGAGCCGGAAGCGTGGGCTGGGCCCTGGCCCACAAACTTGCTCAAAACAACGATGTCGTCGGCGAAATCACACTCGCCTCGCGCACCGAATCAAAATGTCGGGCGATTATCGAGAGCGTCGAGCGGAAGGAAAATTTCAAGGACCCGAGCCTCGGAATCACGCCGCGTCAGGTCGATGCGGACGACGTTTCTTCGCTGCGCAGCCTGATCGAGGAGGTAAGCCCGGATTTGGTCGTCAACGTTGGCCCGCCCTGGATCAATGTTAGTGTGATGGAGGCCTGCTGCCAGGCTAAGATCGATTATCTCGATACCTCGGTCGCGACCGACCTCTGCAGCCCCGGCCAGCAGGTGCCCCAGGCTTACGATCCGCAGTGGGCGTTTCGCGATCGGTTTGCTGAACTTGGCCTGACCGGAATCCTTGGCGCGGGTTTCGATCCTGGCGTGGTCAGCATTTTTTGTGCTTACGCGAAAAAGCACCTGCTCGACGAGATTCAAACGATCGATGTGGTTGACGTCAACGCCGGTGATCACGGCCGGAAGTTCGCGACGAATTTCGATCCTGAAACGAACCTGCTCGAGATCCAAGGCGACTCATTTTACTGGGAAAAGGGAGATTGGAAACAGGTGCCGTGTCACTCGCGGGTTCGCGAGGTCGATCTGCCCGAAGTCGGCCGCCACAAAGTTTACTCGATGGCTCACGACGAAGTCCGCTCGCTCGCCGAGTTCATTCCGTGCGACCGGATCGAATTCTGGATGGGCTTCAGCGACAATTACCTCAAATATTTCAACGTGATGCGCGACCTTGGACTGCTCAAGCCGGGCCCGGTCACGACCTGCGATGGCATCACAGTCGAACCGCTGAAAGTGCTCAAAGCCGTCTTGCCGGATCCGGTCTCGCTCGCGCCGGATTACACCGGAAAAACCTGCATCGGCTCGATCATTCACGGAATGAAAGACGGACAACCTCGGCGCGTCCTGCTCTACAATTTATGCGATCACGCCGAGGCTTATCGCGAGCTGGAATCGCAGGCGATTTCCTACACCACGGCGGCGCCCTGCGTCACGGCGGTCATGCTCTACTTTCGAAAGCAGTGGGGCGGTCCGGGACTTTTCAACGTCGAGCAGCTGGATCCCGATCCATTTCTTGAGCTGATGCCGGCAAACGGTTTAACCTGGGATGTCTTGGATCTCGATCCGTCTGAGGAAACTCAAATCATCGACAAATCGGCGTGAATCCGAAGACGCCGTATTTTCTTATTTCCGAAGTCAGCCTGCTCAAAAACCTGCGTCGGATTCGGCAGCTGCAGGAAAAATCCGGCGCGAAAGTTGTGCTCGCGCTGAAGTGCTTTTCGACCTGGGGCGTGTTCCCGATTATTCGGGCATTTGTCGATGGGACGACGAGCAGTTCTGTTTTCGAGGCGCGTCTCGGCCACGAAACGATTGGCGGCGAAACTCACGCTTACAGCGTTGCTTTTTCGGCTGAGGATGTTGAGGAGGCGGACGCGTTTTCGGACAAATTCATTTTCAATTCCGCTCGGCAGCTGCTGGAGCACTCGCCGCGTCTGAAGCGTTGCAAATCCGTCGGGCTTCGAGTGAATCCGGGGGGCGGACACGCGGCAGATCCGAGATACGATCCGTCGCTGCCGACGTCCAGGTTGGGCGTTCGCAAATCGGGTCTGACGGAGGAGCTCATCCAGCGAATCGACGGCGTGATGTTTCACTACAATTGCGAAAACGCGGACGCCGAAGATTTCATCGAAAGCCTCGACCGAATCAGCGCCGAATTCGGCGAGCAGCTGCTGGACCGACTCGATTGGGTCAGCCTCGGCGGCGGCGTGCGATTCACGACAGACGGTTACCCGTTGGGCCGCGTCGCCGATGCTCTGAAAGGTTTTGCGGAGCGTCACAGCATTCAGGTTTACCTTGAGCCGGGCGAGGCGTTGATCACGGAAACTACCGATCTCGTCTCAGCAATTCTCGACATCGTCGAAACCGAAGGCATTCCCACGGCGATTCTCGACAGCGCGACCGAAGCGCATCGGCTCGACACGCTGATTTTTGACGAGCCCGCCGAAATTCGCGAAGCCGATCCGACTGGCGAGTTCGAATACGTGATTGGATCGAGTTCCTGCCTCGCAGGCGACATTTTTGGCCGGGCGCGCTTCGCGAAGCCGCTCGAAATCGGCCAGCAACTGCATGTTCTCGATTCGGCGGGCTACACGATGGTGAAGCTGAATTGGTTCAACGGCCTGCGAATGCCAGAGGTTTGGGTTGAGCGAGAAAATGGCGCGAAAGTCCGGATCAACGAATTCGGATACGCGGACTTCAAGCGGTCACTCTCGCTTCGCTCGATTGACGGGGAAGGCTGAGTTGTCGACCTCGGCGGAAATTCGATTTGCATCGATTTGGCCCGCGACCTAGGATTCGCCGCTTTTTCTGTCCAAGGGCCACTCGCTCCCGGAAAACTCGAATCACAACCACGGACTACTCATGTTTGAATCCTTTTGGCGCCTCGTGCGTAAACAACTCTGGCTCACAATTCCTTTCGTCGCTTTGACTCTCGTTGGATGCGGGGGAGAGGGCGATGAGAAGGAATCAAAGGAGCCCGCGGTTCCTGCCTCAACGGCACCGGAACCAGCTCCCGAGCCTCCTGCTCCAGCACTGAAACCGGCTCCCGAGCCTGCTGCTCCAGCACCGAAACCGGCTCCCGAGCCTGCTGCTCCAGCACCGAAACCGGCTCCCGAGCCTGCTGCTCCAGCACCGAAACCAGCTCCCGAGCCTGCTGCTCCAGCACCGAAACCAGCTCCCGAGCCTGCTGCCCCGGCACCGAAACCGGCTCCCGAGCCTCCTGCCCCGGCACCGAATCCAGCCCCAGAATCGGCAGCCACTCCGGCTCCAGAGGCAGCTGTCGCGCCTCCTGCCGCAATTCTCGCACCAGCGGCCGTTGCACCAGCAGCTGCTGGCGGCGGCGGTGCAGCGAAAGCGAATTCACACGAAGGAAACTGGCTCCACTGGCGCGGTCCGCTGCAGACCGGCGTTAGCCTCGAGCGCTACAGCGATGGCGCGAAATTCAATCCGAAGCCGGTCTGGACGGCCGATCTCGAAGGCCGCGGCACCCCGGTGATCCACGACGGGCAGCTCTATTCGTGGAGCTACATCGGAAAAGACGAGGATCTTTACGAAGTTCTCACCGCGCACAATGCGGTAACTGGCGAGGTTCTCTGGGAACGCAAATTCCACGATTTCATCTCCGACACGGTTTATGATCGCTACACCGTCGGGGCTCCGACGGTCGACCCGGAAACCGGGAACATTTTCCTCCACACGACTTACGGCCTTTTCATGTGCTTCGATCGTGAAGGAAATTCGGTCTGGGAGCTTTCGTTGATGGATCGCTTTGGCCGTCTCACGTTTCCGAACGGTCGCGCCGGAGCGCCGATCATCGAGGGCGATATGGTCATCACCCGCGCGGTGACGAGCTACTGGGGCGCGGAAGGCCCGGCTCGGGACCGGTTTTTCGCTTACGACAAGCACACGGGCGAGCTGATCTGGGCGAGCACCGCTGGCGTCGGCCCGCCATTTCTGAAGGACACGTCCTTCTCTAACATGTATATCGAAACCCGTGACGGCCGCCGTGTCGGTTACGTCGGGCTTGGCTGCGGAAACGTGGCCTGCATCAGCATCGCCGATGGCAAGCCGCTGTGGCGTTACCAGATTTCGATGGGCGGCGTGAACTCGTCGCCGGTTCGTTTCGGCGATAACTCGCTGATCTGCATCCACGGCAAGGAGAACCTCGATACGACCGAGATTGGCCGGATGTTCGCAATCAACATGCCTGCGGATTTCGCCAATTCAGGCGGCGAAATCGATCCAGCGCAAAAAGGTGCGCCGCGCCTGCCGGCCTCCGCCGAAAAATGGCGTAACCCGCTGAAGATGTTCACGAGTTCGCCGACGCTGGTTGGCGACCGGGTTTATCAGATGACTCACGAAGGCGAGCTTTTCTGTGTCGACGCCGAAACCGGCAAAGAACTCTGGCACTTGAAGCTCAGCAGCGAGCAGATTCACTCCTCGCCGACTTATGTGAACGGTCTTTTGATTATCCCAATGGCGCTCGGCAAAATTTGCGTCGTCGAGCCCGGCGAGACCGAAGGCAAGCTCCTGCACGAAATCGAAACCCAGGGCGGCTGCCTTGGCTCGCCCGCAGTTGCGAACGGAATGGTTTACATCCACTCGATGGGCAAGCTTTACGCGTTCAAGTTCGACACCGACAGCGTTGCTTACGATCCTCTTCCGGCGCAGCCCGAGGTTGTGAAGGGCGAGGCGGTTGGTTTCCGTGCGATCCCGTCCGAAGTTCTGCTTGAGCCAGGCGACCGCGCGTCGTTCCGCTTGAGCAAAGTCGATGCTAACGGCAATGTGGTCGGCGAAGTCGATCCGTCCAAAGTGACCTGGGAAAAGTTCATCCCGCCGACCGCCAAGGTGAAAGCCGAGATGGATGCGAGTTGGGACAACGGACAGCTTGTCGCCGGTCCGGAAGCCAAAGTTTCCGCTGGAATGTTCAAGGGCACGGTTGATGGGCTGAGCGGGGTCGCTCGCGGTCGCGTGATCGAGTCGATTCCGTTTTCTGAAGATTTCGAAGGCTACGACCTCGTCATTGATCACGCTACCGATCGCGTGGGTGAAGGTGACGATGCCAAACCTGTTAAATTCGCCTTCCCGCCGCTCCCTTGGATCGGTGCCCGCTTGAAGTGGGAAGTCCGCGATCTCGACGGAAACAAGGTCCTCGCGAAGACGCTCGACCGAATTCTGTTCCAGCGTTGCATGAGTTTCATCGGTCACCCGGATTCGAGCAACTACACGATCCAGGCCGACGTCATGACCGACGGAAACCGCCGCGTGAAGAGCACGATCGGCCTTGTCAATCAGCGCTATATTCTTGCGTTGATCGGCAACACCAACAGCCTCGAAATCAGCTCAAACCACGAGCGAGTGAAGCACTCGGTGAAGTTCCCGGTGGCCGCCAACAAGTGGTACGTGCTCAAGATGCGCGTCGACGTCAACAGTGACGGTTCAGGCGTGATTCGCGGCAAGTGCTGGGAAAAAGGAACCGAAGAACCGGAAGCGTGGACCGTCGAATTCGAACACCGCGATGCGCACAAAAAAGGTGCTCCGGGTCTGTTCGGTTTCTCGCCCCAGAGCCAGAAACGCGTGTTTTTGGACAATATTCAGATTACCCCGAACGACTAACTTCAAAATCTAAACCCGATCAATATGAACAAAACTACCATCCTTAGATTGGCAGCAGCTGCTGGCGCGATAGTCGCGACAACGGCAATGGCCGACTGGGCTCAATGGGGCGGCAACAACACCAAGAACATGGTGTCCGACGTCACTGGTTTGCCCGAAGAAATGCACGCTGGCGAGGGCAAGACTCTCGAGGAAATCACGGCAAGCGCAAAAGGCCTCAAGTGGGTCGCAAAGCTTGGCTCTCAGACCTACGGAACGCCTACAATCGGCGAAGGCTGGGTGCTTGCGGGCACGAACAACGAAGACCCTCGCAATCCGGCCATCAAAGGTGACCGAGGTGTTGTCATGGCGTTTGACGAAGCCTCCGGCGAGTTCAAATGGCAGATGATCACACCAAAACTCGGTGCCGGAAAAGTCTCCGACTGGGAATTCCTCGGAATGTGCTCTTCGCCTCTGATCGCTGACGGCAAAGGCTACGTCGTCACCAACCGTGGCGAAGTGATTTGCTTCGATCTCGACGGAATGGCCGACGGAAACGACGGGCCTTACAAGGACGAGACGACTTACATGTCGAAGGGCCTCGATGGCGCTTCCAAGGAGGCTGTTGTCGAAGCTGGCGCAACCGAACTCGATATCATCTGGGGTTACGACCTTCGTTCTGAACTCGGTGTTTTCCCTCACAACGTCACCAGTTCCTCGGTCGCGACGGATGGCGAGAAACTCTTCGTGACGACATCGAACGGCGTAGACTGGTCGCACATCAACATTCCGGCCCCGCTGGCCCCGTGCCTGATCGTCCTCGACATGAAGACGGGCGAGCTTGTTGGTGAAGAAGGCTCCGGCATCGGCGATCGCATCATGCACTGCAACTGGTCATCGCCAGGTTACGTCGATCACGATGGGCAGAAGACGATCATCTTCGGCGCTGGCGACGGTTTCGTTTACTTCCTCGATCCAGCCGCTGAGAAAGACGAAGAAGGCTTCGATATTTTGCCCGAGCTTTACAAGTTCGACGCAAACAAGAAGAGCTATCGCTTCGATGATTCGGGCGAGCCGATCAAGTACGCGACCTACGACGGTCCGAACGAAATCATCGCGACTCCGGTTTACTACGACGGCGTTGTTTACGCGGCGATCGGTCAGGATCCGGAGCACGGCGAAGGTGTCGGTCTCCTCAGCGCGATCAAGGCCGATTCACGCGGCGAAGGCAATGCCGACGAAGATGCGATCTGGACCTACGACGGCGTCAAGCGGACGATCTCGAGTCCGTCTGTGACCGAAGATTACGTCTTCCTCGCTGACTACTCCGGCGTGCTCCACTGCGTCGATCGCAAGACCGGCGAGCTGATCTGGATCCACGACACCCTCAGTCACATCTGGGGCTCGACCCTCGTCGCTGACGGCAAAGTTTTCCTCGGTAACGAAGACGGCGAGCTCGTCGTGATCAATGCCGACAAGAGCGCTGACGCGAATGGCGACGGCAAAGTCAAGGGCGACGAAGTCCTCATGACTGTCGAATTTCCGGCCCCGATTTATTCGAGCCCGGTCGCCGCAAACGGCGTTCTCTACGTCACCACGCAGACCCACCTCTACGCTTTCGGAAAGAAGTAAGAGGAATCGATTTTCAACCGTGAATCTGCCGGGCGGGACAAAAATCCCGCCCGGTTTTTATCCCAACAGCTGACATGAAAGCAGTCGTCTATCTCTTGTTCTTCGTTTTGCTGATCCTCCACCAGGACAAATGGTTCTGGGGCGATGATCAGCTGATTTTCGGCTTCCTGCCGATCGCCTTGGCTTACCACGCTGTGTTTTCGCTCGCCTGCGTCGGTCTCGGCATCTTGGCGATCAAATTCCTCTGGCCGCACGAACTCGAGAAGCAGGCTGAAGAAAGCGGCGAGTAACTTCAATTTTTATCCCTGACACTGCCACGCCATGACCGTTCTCGTCGTCATTCTCTGTTACCTCGGCCTCCTCGTTGGCCTCGGCCTGCTCTCCGCCACGAAGCTCAAAAAAGGGAGCAGCAAAGACTTCTTTGTCGCCAGCCACTCGATCGGACCATTCCTCCTATTGATGTCGGTTTTCGGCACGACCATGACCGCTTTCGCGCTCGTTGGTTCGACCGGAAAAACCTTCGAACGCGGAGTCGGCACCTACGGCTTGATGGCGTCGATCAGCTGTCTCATCCACGCTGCCTGCTTTTTCCTGATCGGCATCCGCCTCTGGATGCACGGTAAGCGCCAAGGCTTCGTTACCCAGATTCAGTTTTTCCGTGCTCGTTTTGAGTCGGACAAAATCGGCTATTTTCTCTTTCCCGTCCTCGTCGGGCTCGTCGTGCCGTACTTGCTGATCGGGATCATCGGCGCGGGCAAAACGATCCAGCCAGTTACCGCTGGTGCGTTCCCAAATCTATTTCCAAACGCCTCAGCAATTCTCGACGGAGGCGTGCCACCGTGGATCAGCGGCCTCGTAGTCAGCGTCATCGTCCTCGTCTACATTTTCGCAGGCGGATCCCGGGGAGCCGCTTGGGCGAACACGTTTCAGACGCTTGTTTTCATGGCGATGGGCCTCGTCGCTTTCGTCCTGATCGTCGACAGCCTGGGTGGGCTCAAGAACGCCAGCAAAGTGCCTGCCGAGATTACGGCAGAAGGGAAAGTCGTTCAAAACTACGGCTTTGATCCCGACTCTCGAAAGATAAAGAAGCTCGAAACGCCGAAACCAGTTGGCAGCGTCGATGCAGCAGCAGCTGAGAAATTTGCAGGCAAACAACCGCATTTCCAACGCGAGCCAGTCGAGATTACCTACAAAAAGAAGAACCCGGTGACGGGCGAACTTTCGGAGGCCAAACGCGAGGTCGGCATGCCGTTCCTGATGTTCGTCAGCTACCTTTTCATTCCGCTTTCGGTCGGGATGTTCCCGCACCTCTTCCAGCACTGGCTAACCGCAAAGAGCGCCAAGGCGTTTCGACTAACGGTCATCGCGCATCCGCTCTGTATCATGATCGTTTGGGTGCCCTGCGTCCTGATCGGAGCTTGGGCCACGGGCCTGTTACCCTGGGGGATGCCTCCGGCCGCAGTCTTGTCTAACATGATGAAAAACCTCGTCGGAAACGAGCTTTTAATCGGCCTGCTCATCGCGGGCGTCCTGGCCGCGATCATGTCATCGCTCGATTCGCAGTTTCTCTGTCTCGGCACGATGTTTACCAACGACATCGTCCTGCACGCCAAGGGCGAGGGCAATATCACGGACAGCAACCTCGTTCGCATCGCACGTTACTTCATCATTGGGATCGTCGCCCTCGTCTACATTCTAGCGATGCTGTTCATCAATAAGAACGTCTTCGATCTTGCGATCTGGTGCTTCAGCGGATTCGCCGCGCTAACCCCGATCATTTTTGGCGCTCTCTATTGGAAACGCGCAACCAAAGGCGGGGTCTACGCCTGTGTCGCGCTGGTCGTGATCACTTGGACGAGCCTCTTCATCATGGCCGGTGGCGAAGAAATGACCATCGCCGGAATGATGCCCGCCGCGTGGATTTTCCTCGCTGGACTTATCGGGATGGTCGGCGGCTCACTGCTATCGAAGCCGCCGTCGAAGGAAACGATCGACAAGTTCTTTTCCTGAACGCGCCTGATTGAAATCAGCAATCGTATTCATTCTTCACAAACCACACTGTGTTTGGATTCAAAAAGAAATCGCAACCCACACCCGAACTTGAACCCGAAATTGCTCCACGAGACCAGGAGCAAATACCAGCAGCTGCTATGAGCCGCCCTATCAGCGAGGCCGAAGCCCGCGATCAACTCGACGCCCGTGTCCGCGAAATCATCGCGTGGCATTTCTCAGAAGAAACCGGCACGCCGTTCTGGCTCGACTGGCAGAAAAAAGCAGGCTGGGATCCTCGCGAAGAGGTCAAAGGAGCCGACGACATCATTAAATTCGACCACTTTCAGGACGAGTGGCTTCGCGATGAAAAGAACGAGCGCTTCGTCCCCAAAGGCATGGGCGGTCGACCGTTCAACATCTTCGAAACCGGCGGCACCACCGGCGTTCCAAAGCAGCGCGTCGGCTGGGATGACTACAAACTCGACTACGAAGAATTCGGCGACAACCTGAGCGACGACTACTTCCCGCGGAACGGAAACTGGATCATGGTCGGCCCGACTGGCCCGCGTCGATTGCGGATGGCCGTTGAGCACCTTGCCAACTACCGCGGTGGCAGCTGCTACCACGTCGATCTCGACCCGCGTTGGGTCAAAAAGCTCATCGGCCGCAAAGAACTCGATCAAGTCGAGCGCTACATGCAACACGTCATGGAGCAGGCCGTCGCCATCATCAAACATCGCGACATCAAGTGCATCTTCACCACCCCGCGCCTGCTCGCGTCGATTGGCGAGCGGATTTCGATCGCCGATCACGGCATCAAAGGCTGCTTCTGTGGCGGAACGTCGATGACGCCCGAATACGTCCGGTTCCTCCAGGAAGAAGTGCTCGACGACCGAGCGCTCTTTGTCCCGACTTACGGCAACACCCTCATGGGCCTCGCCATGAGCGTCCCTGAGGAGCTGAAGCAGAACGACTACAGCGTCACCTATTGGGCTCCCCAGCCTCGCGCGATCCTTCGGGTCGTTGATCCTGACGACACCGCCAAAACCAGAGAATACGACGAATACGGCCGAGTCGAGCTGACCACATTGACCAAAGAATTCTTCATGCCTCGCTTCCTCGAACGCGACGAAGCCATCCGCCGCAAACCGCATCCGAAATTCCCATGGGACGGCGTCGGCGATGTCCGCCCATTCGGGTTCCTCGAGAAGAAGATTATCGAAGGCGTTTATTAGGCCCTCGAAGGGCTATTTGGATGACTACCCGGAGTTCTGGACTCAAGCCGAGACTCATGCGGAAATCCGGGAGATGCTGGTCTCGCTAAACGAGGATATTGAAGGAGCGTTCGTCCGCCGTCTACGCCATTGCCAGACCAGCGCGCCGAGATGGCGCGGGTGGTTCTGGCGGAAAAGGCAGCGCTGAAGGAGTGGTGGTTTGTCCGCGAGGAAATCCTGACACTGCTCGAAGATCACCTCTGCACCGGGCTGCCGATCGATCAGGTCAGACTCGAATTCGAGGTTGTGCTGGATCGCGAGGGCGATGCAGTCGGCGAGGCGGCCCTCAGCAGCTGCTGGTAGCAGACTCGCCAAGAAAACGAGGGCAAAGGCAACAACGATGCGAGTTATCATGTGCCTTTAGAGCGGGCCGGACCGGTCGACGCGTTTGTTGATCTCTTTCGAGGTGAACGATTGAGTAAACGGAGCCAAAGCTGACTCGCGAGGTCCCTCGGCAGGCTCGGGATGACAGAATCCGATCCAAACGGAAATCGACTACCCAATCAACTCGGGAATCGGCTTAACTCCTGAGTCGACCAGATAATGCGGTCGACCGCGCGAGTCCAAGACCGTCGTCCGCGTCGGATCGATGCCGATGTTGTGATAGAGCGTCGCCCAGACTTCTCCGAACTTCACCGGGCGCTGGTCCGGCGCGTTTCCGTGCTTGTCAGTCGAGCCGATGACCTGGCCAGTATTCATCCCGCCGCCTGCCATGAGCGCGAAGCTCGCTTGCGGCCAGTGATCGCGTGAATTGAGTTTATTGAGCTTCGGAGTGCGGCCGAATTCGCCCCAGACGACGACGGAGACATCTCGGTCGAGTCCACGCAAATAGAGGTCTTCGATCATCGCGGCCAAGCCCTTGTCGAGCATCGGAAAATCTTCGCGAGCGCGCTTGAAATTGAAGAGGTCGGCCGTGCCGTGCCAGTCCCAGCGGCTGAAATTCAGACTAACGACTCGTGCACCAGCTTCGACTAACCGAAGCGCGACGAGGAAATTTCGCACCATCTTTGGCGGACCGTCGTAGGTGTAAACCGGGTCGTTGACTCCGTAGCGCTCGACGACTTTGGGATCCTCTTTCGAGAGGTCGAGCGCGTCGGTCAATTTTGAGCCTGTCAGGATGTCGAGAGCCTGTTGATGATAAATGTCTAAGCCGCCCTCTGCGTCGGAGCTGCGCTGGAAATCATTGAACGAGTCGCGGAGACGCGAGCGGTCATCGAGGCGATCGAGCGTGATGCCGCGAAGCGCGAGATCTTCCGGGGTGGCGAGCGGATCGCGCTCGACTGTGTTCATCGGCGCGTGCGCGGGACCGACAAAGCCACCGCCATACGATTCGCCCCAGTTTCCGCCCTTGCTGGGATACATCATGGCGAGGTTCGCGGGTACGCCGGGATTCGAGCCGGCCACTTTCGAGACCCACGCACCGGCATTCGGCCAACCGCCTGGAGGCGCGCTGAGATCGCCCTTCCGCCTACCCGTCATGCACTGAAATGAATCGTGCCGACCTTCGCTGTCGCCGAGCGAGCGGATGATCGCGAATTTGTCGGCGCATTTGGCGAGGTTCGGGAACAGCTCGCAGAATTCCATCCCAGGCACGTTGCTTTTGATCGGCTGGAATTCGCCCCGGATTTCTCGCGGTGCCTCCGGCTTCATGTCGAACATGTCGAGATGCGGCGGACCGCCGGGCAAGAAAATGTTGATGATCGCTTTGTGCGAACTGCCGACGCCTTGCTGGTCCTCGGCTGCCAGCAGCTGCTGGAGCGAGAGCCCGCCTGCGGCCATCCCTCCGATTTTGAGGAAGTGGCGTCGCGGGGCGTGTCCGCGTTTGGGGTTTGGCCGGTCGTGAAGTGTGATCATGACGAATTCAGTCTCAACACTTCACGAGGGTTTGGCGAGAAAAGTTTCGTTCTCCTTCAATTTCGACTCTTCGTTCTGAGACCCTTAAATTGGAGCAAGAAATTCAGGGCACCCATCGTGATTTCCGCATCCATGACCACCCAAGGAGTTCACCCTCAGCCCAATCACCTCATTTCCAGTCTGCAGCGACGGGCCGCGATCAAGCTCGGCCTCGTCGGAGGCCTTGGAGTTGGACTTGCGGATCTGCTGCGTTCGGAGGCGCATGCGACTGAAATGGCGGCTCCGCCGGCTAAGGCGAAGTCGGTGATTTTCCTCTGGCTGCAGGGCGGGGTTTCGCATCACGACAGCTTCGATATGAAGACGGAGGCGTCGCGCGAGATCCGTGGCGAGTTCACCTCGATCCCGACGAATCTGCCGGGCTACCACGTTTGCGAATTGATGCCGGAGATCGCGAAGACGATGGACAAGATGGCGGTTTTGCGGTCGGTGACTCACGGCGAAGCGGCGCACCAGCGAGGTTCGATCTACATGGTCGAGGGGCGTCGGCCAGCACCTGCTACGGGGGTTAGTTTTTCGGGAAATCCGCATTTGGGCTCGATGGTGAGTCATCAGCTCGGGATGCGGAACGGGATGCCGGCTCATGTCAGTATTCCGGGTAACGATTTCACTTCGGGGTTTGTGGGGAACGGTTTTTTGCCGCGCAGCACGGCGGCATTCAGGCAGACGGACGCGAAAACGCTGCTGGGCTCGGATGTGAGCGGGGATCGATTTGGCTCACGCGTTGGGCTGCTCAAGGAGCTGGACAAGACGGTCGAATCGGCTCGGCAGCAGTACGGTGATCAGTGGGATCAGTTCAGCGAGCAGGCGATCGACATCGTGACGTCCGGTCGCGCGGCGGCGGCTTTCGATATTGAGCAGGAGCCGCAGGAAGTTCGCGACGCGTACGGCGCGGACGGGAAAAATCAGATGGGCGATCTCTGTTTGCGGGCGCGACGGCTCGTGGAATCGGGCGTTCGGTTCGTCACGATTGGCCGACAAAGCTGGGATCATCACAGCAATATTTTCAAGCTGATGCGCGATCGTCTCCCGCGAAACGACCGCGCGATCGCTGCGCTGATTCGGGATCTTTACGATCGCGGGATGCTGGAGGAAACGCTGGTCGTGGTCGGCACGGAATTTGGACGGACGCCGAAAGTGAACGCGACAGCGGGTCGAGATCACTGGCCAAAAGTGTTCAGCATGGCTTTTGCCGGCGGCGGAATCGGTGGCGGACGGGTGATTGGATCTTCGGACAAAATCGGCGGAGAACCCACGTCAGATCCGGCTTCACCTGAAGAGTTGGCGGCGACAATTCTGCATCTGACAGGGATTCATCCGCAGACCGAGGTGATGCTGAGCGGCAACCGTCCGTTCGCGCTGATCGACAAGGCGAAGCCGTTCGCGAATTTGCTGGCTTAGAGCGTTAGTTTTTTTGCTTGGAGCGAATTTCGAGTTTGGCGCAGATGATAAAAATCGTTGTCATAAAAAGTCCGATCACGGAGAGAGCTCCGATCTTGATCGTCCAAGAGTAGGCAACGGGAACGGACTCCTGCGTGCCCGATAAGATTTTGACCAACGGAAGAATGTGGTCAGGGATGTTGTCGGTGAGGTAGGCAACGAGCTGCCAGATGAAGAGCAATCCGGAAACTGCAAAGGCGACCCAAGTCGCCTTGATCGCGGTCTGAATCTTCATTCTGCCGATTCTGCTAACCAGCTGCGCGATTTTCAGCACCGCCTAATCTCGTCACGCGTCGCCAGAAATAATCCAGCTCTGTCGCCACAAACCCGAAGATCTGGGCTGAGGTGAACGGAATCTTGCCATTGCGCTGATCGCGGATCAAATCGCCGGCGGCGTAGAGGCTGGCGATCAGATCTTCGTCCATTTCAATCCGATCGACGAGCTTGCTGACTTCCTGCGCCTGGTCGCGCGAAACGAACAGCCGAGCCATTGGAAACGGCTCTGTTTTTGGCGAAAAGACGACGAGCTTGAGCTTGGGTTCGGGCCCGAGTTTGCGCGCGCGTTCCTGGCCAGCGCCGATCATTTCCTGCCAGAATCGATAATTCGATTGAGCGGCGAATCCGAGGAAAATCTCGCGGCCCTGAGCCCGCCAGATCAGCGTTGAGCCCTTGGGGTCGGCTGTCGGATCAGCGCCGTCCTGGGTGACTGCCGGAAAGTGCTCGCCAACAGCAAAGACAAGTTCGCGCAGGCGATCCGGGTCGATTTTCGGGCCATCGCCTTCAAGGTGCTTGAGGCGGAATTCTTGAAAAGTAGCCGGCAGGGTGCCCGGAATGAAACCCGGATCGGTCCCGGTCGCGATGCTCTGAGTCTGGACGAGCCGGTCCGGCGCAGAATCACCGCGTGGAGGGGCGCTTTGCTGACGAATTGCCTCAGCCACGGCCTTGAGACGTTCGCGAGTTTCCTCGGGCGTCGGCGGCGGTCCGCCAGCAGCTGCTACGGGCGGGTGAAGCGGTTTTACGGTCGTTTGCTCGGGTTCGGGAGCGGGTTTTGGCGCTGGGGGCGCGGGCGTCGCGGCTCCGGCCGCTGGAAACTGAACGGTCTTCGCCGCGGCTTCAGGATCGGCTTCAACGGCTTGAGATTCGTAGCGATCCCACATCCGGCGGGCATAACGAATCAAGGTGCGCGGCGTGAAGGTGCTTTCGCGCGCGTTTGCGGCGACCTGGCCGAGATTCAGGCTGGTGAGAAACCCTGGAGTGAGGTGGGGCGAGACGCCCGATATCGCGAGCCGATGTTGAATCAAGCGCTCGGCTTCTGGAAGGGCGAGAGGCTCCAGCTGGCGCTTGTCCCAGGTTAGTCGGTCCTCGATCGCGGTCGGAATCGCCTCGGCAAACATCGAGTTCCAGACTTCCTGATTGGTCGAAAGAACCGTCATGCTCCTCGGCGCAGAACGGGCGATTTCCGCGAGAAAATGGGCGATTCGCATCCCCGCTTCCTGATTTCCGTGAAAGCCGTCGAGGTGATCGACCACGAAAATGAGCGGGTTGGCGGCTGAAGCGATTTGCGCCAGATCGATAAAATGACGTTTGTAGGTGTGCTCGTTTTCCGGAGCCGCGATGTTTTCGTCGGCAACGCCGAGAGCCCAGCGCAGCGCGTTGGCGCGGGCTTTGGGCGAAGGATTCTTAGGATAGGTGTAATCGTAAAACGTCCGGCCCCAGAATTTCGTGGCGGCTTCGTCGATCGCGAACGTGTTGGCCATTTCACCCAAGAGCGATTCGATCAACTGTTCGTAAGCTTCCCGAAACCACTCGGCGCGGCTGAGATCGCCCGATTCCGGATCGAATAGATCGCGAAAATTGTCGTAAACGTATTCCATCGACCGCGCCTTGTCGTCGGTCTCGACGAGTCCGCGTTGCATGCCGAGAATGACCAACTGGCTGAAGAAAAATCGAGAAACCTCGTCCAGAAGCGTCAATTTCGAGTCTCGCGGGTTGAGCCGGGCTTGAAGCAGGCTGCAGAAATTCGTCGCGAGTCGCGTCCAGGTGATTGGCAATTCGGGCTCGAAATGCAGCGGGACGAAGAGCGCTTTTTCCTGAAGCCGCTCGGCGAGGCGGGAAAGGAGGTGGCTCTTGCCAAATCCGGCGCGTGGAGCGAGAAGAAGGACGGTGCGGCCGTAAGCCTGAATCTCGGGTTGATCGCCCGAGCCAACTTGTTCAAGTTCGCGAGCCGTTGAGGCTAGCGCATCGAGCACTTCTTCATGGATGCCGCCGGCACCTGGGGCGCCTTCGGCGAAGATATCGTCGTCGAATGGATTCATGAGTGGAGAGAAATTTTGAGAAGAGAGTGAAAATTTCGAGTGTGGAAATCGGCTGACTGTTTGTGCGGCAGTCCCAAAAAGGACTCGATGTCTTTGTTACGAGGAATGACGCAAGATTGCAACTTTTCGCGTTTATAAAAATCATATTTTCAAAAATATACGAGCTTTTCTGTGATTTTTTGCTTGGTTATCTGGAAATCTTCATCATTTCCTTGTTGAAAATGTTATTATTGTTATGATAATTATCATTGAATTTATAAAGCGCCTTCCCTAAGAGATCCGTGAATCGATTCTCCTCTTCCGCATCTTCCATTTCAGCCAACGCTGCCTCCGCGCCTCGAACTCGTGGGATGTCGCTCGTCGAAATGCTTATCGTGATTTCCATTATTGGCATCATTAGCTCGATTGCGGTCATCAGTTTTGGCTCGATCAAGAAGGAAGGGGCCGACAAGGTCCGCGATCAACGAAATGCGCAGGCGCTTACGAGCGTTTTCATGGGAGGCGAGACCGCGGGGCTGAGTTTCTACGTCGATGGGGATATCGAGGCGACCGTGGACAATGTGATCGCTGGCGCGACGGTAAACGATGGTGGCGTTTTTGATGGCGCTCACTTTTCGCTCAAAGGAATCGATGAGCCCGCCAAGCAGAGCGCGATGCAGTATTTGATCTTGGACGGCGGTCTTTTGACTTACAATCCGGCTGGAATTTCCCCTCCTTGAAGGTTGTGCGGTCCTCAGCTGGGATTCGGTGGGATTGCGGATATCAAAAATTAGATCTCACGTGAATTTCTGCGAAGCCCGGCTAGGTTGGGCCGTCAAAATCAACCATGCAGCTTCACATTTACCAGCCGCCTGAGCCGGAACCGGAAATTTACTCCCTGGGCCAATCGAGCTTGCCCGAAGAATTGTGGCGCTCGGTCGACATCGCGTTGCTCGGAGTTGAGGCGACGGGGCCGATCCTTTTCGACGGCGGGGCAGGGGACTGGAAGGGCTGGATCGATGGCGAATTCAGTGAGCGAGTCGCGAAGCACCTCGTTAAAGCGCGGAAAGACTGCGCTGGCGGAATCGGGATTCGCGAACTCACCCAGCTGGACGCGGATTTCGACCAGCAGCTGCTGGCTGACGAAGCTCGGATCCGGAGCGTCGCGGCCGGGAAGGCGCTGTTGCTCAAAAACAACGGAGCTCGGCAGGTCGAGCCCATTTCGAAGTTCAGCCGACAGATCGAGAGCGGTGCCTGTTCCGGGCATGCGGCCAGCGTCTTTGCGCTTCAAGCCACGCTCTTTAACCTTTCTGTTAACGCGATGCTGACCGCTTACCTCTGCCTCGAATGGCGCGGAGTTTCTAATAATGCCGATTGGAAAGCAGAATTTGAGCGCCTGACGCCGGATCTCGCCGCGCGGATGCCGGGCTGGTTGCAATCCGGTGGTCAAAGCCCTTTTCAACCGCGTGGAACCGCTTAAATCTTCCCGCCGTGCCGATTACGATTGATAAACCTGGAACTGGAACCGGAACCGATGTTGTCATCGAGTCCAAAACCGATGACGAGCTCGACATTCCGTGGAACGTGATTATTTACGACGATCCTGTGAATTACATGGGCTTTGTGACCCTCGTTTTGCGCCGCGTTTTTGGTTATTCCGAAGAGAAAGCGACTGGAATGATGCTCGAAGTTCACGAACATGGTAAATCGATTGTCTGGACCGGTGAACGTGAGAAAGCCGAATTCTATGTCCAACAACTCCAAGCCTACCAGCTGCTGGCGCAACTGCACAAAGCCGAATAACGATCAAGATGCGAATTTCAATTGGTGATGAGCAGTGGAGCCTGAACGAAATCGGCCCGGCCGAGTGGACGATGCTCAACGAGTTGCCCGGAATGGCCGACTTCAACAGATCGGAGAAGGGCCGAAAGCGGATTCTTCCGGATCCTACCGGAGAAGATGAGACGGATCTCGTTGCGGACTGGCGGGAATTTGTCGTTCCGGAGCTGGAATCTCAGTTCACGGATTCGATCGCAAAAGTAGCGCATGCGATTGGAATGGCTGAGGAGTACGAAGAAGAGGAAATCGGCATTCTTCGCCGCGTCGACGTCTCAAAGGAGGACGCGGAAGTCTGGTATCAGGTCTTGAATCAGGCTCGATTGATCATGAACGAGGATCACGATTTGAGCCGGGTTGAACAGGAGTTTTTCAGCGGCGAGACCGAGCCAACCGAACTCAGTGAAGAAGCCATGCGATTGATCATGAGAAACCGGTTTTTCGCCGCGATTCAGGAGATGATCCTGACGTCGATGATGGAAATCGACTAACGAATTCGGGTTCCGTCAGGATTACTTCGACTTGCCGATTTGCGGGAGGCCCGTTTTGTGGGGCTCTTCGTTTTCGGTTTTTCCTCAGCAGCTGCTGGCGCGGTCGCCGGCTTTTTCTGACTGCGCCAGACCACACTTCCGGCTGCAAGCACGAAGGCCGCGATCGCACCCAGAACCACGTAGGCAGCGAGCGGCGCGTTCTTCAGATTCGGGTAACGCGGAATTCTCGCCGCGTCGATCACCTCGACTTCATTCAGAGCGGCGGCTTCGACAGCCTTGGCGACTTCCACCAGCGAAATCATCCGCGATTCGGTCGCAAGCAGCGAACCGATCGTCCGCGTGATCTGCCCGATTTCAGTGATCGCTTCTTCGAATCGCTCGGTAGTCTTGCCAAGCGCTTCGAGTCTCGCGGCAAGCGATTCTCCGGCCATTGGTAAGGCTTCGGTGTCGACCTGAAGCGTTACGTACGCCTGCAGGAGCGCCTGACGAACGGGATCAAGCTGGACCGTCTCTTGAGAGAGAATCGTCGCCGCCTCTTCTTCAATCGTCTTCTTGATAATGTCCACTTGAGCCTGAGCCGCCTTAACTTGAGAACTGCCTTCCAGAAAGTCGATAATCTGGGTCTGCAAAGTCGCTTCGGCGAGAATGAGCGACTCCTTCAATTTCTGGATCGCAGGATTCGCAGTTACCGTTGTCGCCACCTTTAATTCCTCGGGAAACTCCGCCAGCTGTGCGTCAAGCTTCGAAAGCTTTGCGTCGTTCATCGCCTGAACGTGGTTGTTCTCTTCCAGTCGATCGCGCAGCACGCTCAGGCTTATCAGCAGACGCTGACGTTCTCGCTCCAACTCCGCGTCGGAATAAATATGGAAGCCGTGAGATTCGTTCGCTTTATTCAGCCGCTCGCGCCAGAGCTTGAGTTCTCCACGAATCGCTTCGATCTGAGCGATCAAATGCTCACCGGTTTCGTGGGCAGAATGCGAACTTCGCTCTTGGCTATACGCCTTAAAAACCTCGGTGATTTCGTTCACGATTCGAGTCGCGCGATCTGCGTTTTTATCGCGGTAGGTGATCTCGATCATGTTGCTGAGCGTGATCAGATTGACCTGAGTGCGCCGCGTGACTTCGTAAATCGCCAAATCGGTCGGGGTCCACTCGGTAGCTGGAACCCGACCGTAAAAAAGGAATCGCAGCGGCTGCTTTACCTTATCGGCGAACCCGCCTCCGCCTTCATAAAGTTTGGCGAGCTCCAAACGTTCAACGACTTCCTCCATGATTCGCCGGCTCTTGATCAGCTTCATGTAAGTCCGGCCGTGAGTCGCCAGCTTGTCCATCTGAGGCGAATAAGTCAGGCCGACGTTCGCCGTGCCGAGGTTGGTCTCCGAGACTTCGCCAAGCGGACGGATGTGGAGCGTCGCGGACGCCTCGTAGCTAACGAGTTGGGTGCCGATGATGAAAGTCAGGACGCCGCCGATCGCGGTGACGATCAGGATTTGAACCCGCTTCGCCCAGCAGATCTGGATCAGTTCAGATAAATTCATCGTTGGTTGGTTCAAATCGCCTTTCGGAGATTTGAAGAGGAGATGCCGCCTGCGATCTTCCCTGAGGAGGGCGATTTTGCAAGTGGCTTGACAACGGGTGTCTCCGCTTCCACCGCTATGATGGTTAGCAGCATGGACGAATTTCCTCCCCGGTTTTCGGTCGTCATCCCAGTCCGAAATGGTGAAAACGTAATCGGCGCCTGCCTTAAGGCTTTGGCGGCGCAGAGCGTTGGTGCCGAGTTGTACGAAGTCATCGTGGTTAACGATAAATCGACCGACGAGACGGTTTCGGTCGTTGGCGATTTTGCGGTGAAACTGGTTGAAGGCGAAGGTCGCGGGCCAGCAGCTGCTCGGAATCTGGGCGCGAAACAGGCGCGCGGGGAGATCCTGCTTTTTACGGACGCGGACTGCGAGCCGAAGCCGGATTGGATCGAAAAACTCACGGAGCCGCTGGATGATCCGGAGATTTCCGGGACGCGCGGGCTTTACGATTGCAAGCAGCCTGAATGGACGGCGCGGTTCGCTCAGCTCGAGTACGAGCAGAAATATCAGATCCTCGCGAAGGACGAATTCGTGGATTTTGTCGACACTTCTTCGGCCGCGTATCGGAAGTCCGTTTTCGATGAATTCGGTGGGTTTTGCGATGAATTCGGCGCAGCAGCTGCTGAGGATACGGATTTTTCGTATCAGCTCGCCCGCGCCGGACACAAACTCGTGTTCTGCCCGGACGCGTTCGTTTTTCATCAGCATCCTGCTCAGCTTTCGACCTACCTCAGCCGGAAGTACAAGAACGCGGTTTGGCGTTCGGTGCTTTACAATCGGCACCCGGGAAAAATGGTCCGCGATTCGCACACGCCGCAGACGCTGAAAATCCAGATCCTGTTGCTTTACGCGTTTGCAATCGCTCCGGCGGGGATGCTGCTGTTTTCCTGGCCGGCGTGGTCGCTTGGGCTGGCTCCGGCTGCGTTTTTGCTCACGACAGTGCCTTTCGTCCTGAGCCTTTTTCGGCGAGACCCGCTGATCGCGCTGCTGTCGCCAGGTTTCCTTTTTCTTCGCTCGTTGGCTTTCGCAGTCGGCGTTCCAATCGGATTTGTCCGCTTGATGCTGCAAAAAACCGGACGTCGCGAATCTTTCTAAATTACCATGCTCAAGCAGCACGCCAGAACCATTCAGCTGCTCCAGATCGCGACCGATGCCGTCGTGATCGCGTCCGCATTTTTTCTCGCGGTGGGAATTCGCGTCGCGTTGCAGCCGTTTTTTGCGGAGCCGTTCCAGATCGATTGGGGCGCGAATCTCCGGCTCCTGGCCTGCATTCTGCCGTTCTGGCTCATCCTTTTTTACAACAACGGCCTCTACGGTCCGAAACGCCGGGCGACGCTTTTCCTGATCGCCTGGCCGCTGGCCAAATCGGTTGCGATCGGCATCATCGCTCTCGCCTTCGGCGCGTTCATGCTGAAGATCGTGGACCTCAGTCGGAGCGTCGTTCTGATCTTCAGCGGGCTTTCGTTTCTGGGTTTGTTAGGCGCGCGGTTGGGGGCTCGTTGGCTTCTGCAGATCCTCCGTCGGCGCGGGATGAATTATCGTGTGATCATGATTGTCGGTGTTGGCGATCGGGCACGTGAGTTTGTTTCGATTCTTGGCGAGCATCGCGGTTGGGGGATCAGGATTCACGGCCTTATCAATCCAGATCCGGCTGACTCGCGCGAGGAAGTCGACGGGATTCCAGTGATCGGTCGGCTTACGGATGTGCGGAGAATTCTCGATGATGAGGTCGTCGACGAAGTCTGTGTTTTCGACCTGACTGGCCATTCGGAAGAGCTTCATCAGCTGATTTCCGACTGCGAAGAGGTAGGCGTGGAGACGACGATACAATTCGACCCGCTTCATCGCGGCACCGCTCGGCCGGTCGTTTACGAGTGGTTCGGTTTCCAGCTTTTGACCTACAGCCGGCTTCCGGTGCGCGATCTTGAGCTGGTGCTCAAACGCGTTTTTGATTGGCTCGGCGCGCTGGCTCTCGTGGTTTTATTTTCGCCGGTTCTTGCAATCATCGCTCTGACGATCAAGCTCAGCTCAAAGGGCGCGGTGATTTTTACGCAGACGCGAGTCGGGCGAAACGGACGGCAATTCACGATGTACAAATTTCGTAGCATGGCCGTTGACGCCGAATCCCGTCGTGAGCAGCTGCTGGACGAGAACGAGATCGACCCTCGCTTGACCAAAGTCAGAAAAGACCCTCGCGTTACCAGAATCGGTCGAATTCTCCGACGGACGAGCCTCGATGAACTGCCGCAGCTTTTCAACATTCTGAAGGGCGAGATGAGTCTGGTCGGGCCGCGTCCTCCGCAGACAAAAGAGTTCGCCGAGTACCGCCGTGCCGAGCGTCGCCGCCTCAGCATGCCGCCTGGATTGACTGGGCTCTGGCAGGTTTCCGGCCGCAGCAACCTCAGCTTCGAAGAGTCGATGGAGCTGGATCTTGGCTACATCGACAACTGGTCGCTGTGGCTCGATTTCAAGATTCTCTGCAAGACTGGCCTCGCTGTGGTCCGCGGAACGGGGGCCTACTGAAATTAGGCTGAATAATTTCGCAAGCGCCGCGTCGCGACGTGTCTCCAGCGGCAGTTTAATCTTGCGGGAAGCCCGCCTGCCCCTACTTTGGGAACAGCCCCTTTCAACCAACCGATACCACCCCGATTATGAAATCAAAGACACTGAAAATCGTCTCCTTTATTATTTGCGCCGCATTTCTCGCTCCAGGCTGGGCCAGCGCAACGACTAATGATGCCAATAACATCGTTAATAAAATTCGTAACGGCGAGGGCATTCCTGCCGCCGCAGTCGTTGACTCACTTCGGGGTTACCTTCCACTCGGCCGCAAAGTCGAGCGCCGAGTCAGTTTACAGGCGGGACGGGTCTACACCTTCGTTATGGCGGGCTGCGATGACATGGGAGAGATCGACTTCACAATTCTTGACGACGATTATCATGTCCTTGCCAAGAAAGGCTTCGTGGGCAAGCGCGGCTTCGGCGGTGGCACGGTTATCAGCTTCAAGCCGACCTACTCCGGTCTTCATCGCCTGACTTTCCTCATGGAAGAGTCCACTCCGGACGGCGCTCACTACGCAATTCAGATCTGCGAGTAGGCAAAAAATTTAGCTCGAAGGACGCGTCGAAAATTTCGGCGCGTCCTTTTTTGCGTTTAGAGTAGGAGGATGAACGGATATTTTATCGCCGCGGCCGTGATTGCTGGCCTCGCTGGAATTGCTCACAGCCTGCTTGGTGAGAACCTCATCCTGAAGCAACTCGACCCGCAGCATCTTTCGAAACTGTGGGGAAGCCACGAACTGACCCACAAAATTCTCCGGGTTTTCTGGCACGTCGTCACCCTCGTCTGGTTCGCGTTTGGCGCTCAATTGGTCATTCTGGCAGCTCAAGAGAGCCTCAAAGGGCTTGGATTTTGGATCGGCGTTTCGATCGCCTCGCTGTTCAGTGTCTGTGCGCTGTTTTTCCTGATCTATACGCAAGGAAGCTTTCGAATGGGCTACGTTTCGACCGGACTCGTTGCTGTTTTGACTTGGATCGGCCTGTTTTCGTCCTAGCGGATGGACTTTGTGAAAATTTTCACAAACCCCTTGCGAGCCCCTCGCGAAACCCGAATCTTCCAGCCATCATGGCGCAGACCGTTCAGGAGTTCGAAACACCCGATACGATGGGGAAAGCTGCCCAGCAGCTGCAGGCTTACGAGCAAACCACCGAGGACCTCGTTGGCGAAAAGCTGGTGCTCAACATGGGCCCTTCTCACCCGGCGACTCACGGGGTTCTCCGGCTGATTCTTGAACTCGACGGCGAGACGATCACCAAGGCCACGCCGGATGTTGGCTTCCTCCATCGCGGTGACGAAAAAATCGCCGAAAACATGCACTACAACCAGTTCGTTCCCTACACGGATCGGCTGGATTATCTCGCGCCGCTCGCGAACAACGTCGCCTACGCTCTGGCGGTCGAGAAGCTGATGGGCTGGGAATTGCCGCCACGTGGCAAGGCGATTCGCGTGCTCTGTTGCGAAATCGCTCGGATTTCGGCCCACCTCCTCGGAGTCGGCTGTTACGCGATGGACGTCGGCGCGATGACCGTTTTCCTCTACACTTTTCAGCAGCGCGAAATCGTCTACAACCTCAGTGAGCAGCTCACCGGCGCGCGTTTTACGACGAGTTACACCCGAGTCGGCGGACAAATTCGCGATTTGCCGGATGGTTTCATTCCTGCGGTGGAGAAGTTTCTCGATGAGCTGCTTCCTGTGATCGACGAGGTCGACAGTCTCCTGACGCGGAACAAAATTTTCTGTGATCGGACTCGCGATGTCGGCGTGATCACGAAAGAAGAGGCCATCGGTTACGGCCTCAGCGGACCGAATTTGCGCGGCACCGGCGTTGCTCACGATCTTCGGATTGCCGAGCCATATCTCGATTACGAGAAGTATGATTTCGACATTCCGGTCGGCGAGAACGGCGATTCCTACGACCGTTACCTCGTCCGAATGGAAGAGATTCGGGAGAGCGCGAAAATCATTCGCCAGGTGATTGAGAAGCTCCCAAGCGGCCCAATCAACGTCGTCGATGCCAAAAACGTGCTGCCCGAAAAAGAGCGCGTTTTGATGAGCATGGAGGAGCTGATCCACCACTTCATCGTCGCCACGCAGGGCCTCGACGCCCCGGTTGGCGAAGTCTATTTCGGAGCCGAGAATCCCAAAGGGGAACTCGGATTCTACATCAACAGCAAAGGCGGCGGCGTGCCGCATCGACTCAAAATCCGCAGCCCAAGCTTCGTGAATTTGAGCATCCTGCCCAAGATGTTGCCCGGCCACCTGATCAGCGATGTCGTCGCGATTCTCGGGAGCCTGGACTTCGTCATGGGTGAGTGCGATCGTTGATTTGAGGCGGGGAATTCTGGTCTCGCGCGTCAAACTGCCGAAGTCATGAAACTCACCGCAATTATCCTTTCCGCCGCTCTTGGATTGTCCCTCGTGAATGCTGAAGACGAAATCTTCAGAGGAGGGGAAAGCCCGATCGATGGCAAAGATTCGAATCGGGCCAAACTAGCAGCTGCTCGCGTCAAACCGGACCTCGAACGCGATCTGAAAGCAAAAGGGCTCGAAATCGGCGACCCGCTTTTCATCCGTGTTTTCAAAGAATCGTCCGAATTGGAAGTCTGGCTTCAACCATCGAAGGGCGAGAAGTTTAAGAAGTTTCGCACCTACCGAATCGCCCGGTTTTCCGGTCAGCTCGGACCGAAAGAGAAGCGCGGCGACCGCCAGGCTCCGGAAGGGTTCTACTACGTTAGACGTGGAGCGATGAATCCGCATAGCCGCTTTCATTTGTCGTTCGATCTCGGCTACCCGAACGCCTACGACCAAGCTTACGGTCGAACGGGCGACTACCTCATGGTCCACGGAAACCGCGTGTCGATCGGTTGCTTCGCGATGACCGATGCTTCGATCGAGCAAATCTGGACGCTGGCGGACGCGTCGTTGAAACGCGGGCAGCCCTATTTTCGCGTCCACTGTTTTCCTTTTCGCATGACCGAAGAGCGGATGGCGCGGGCGAAGACATCCGAGTGGTACGACTTCTGGAAAAACATCCGCGAAGGCTACAAAGCTTTCGAGGAAGACGGTTTACCGCCAAGCGCTGAGGTCAGCGGCAAGCGCTACACGTTTAAAAAAGCGGGTTCTTAGTTTCGAAAGCCGGCCCTTGAGCAACGCCAAATCAGTTCTACACCTGGTGGCCGGCAATGCCTTCCAAATTGTCTGCGCACTGGCGTTAGGAACGATTGCATTGGGCTTGATTCTGGAATCCTGGTGGTGGCCGGCTGACGCAATTGCTCAGCTGAGATTGCACAATACGGTCGTCTTGTTAGTCCTTGGAATTGGCCTCGCAGTCAGCCGTCGATGGAAATGGGCGACCGTAGCAGCTGCTGGAATCGGAATTTCGCTGATTTTCAGCCTGCCTGGCCTAATCAAGACTGCGCCGACGGGCGAAGCCGCAGACGGCAAGGTTCTCAGGATCCTGAGCCATAACTTGAATTTCCAGAACGAGCAATTTGATGTGGCGATCGATGCGATCGAAGCCGCAGACGCGGATGTTGTGATTCTTTTCGAAATCACCCTGGCCTGGCAGCAGGCGCTCCAACGTCTCGAATCGATTTACGATTTTCACCTGGTCGAAGCCGAGCAAGGTCAGTTCGGAATCGCGATTTTCAGCCGCGAGGAATTCCAATACGATCCCGAGCCTTTTTCCGCCAAGGGAATTCATCCGGTGATTGCGAAGTTCAAAAACGGGTCGAAGCCGTTCACCGTGATCGGCGTTCACCCGCCTCCTGCGATCGGCGGCGAGTTGTTCGAGATCCGAAATCGATTCCTCGATTTGCTGGCGATCAACGTTCAGTTCCGCAATGAACCGGTCGTCGTCGCTGGCGATTTTAACATCACGCCGGTCAGCCGAGCCTACCGAAAACTGCTCAGGGAAACCGAACTTCGCTCCGCCGGTTCACCTTTGAGATCGACGTGGAGTTTGGGGAAAATTCCCGGCATGGGAGCCCGAATTGACCACCATCTCGTTTCGAAACACTGGCGGATCGCATCGTCGGAAGTGGGACCTTCGTCAGGATCGGATCACAAAATGCTCGTTACCGATTTGATTCTCGAATAGCGCCGGATCTCGAATTCTTCGTGGATTTCGATCACGTTGATCAGCTCGAAACCGTCCTCGAACGCTGGAAATTCCGTGTCGCCCTCGTGCGGTTCGAAAACGTAACTCAGGAAAATTTCCTGACACTGAGGCAAAAGCTGGCCATAGATTTCGGCACCGCCGATTAGGTAGACATCGGTCTCGGATCGCGTCAGCAGCTGCTGGACCTCATCGATCGATCTCAGCACCTCAACTCCCTCCGGAACGTCCTGAAGCGAGCGCGAAATCACCACGTTTCGCCGTCCCGGAAGCGGCCTGCCGATCGAATCCCAGGTTTTCCGCCCCATCAAAATCGTGTTGCCAGTCGTCGTCCGTTTGAAGAACTTCAGATCCTCAGACAACTTCCAAGGCAGATCCCCATCGCGTCCGATGATGCGATTTGCGGCCATGGCGACGATTGCGATTAGTTTTGGCATGAGCGTTAGACCGCGATTGGCGCTTTGATCGAGGGATGGGGATCGTAGCCTGCGAGTTCAAAATCTTCGAACTTGAATCCGTCGATTGACTTCACATCCGAGTTGATTCGCATCGTCGGCAGCTCGCGAAACTCACGGCTTAGCTGCTCGTGCGCCTGGTCGAGGTGGTTTTGATAGAGATGGAGGTCGCCGAAAGTGTGGACGAAATCGCCCGGCTTCAGTCCGCAAACCTGAGCGATCATCATCGTTAGAAGCGCGTAAGACGCGATGTTGAACGGCACGCCGAGGAACAAATCCGCGCTGCGCTGATAAAGTTGGCAGCTCAGCTCGCCGTCGTCGCTGACGTAAAACTGAAACATCGTGTGGCAGGGCGGAAGCGCCATGTCAGGCACGTCGACCGGATTCCACGCACTGATGATGTGCCGTCGGCTATTCGGGTTAGTCTTGATCTGCTCAATCAGCTCAGCAATTTGGTCGATCGGTTTTTGATCGGGCGCGCCCTGCCATCGCCTCCATTGCTTTCCGTAAACCGGTCCCAAATCGCCGTTTTCGTCTGCCCACTCATCCCAGATCTTGACGTTGTTTTCGCGAAGGTAACCGATGTTCGTGTCGCCCCGCAAAAACCAAAGCAGCTCGTGGATGATCGAGCGCAAATGCAGCTTTTTCGTTGTCAGGCACGGAAAATTCTCCCGCAAATCGAACCTCGCCTGCGCGCCGAAGACCGAAATCGTCCCCACGCCAGTGCGATCGCCACGGCGTTTTCCTTTGTCTAACACTGTCCTTAGAAGCCGGTGATATTCCCGCATTTGCCCTGACATTCCGCCAAGATTGCGGCGTTGCAAATACAGAGGAGCGCAGGGCCCCTAACTGGTGGACAAAATCACGCGGAAAAATCGGCGCGGCTCAGCGCCCGGGACGGCGGAGACCGCTGTTTCCACGCCAGCAGCTGCTGGGCCCGCCGCGTCGTTGAACGACCACCGATGAGTCAGTTCGGCAAACACCGTCGGCACCATCGCCAAGGCGAGAATCAGAGAAACGAAAATCGACTTCTTACCTCATTCTATTGGGCAATCAGAGGGCGCGATTACGGCCTGGACGATTTTTCTGGAACTGGTTCAATTCGCCGGTCGCCACGACACTTCGTGGAACCTGGTTTCGGAATTGTAAGATCCTATCGCGATGAAATCGACACTGGCGTCATTCTCCCATCCCCACGGATCTGTGATCTGGAGTTCGGCGCCGCGAATGTCGTAGTCGCGAAGCACGGTCCCATCCGCGTCTCTCACTCCCAGCGTTTCCGGTCGAACTTCGAGAATGAACTCATGCCGTTCATGGTTGAGCGTCGTAGTTGTAAACGAGTTCCCTTCCGTGAGCCGGACTCCACCGATCCGCTGGACGCCCGAGAGCCCGGGGCGGTTCCAAGAGTCAAATTCGAGAGATCCCATTCCGCGTTCTGTCCGGAAAAACAGCGCCACGGATAGATTGCCGTTCACGCGAGAGAAGGAGAATCGGACGTCGTAGCTGGCCCCGGGATTAACAGGCATTCGGAGGATCGAAATGTCGCCGCCGGACACAAAATCACTGCCGTCCAGCCACCAATTTCCCCTGACTCGATCTCGGTTCGGACTTGCTTGTGTCAGGAGATTTTGCCACTCGCTTGGCTCCGTTTTCGCGAGCCGTTCGAGGACTTTGGGGCCTCCAAAAAACAATCCAATCAAGGCAGCAATGCCAACGATGATCGCCAGCCAATTTCGTCGCGGCGTAGACGTTCGGGCGCGCAACGCCGCCAGCAGCTGCCGAGCGGATTCGAACCGATCGTTCGGCGATTGGCGCAAGGCTCGCATGACCGCGTCGCTAACAGGCTTAGGAATTTCAGGACGCAATTTGCGGGGCGGATCCACGTTTCCGTGCGGCCTGACTCCGGTCAGCATCTCGTAGAGAATCACACCCAGACTGTAGACGTCCGCTCGGGCGTCGACTTCGCGACCATCGAGCTGTTCCGGAGCCATGTAGCCTAACGTTCCCATCGTCGTGCCCGAAACCGTGAACCGCGTCGACTGGTCGCCAAGCGGTAGAGCTAAGCCAAAATCACTGACTTTCGCCGAGTCATCCTGGTCGATCAGAATGTTCTCCGGCTTAACATCGCGATGAACGATTCCGTTCTCGTGAGCGACCGAAAGAGCCTCGGCGATCTGGCTGCCGAGTTTGATGGCCAACTCCAAAGGTAGGCCGTTTCTGTGCTGTCGAAGAATTGGGCGCAGACTGTCGCCTTCGATCGACTCCATAACGATTGCTGCCTGGCCTTCATTCAGCGTGATGAAATCGTAAACCGCCACGATGTTCGCGTGCCGCAACTTCGCCATCGACCGCGCCTCGCGCCCAAGTCGCTCGAACAGCATTCCGCCGTCAATCTGCGTGTTCACGAGCAGTTTGATCGCAACGTCGCGATCTAACGATTCCTGCCGCGCACGAAACACCGCGCCCATCCCGCCGCGACCGACGAAGTCCAATACCGTGTATCCCGGAATGCTGGGAAATGAAGGGGGCTCGGCAGATTCGTCTGCTTCAGTCTGCACGCCCTGCGCCATCAAACCACGCGCGTCCAAGCCGGCCAATCGGCGGCGGGAGCTGGGCATGGGAGCTGTTTCGCTTTCGTCCAAGTGGCAGACTCTAAACGCCTCCGGGCGCGGCTCAACTAAGCACGTTCAGCAAGTGCCGCATTTCCTCGTCGACATCCGTGTCGTCGAAATGGGTATCGCGAACGACCTCTCGCAACGCCGCCGAAAACTTCGCTCGCAGCCGATGAATCGCGACTCGAATCGCGTTGACCTTCATCTGCAACGCTTCCGCGATTTGCTCATAATCTTCAGTTTCCGGCACTCCGGTTAAGAAGGCGCGCAACGCCTCAAACTCGGCTGACTTTTTGCGTTTGGCCGCATCTTGCTCGAGTTTTTCGACCGCGCGATCGAGGACGTTCAGTGCCCACTGACGATCAAACATCGTTTCCGGAGTCTCGCCATCTTGCTCTTCCTCGGCGTACCAGTTTTCCGCTTCTGAAGCATCAAAGCTAACGACCGAACCGCCGCCGCGCTTAACCGCATTCGCTTTGACGTACTCGTCGCGACGATAGCGTCGGAACGCCGTCAAAAGAAAGGTCCGCAGCTTACCTTTTTGAGCATCGGCGGCGGCAAAAAGATCCTTTCTGACAACATAAGCGAAAAATCCCTGCACCAGATCTTCCGCGTCAGCAGCGCTCGAACCCGCGCGTCGTCCAAATGCGTAGAGCGGAAACCAGTAAGTCTGGCAGAGGTCCGCGAGTGCCTTCTCAGCGATCGCGCCCTCGCCTCGAGCGCGCAGAACGATGCTCCAGCGAGTTGGTTCAAACGCAGCATGGCTGTTGGGAGATTCTGACATCAGCTAAATCATAGCGTCCTCTTCGCGAAAATCTACAGCGCGGCGCGGAACTTCGTAATCGGAGCCGGCGACTCCCCAAGAAGGGGGTGGAATGAAAATCAATCCTACAGTTTTCCTCTTTACGTTTTATCTGTTCGCATCCCAGCAGCTGCTGGGTCAAGGATTTCCTAACGTGCCTCAAACTCCCGGCGCTTTGCTGAGTGAAGGCTCGAACGTCACCCTGCTGAATCCCGATAGCATCACGCGGAATCCGGACGTCGCCACGAACGAATCCGGCTTGCTCGAACGCCAGCAAGGTCGGACGGCGATCATCGCCTGGTTCAACGGCTGGCTTTATTCGATCGTCGAAAACTCATCGAGCGCCGCTGGCTCCGACTTGCGGAACCGGGTCTGGGACCTCAGCGATCTCGACAACCTGACCGCCGAATACATCAGCCTGCCGGACGGTTCAGGGCCGATGAATTCGCATGGTTGGGTGCAGCGCGGAGACCTCATCGATCTCGGTAACCAACGTCGATTTCGCTTCCAGTCGCCGGGCGTCAACGCGCTCGACAACGCAGCGCCATTTCCGCCCAGCTTTGCCCGTGATTTCGCCTACTGGCCCTACACGATGACGATGTACTGGAGTTACAACGATACCACGAGCCCAGCTCAATTCGGCTACAACGGAGCGACGATCGCGCAGTGGGATCATCTCGGTCTGACCGGCGTCATCGGACATCCGATGATCATCGGCGATCGCCTTTTAATGGCGGCCGATCAAACTCGATCCGGCATCGCGGCTTACAATCTTGGTTCGTGGATGGATCCCGATGTGCTCGACGGCAGCGAGCCTGCCTCGCCTCCTCAGCTGCTCGACGTCCTCACCACCGGGGGGCCAGGCGGCTACTGGCCGGAGCTTTACGGCGCGGACGGTCAGCTTTTCATGGTCTTTCCGTATCGAACGAACGGCAACGGAATCCGCGTCGTCGACGTCACCGGCGTGATCGATCCTGATGGCTCAGGTCAGATGGAATTCGTCGCCGACATCCCGCTGGGAGGTGCAGCCGCGATGTACGTCCAGTTTCAAGACCACTACGCATTCACCGGCAGTCATAAAATCGACATGCGGACTTTGAAATCCGATCGGCAGTTCGATCTCAACGGCGCAGCGCCGGGATTTGGCGATGGCATCGGCGATAGCTTGATCGATACGAGTCAGTTCGCGCTGCCGATTGGGAATCTGTTAGTCACTGGCGGTTCGGGGCCGAATCAGGGCATGTCGATCTGGGCTCACGCGGCTGATCCGGACACCGCGCCGCCGACGGTCGGCTACCACGTTCCGCAAGCTGGCCGGACGAATTATCCGCTCCGCGGGCCGGTTTCGATTCTGATTCACGAAACGCTCGAGTCGTGGTCGATCGTTCACGGCGACACGTTCGATGTGGTTGCGCTGGATGGGCCGAACGCTGGCCTGACGGTCCCTGGCGAGATTCAGTGGACCTTCAACGACATGCTTCAGTTCACGCCGGATCAACCGTGGGAGTCAGACCGGAGTTACGAGGTCAGGATCCAGAACAGCGCGAGCGGCGACCCGATTCGTCCTGGAATCCTGGACGCCGCCGGCAATGTCATGGAGCCCTACAGTTTTACCTTTTCGACTGGGCCGGCTGTGGGCGGAAACCAAGCACCGGCAGTCGACAGTTTCACGGTTTCCGACTACCCAGCACCGTCAAGCCAGCTGATCACGTTCGACGTCGTCGGTAGCGATCCGGATGTCGCCGACACCTTGGAATATCGCTTCGATTTCGGCGACGGGACACCGCGTACAGCCTGGGGCGCGGTGACGCAGGCGACTCACAGCTACCTCGAAGTCGGTCATCACAAGGCGTTAGTTCAAGTCCGCGACAACGCCGGATTGATTGCGACTCAAACGCTCGTCGTCACAGTCACTGACTTCACGCCAACGCCCGCCCAGCCCTCGAACAGCGGGCCGATTGCCTGCGACGAAACCGCGCGTCGGCTCTGGGCTGTGAATCCGGACAACAACACGGTTACGGCGATGAACGCGGACACTTTGGCTACCGAATTCGAAACCCAGGTAGGCGGCGATCCACGCGCTGTCGCGATCGACGCGAGTGGAAACGCGTGGGTCACCTGCCACGACGCGGATCAGATCGACATCGTCAATTCTGTCGGCGTTGTCGTCGACACGATTGCTCTCGACTACGGAGATGCGCCCTTCGGAATTGTACTCTCGCCGGATGGCCAATTTGCGTGGGTCAGCTTGATGGGAAGTGGCGAAATCGCGCGGATTTCGACGGCAACTCAAGCGATCACGCGCCTCCCGCTCGGACCGACTCCGAGGGCTCTTTCGCTCTCGGCTGATGGCGAGGAACTCTACGTTTCGCGCTTCCTTTCGCCCGCAAATCACGCCGAAATCTGGGAAGTCGACACGGCCGCTTTGGCGATCAACCGGACCTTGCGCATCGCCAAATTCGCAGGCGGACCGAACCGCGATTCGACCGCCGCTGGCTTCGGTGTCGCGAACTATTTGACCGGTCTGGCGCTCTCGCCGGACGGCCAGCAGCTGCTGGTGGCGTCGAACAAAATGAACACGGATCGAGGCACGCTTTCCGGTCAGGATCTCGATCAAGATAACACGGTCAGGAACATCGTTACCCTTATAGGTCTCGGCACGGCGGCGGTCAACGCGATCGACATCGATAACAGCGACTCTGCCCATGCCGTGGCCTGGTCTCCGCTCGGCGACTACTTTTTTGTGACCTTGCAAGGCAACAACGAGATCGCAATTTTTGACACGCTGGAAATCGGCGCTCAAGCCGGTACTGGCGGCCTGCTCGCGCGCCGTAGCGTCGGTCTCGCTCCTCAAGGAATCTATCTCGACACCACCGAGAATCAGCTGTTCGTCAAAAACTTCATGGACCGAACGGTGTCAGTGTTAGACGTCGATTCGTTCTTCCAAACCGGCTCAATCTCGCTTGGAGCGCAGCCGCCGGTTTCAACGGTTCAGACTGAGCAACTCGCGGCTGAGATCTTGCTCGGCAAACAGGTTTTCTACAATGCGAGCGACCTCCGCATGAGCGCCGAGGGCTACATTTCTTGCGCGACTTGCCATCTCGATGGCGGGCACGACGGACGCGTTTGGGACTTCACTGGGCGCGGCGAGGGACTTCGAAATACGGCTAGCTTGCGCGGCCGATCGGGAACCGGGCACGGAGCGGTTCACTGGTCTGGAAACTTCGACGAGATTCAGGATTTTGAGCACGACATCCGTGGGGCGTTTGGAGGAACCGGCTTCATGGGCCTGACACGCGCAGAATTCGCGTCCGCGCATCCAACACCAATTTCCGGTCCGCCGAAAGCTGGCCAAAGCGCCGATCTCGATGCGCTCGCCGCTTACGTTGCGAGTTTGGATGTCTTCACCAATGCGACCGGCACGACAATTCAGGCAGAAACCGGCGTCACGGCGGGAACCGTATCCGTCCACACCAATCCGGGAGACCTTTTCAATAACTACGATGATATCCCGCGTGCGGGCGGCTTCGTGCATCTCGAACCGAACGGAGCTGGCGCTTCGGTCGCCTTCAATAACGTCGACGGCGGCACAGGCGGAGTGGGTGCTCTTGAAGTTCGGTTTACCAATAACCATGGCCTTAACGATTCGCGGCAGATGATGATTCGAGTGACCAATAGCGCTGGGACGGTCGAGTATCCGGTCGATTTTCCTTCGGCTGAGAACGGGCCGAGTTGGTTTTACACGGCGTGGATTTCCCACCGGATCGAGGGGCTTGATCTCGAAGCCGGCCCTAACAATTCGATCGAAATCGCGACGGCTGACGGCGATACGCAGACCCGAGTCGGGATCGATGAAGTCGTCGTTTCCAGCGCGGACGATCTGCTTTCGGCCCAGGTGCATCGGCAGGCGCTCAGCATCACCCAGACCGATCGGGATAACCTCATCGCCTACCTTCAGCAGCTCGACGGTGCGCCGCTCACCGACCTTGGGCCGCCTCCGGCGCCGGGCTTCAACGTCGAACTCCCGGCGGGCGGTGAAGTCGTGCTGGAGAGTGTCGTTAGCTTTGGAGTGGAGTTCAACCTGCCGGTCACGGGCTTCGCTGAAGGTGATCTGATCATCGGCGGTAGCTCGGGAGCGGACTCGGCCGGCATTGTCGAATTGACGCCTGGGATGCGTTATCGAGTCGAGGTAACCGGAATGGCGAACACCGGCACGGTCACGCTTCGAATCGCAGCCAACGCCGCGCAAAGTGCCTCAGGCCAGAACACGCCGGCGGGCGTCGAGCACAGCATCATTTGGCGAAATGACGACCTCTGGGTTCTCAGCGACGAGTTCGACGACAGCTCGACCCTGACAAACTGGCAGCGCCTCAACGTGGTCGAGGGCTGGAACGCCGAAAAGCTCGAAGTCGTCGATGTCGACACCTCTGCGCCTGACCATCTTCGGCTCGTCCCGACCCCGTCGACGTTCTACCAGAGCAACGTCGGCCCGCTACTCTTCAAGAACATCACTGGCGACTTTGTGGTCACGATGGAACTCGAAGTTCGACGTCGAGACGGCTCGTTGGCGCGTCCGATTTCGCGTCACTCGCTTGGCGGTATTCTGATGCGCGCGCCCAGGACGATCGCGGCAGCGGAGCCCAACCCGGCTCAGCCTCCAAACCCGCGCTTAGCCTACCCGAGCGGCGCGTACGCGACCGACTGGACTCCAGGCGACGAGAATTTCATGGGCTTCACCTTTGGAATGGGCGGCCTCGATGTTGAGGCGTCGACTCCGGTCGACCAATGGCACTTTGGCGTCGGAAACACAATCGACAGCGCTTCTGACGGCTATCAGGATTTCCGAGGCCTCCCGGTTGGCGTCAACGTCGCTACTCTTCAAGTTGTCCGGCGTGGTGCGACGTTTCTTTTCCTGCGCAAACACGCCGACGGTGAATGGATCATCGAAGATCGCCAGATGCGTCCAGATCTTCCCGAGACGCTTCAAATTGGTGCGATCGCAGTCACGAGTTACTGGGGTTTACTCGGAAACCAGGCCGCTGCCGCCTTCGATATCGACGGAGCCTACCATCATAACCGAAATGTCTTCATCGAGGCGAACGGCTTCGCCGGTCTTGACGCGGATCTGCGCGGGGACATCGACTACGTCCGCTTCAAACTTCCCCCTAACGGACTCACCGAAACGATGCTTCAATCCGTTGAGTCCACCAGCGACAGCGCGAATGTGCAACTGTTAGGCGATTCCATTCTGGCCGCTCATCTCGGCGATCCTGTTAACCAACCCTACGCGCCGCCGGCGCCCGACTTCGAGGCGTTCGTCGGAACCTTTGGCCTGTCTGGCGTGTCCGGAGCTGACACTGATGGAGATGGCGCGAGCGATTTCGACGAGTGGGCGCAGGGGGCTACCGATCCGATCGACGCGAACGATTTTCCACTGCTCATTCCGGAGGTTCGCATGATCGAAGGTAGCGACTGTCTGACCATGAATTATGTCCGCATTTCAGGCGGTGTCGAATTCGGAGAGAACTACAACGTTCCGGGTGTTTCGTTCACGATCGAAGGGTCGGTTGGCCTGATCAACTGGGATCAAACACCGGTCCACGTCTCAGCAGCTGCTGGGTTGCCAGCTGTTCCCGAAGGCTACGAATGGGGTTGTGTCAGGCTGCCGCAAAGCGTTGAGTCCCAGTCCGGTGGATTCTTTCGCTTGAACGCGAGTGCCTCTGCGCCGTGATTCGCCACACGGTTGACAATGGCAATTCGATACCGAGGTTGGTTAGTAAGCTGAATTTGAATTACTCTAACACAGATGCTAAAAACGATATCAGTCATCTTAAAGCTCGTTCTCTTCTTTGCGGCCACGTTCTCCGCTGCGCAGGAGGAAAGCATTAAGCCCGGCATCAACGAGAAGTTTCTCGACCCGGCGCTCAAGGTCGAGGAATGGCTAAAACGCTTCGAAGTGGAGAGTCGCGAAGTTTTCCACGCCAAGGAAACAGTGGTCGAGGCCTGTGGAATTCGACCCGGAATGCGAGTCGCAGATATCGGCGCGGGCACGGGTCTTTACACTCGGCTGTTCTCCAAAGACGTCGGCGCTGAAGGTTGGGTCTACGCGGTCGACATCAATCCACGTTTTCTCGAACACATCCAAGCGCGGGCGAAGCAAGAAGATCAATCGAACATAACCACGGTCCTCTCGCCACAGGATTCCGTGGGCTTGCCGCCAGCGAGTCTCGATCTTGTGTTCATCTGCGACACCTATCATCATTTCGAGTACCCGCGCCAAACTCTCGCCAGTATCGTCGCGGCGATGAAGCCGGGGGCTGAATTGATCCTGATCGACTTCGAGAGAATCGAAGGCGTCACCAGCGATTGGATCATGGGCCACGTCCGCGCCGGCAAAGAGGTGTTTCGTCAGGAGGTGTTGGACGCGGGGCTTGTCCTTATCGATGAAGTTGAGATCGAGGGGCTCAAGGAGAACTACTTTCTTAAGTTCCGGAAGAAACCGGAGTAAGCCGGTGGTGGGCGAGATTGTCCGGTCCGAATGACTCGCCGAACTACTTCGGTTCGACGGAGATCTCGACCTGGCCGTCTTCCGGAATATCGACGCGGGCCGACACCACCGAAAATCGGCCGGCATCGCTTTTGATATTCGATTCGAAGCGCCCTCCGGAAATCTGATACTCACCCAGCGGCATGACCCAGGTGACGCGGCCGTTGGGAACTGGATCGAGTAGCGAGTTGCTAACCGTCGTCGTGATCCGCTTGCTCGTTCCGTCGTTAGGCGCGGAGTGCTCGACCTTCAACGGGGGCTCGTCCTCGCGGCCAAAGGGAATCGGCGCGGTCGGGTGATCGTTGTAGGCAGCGGAGACCACGCGGTTGTTTTCGAAGCGGATGATTCGAAAGCTAAGCGAGTTGGTTTTGCCGACTCGCAGGGTCGGCGTGGTGCCGATCTCCATGACTTTTTCGCCGAGACCGTGTGCGTCGTGAATCAGCCGGACTTGATGCTGATCGAGAAATTCAAGCGGAGCGTTCGCCTCGAAAGCGTTGATGATTTTCATTTTCGTCTCTGGTCGCGCGGCCAGCAGCTGCTGGGCTTTGGCGATCGATGGAGCGTCGAACCAGAGGTGCCCGAAATTGAGGATCGCGATGTCTGGCCCGTAGTCCACGCGCTCGACCGGATCGCCAAACCACTTTTCATGCCCGTAAAACTGGTGATTGCCGAAGTTGGTGAGGTAGGGCATTTCGAGCCTCGCCAGCGAACCGGAAATGTAAGCCGGGTTGACGGCAGTGCTCTGCAAGACAAAATCCGCGCCTGCCAGATTTGCCATGTCCGCGATTCGCTCCAGGTATTCGGCCTGGAACTGTGCGGAGGTGTCGAGATGACCGAAGGTAACCAGAACGGGGTCAGCCGGCCACTCGGCGACGACATGAACGCTGCGCGACGAGCGACAAAGTCTCGGTCGTTGGCCACCGGTGACTTGGATGCTCAGATCGTAAAGCCCCGGCGGAATATCGGACGGGAGCTTTGCGATCACCTCGCGGTCGTAGTAGTGCGAAGCGGCTTCGTCTTCCTCGAACTCCAGTTTGCGCGAAATGACAGCTGGCCCGATTCGCCGAGTCAAGACGACCTCATCGATCGTTGTTTTGTAGCCCAGGAATCGAGCGCGGAAAGTCTCGCCGGGCTTCCGGATCGCCTGCCGGTTGAGCGCAGGAAATCGGATGCGCGAAATCACGGTCGAGTCATCGCGTTGCAGATAAATCGGAGGGATGGAGTTCGATTCGCCCGCGCGGATGACGAGTTTCTCCAAGAACACCCGGTTCCACCCCGCCGCTACGATCTCGAGGGTGTGCTCGCCAGGTTCGAGCCCTGTCATCGAGCACTGTCCGGTCAGCCAATTTCGGATCAGCGAGTTTCGGACGATTCCGCCGTCTTTTCGCAGGATCGCGCGGGCGTCGACGAGGAACGCATTTTCTTCACCGCTCAGATGAAATTCCAGCCCACCGCGCGCGCCGCTCCAAGTTCGAAAGCCTTCGATTCGGCACCCTGACAAACCATCATCGTCTGAGGTATGTCGGATCATAATTTTGTGAACCCCGGCCGGAAGTCCATCGGCGAGAACGAGTTCGCGGGGTGCCGAACGGGGATGAATCGTGATCGGCTCCCCACCATCGATGGTCGCGATCAGCAAGCCCAGATTCGGCGCGCCGTAAGCCGGAACATTGTTTGCGCCCAGTCGAATCGCGGCGCCGGTTCCTTCGAAACTGAGCTCAAGCGTCGCTCCATCTTCGTTGGTTTGCGCCGAGGCGGTCTCGGCGTATCGAAACCGGTTCTCACCCCAGCTCCCATGTTGCTGAACGGCCTCAGGGTCGAGTGCTGGAATCCAAAGTAGAAAAAGAAGCGGGCTCATACATTTATGCACGCGCGATCGCGAGACTAGCAAGCATCAAAATTTCGTGCGGACGGTCAGGATCTTCACTTTGAAGTAGATTGCTTTCCTTTGTCCGTCATTCTGCCATCGTCTGCAGACTCCACTGACTTCATGAAGATCTCCTACAAGACCACCACCTCCCGCCTCGCCAAAACCGATCTCCTGGTCGTCTTCGGGCGCGCGGGGAAAAAAGTGAGACTTCCACCAGGAGTCACGGTTCCGGCCAACGCGATCTCGGCATTCTCTGGCACCGAACGCGAGACCCGGTTAACTGACGCAACTGGCGGACCAGCCGAGCGCGTGCTGCAGATCGGTCTCGGTGGAGAGCGCGAAATCCAGCCGGAGATCATTCGGCGCGCGGCGGCAATCGCGGTGAAGAAGGCCGAGAAAACCGGGGCGGCATCTGTCGTGTTTTGGGTGGATCTGCCGCTCGGAAAGCACTCGGCAGAACTCGGGCAGGCGCTCGCCGAGGGTGCCGTGATGGGTTCATATCGACTGTCTCGTTTTCAGAACGAAGCGCAGCCTGCGAAACTCAAACGCTTGGCGATCCACAGCGACGGAGCGTTTCGCAAGGGCGCGAAGCGCGGTGAAGTGATCGGTAATGCGAACTGTCTTGCCCGGCGGCTCCAGGATTCGCCCGCCAACCACATGCGGCCGCGCGATCTGGTTAGCGAGGCACGCAAAATCGCAGGGGGCTCGTCGTCGGTCTCGATCCAAGTACTAGACGAGAAGGCGATGGCGAAGCTGAAGATGGGTTCGCTGCTGTCGGTCTCACAGGGCTCGTCCGAACCCGCCTACCTGATCCATCTTACCTACAAACCAGTTAAAAAAGCGCGGCGCAAGATTTGCCTTGTAGGCAAGGGTCTGACATTCGACTCCGGCGGTATAAGTATAAAGCCCTCTGCCAAGATGGACGAAATGAAATACGATATGTCCGGCGCCGCTGCTGTGCTCGGCGTATTTCAAGCGTTGTCCGAGCTGGAGCCCGACGTCGAGGTGCACGGGCTGGCTCCAACTTCGGAGAACCTCCCCGACGGTAAAGCCATTAAGCCAGGCGATGTGGTGACCGCCTCCAACGGCAAAACGATCGAGGTGCTCAACACCGACGCCGAAGGGCGGCTGATTCTCGCCGACGCACTGGCCTATGCCTGTAAGAAAATCAAGCCGGACGCCATGATTGACCTCGCCACGCTCACTGGCGCGGTCAACGGTGTGGAAAACTTTCTGGATTTTTTGATGCCGAGTGGGGTCTAGGAGGTCGGCAGCCCAACGCTGAGAAGACGGAATCTACAGGCTTCGAATCAGTCTCGAAAAGAGTCGGAATCACAAC
>JBLHKS010000039.1:0-44698 GCA_047620505.1 Verrucomicrobiales bacterium | reverse complement strand
GATTCGAAGCCTGTAGATTCCGTCTTCTCAGCGTTGGGCTGCCGACCTCCTAGACCCCACTCGGCATCAAAAAATCCAGAAAGTTTTCCACACCGTTGATATTTTGAACTTCATTGGCTCAGATTCCGATCTGCAACTGTCTCAGGGTGAGGATGAGTTCAAAAAACAGGTTCACGAAATCAAAGTTCAAAAAAGCGATTCCCCTATGAGTTTTGTGAACTACCCAACGTCCCGGGACTGAGCCAAATGTCCGAGCCATTCCCACCCATCGTAGTGACAGCATTGATCTGCCTCAATCGCTGGTTCCGGCGGCCGAGGTAATGGTCTGGTCGCGAAGGGGGAGCCACCAGCCGCGTTCTTCCACACTGCGTTTTGAACCAAACTCCCGGCGAAGCAGGTTGGATGCTGCACGAACGGATGGATTCTTGCGCTCGCGGCCAAAATCTGCACAGTACCCGCCCGATTCAGCGCGGTGATCAGAACGCGAGGGAGGATACTGATCGAGTGGAACCAGAACTCCTTGCTCGACTACACGATACGGATTGCTTTCCCGAATCAGCCGACCACGTCGAGGTTCGTCAGACTCACCTTTCCGTCGTCTGCCTTGTCGGCGATGCGGCCTACAAGCTAAAAAAGCCCGTTCATTTGCCGTTTGTGGATTTCTCGACGCCTGAGCTGCGGGAGCGGTTTTGCCAAAGTGAATTGCGATTGAACCGTCGGTTGTGTCCGGATGTTTACCTTGCTGTTGTTCCGCTATTCCAAACGCCGGACGGATCATGGTCGTTCAGCGAATGCGCCGGCGAGATCGTCGACTACGCAGTTCGCATGAAGCGATTGCCCGAGGACCTGCTGATGGACCGATTACTCGATGAAGAAGCCGTTTCCAAGGAGCAGGTCGGCGAAATAGCCCGGGTTGTGGCTCGCTTTCACAAGTCCGCCGAACGCACTGCCGAGATTCTTTCCGCGGGTTCCCCGGAGAATCAACGCGCGGCGATTCTCGATAACTTCGAGACCTGCGCAGATGCGTTTGACGCACCGCTTCACCGCGCTGTCCAGCGACGGGCGGTTCGTGATCTGAATCGCCTGCTTCCGGTGCTCGCTGCGCGCGCGAAGCGGGGCTTGGTAGTTGATGGGCATGGCGATTTGCATGCGAGAAACGTCTGCCTGACAGACCCACCCACCATCTTCGACTGCATCGAGTTTAAGCCGGAGTTTCGCTGTGGTGATGTCGCCGTCGAGAACGCTTTTCTCGTGATGGACTTGATCTACCGTGGTCATCCGGAACTCGCCCAGGCCTATCTTGACGCCTACATTCAAGAGACCGGTGACGAAGAGCAGCGAGAGGTGATGCCCATGTTCATGAGCTATCGGGCAATGGTCCGTGCGAAGGTCGCGGCGTTAACCGCGGCCGATCCCGATGTTGAGGAATCCGACCGAGTTCACGCGCGTGAATCGGCGGCGCGCCATTTGCAGCTCGCCGCGGCGGCTGCTTTGAGTGGTGATCGAATCCTCCTGCTTGCCTGCGGACTGCCGGGAACTGGAAAGTCGTATCTTTGTCAGGTTCTCGCGGAGCACTCCGGTTGGCCAATTGAGTCGAGCGACCCGATTCGTAAAGAGCTTGCCGGATTTCAGCCTGACGAAGATCTACCTGACGAGTATTACGATAGTGAATTTTCAGCCAAAACCTATGACGAACTCACTCGTCGAGTCGGCTTGCATCTGACTCGAACCAGCGTGATCGCCGACGCGAATTTTCCCTCCATCAACCTTCGTCGCCGTTCAGCAGCTGCTGAGGCAAAACCCGTGATCGCTTGGGTGACGGCGGCTGACGAGGTCGTCCTCCCGCGCCTTCGAGATCGCGCTCGCGAAGACACTGCTGTCAGCGACGCGGACATCGCCGTGTATCGAAAATTGAAAGCCGCCTTCGAGCCGCCGGACGAATCCGACGGCATTCCTGTAATCCAGATTGACGGCAGCGACCCGCTTGATTCCAACCTCAACCGCCTGTTGACAGCTCTACTTGATCTGCGATGAAGGCCACCGTCTACCTTGCGGTTCTCACGATACTCGCCATCGTTTCGGGGATCGCTCCCGAAGCCGATCGCATGACATGGGCGCTGGAAAATCTCCCGGTCTGGATCGGGCTGATATGGATTAGCTTAACCTATCGTCGCTTTCCGCTCAGCCACCTTTGCTTACTAATTCTCAGTATCCACGCCATCGTTCTAATGATTGGCGGTCACTACACGTATTCCCAAGTTCCAATCGGTTTCCAGATGCAAGAATGGTTTGGTTTCCAACGCAATCACTACGACCGGATCGGCCATTTCATGCAGGGCTTCGCGCCAGCGATCCTCTTGCGTGAATTATTAATTCGCAGTGCCAAGATGCCCCGATCTTGGTGACTTCCGTTCGTGGTTATCCTGTCATGCCTCGGATTCAGCGCGATTTACGAACTTATCGAATGGTGGACCGCCGCCATCGCGGGTGCCGCGTCTCATGCGTTTCTAGGATCGCAAGGCGATGTCTGGGACGCGCAGTGGGACATGCTATTTGCCGGAATCGGGGCTGGCCTCGCTTTGCTTTCGCTCAGCCACCTTCACGATCGCTCGATCGCTAAAACAACGACGGCGCTCACCCCGCCGAGTGTTGAAACGGGATGAGCGCCACGCTGGGAGGCGGTTGGTAGGGAGCAGGTCAGGCCGCCATTCGCGGTAGAGATGATTTCGCTTGGAGAGCGGTGTTTTCGGCGTGGACCCGGCGGAGGGCGGACTGAACCGAAGGCCGGAGCAAGGTCCACGGCAGCCGGAGCCACTCGACTATCGGTTTCATTTCGTGCCCGATGAATGCGCGCTGGAGTTCGCTCGAAAGTGCTGGAGAAAGTTTGAATTTCAGCCGCTTCCCTATTGAAGCCTCGAACTGGTTTACTCGTCGATGGACGACTACTTTGATGTCGGGAATGAGGATTCGCTGGAGCGCGAAACTGAAGGCGTTTTGCCTCGTAGGATCCGCCATGGGCGCTTCTGCTAACCAGTAGTTCATTTCCTTGATGTCGGCGGGCTCGATGGAGCACCGTATCAATGTTCCGGCTGAAGGTTGGATCGAATGCATTTTAATGGGGTTTTAAGGTGTAGCTTTTGTGGTCGAATCGCTCACTACAGGTGGGCATGAGAATAGGGAAATGCTTGAGCTGGCAGATAGCAGAGATTGCGTGTGGCCTCCTCCAGATCGGCCTCCAGCGCCCCGGAAATGAAGTCGACTTTGGCGCGCTCGGCGGTTTGCTGCAGGAACTGCCGGAATCCAGATTCACAGGCTTGTGGGTCTGGCCAGCGCGCTTCTGAATGAGCGGCCAGTTCATGCTCATGCTGCCGACTCAGTGGAGTAGGTGCATCAAGTTTCGCCAACGCGCCATAGTCGCACTTTCGTTTCGTCGACCATTTCTTGAACCATTGCTTGAGTTCGTTGGGAAGCGATTTGGCCATCTCTTGAAAGGCCACGAGGAGCAAATCGGCTTCGAGTGCGTTGGTGTCAGTGGGCGCGACTCCCCTGTCGTGAACAATATCATTGGCGTCCGCTTCCGACAGGTGGAACTTGATATTCTCTACTCTTTGTTCGATGCCATTGCAGAGTTCCAGCGCGCAACCGGCCATGTCTGGACTATCCCAGAGGACGAATGCGTAGACAGGGACTTGAATATCGCTTGGCTCGGGAATGAACATGGCGGGGTGGGCTCTGGAGTTGTGTCAGGGGCGATGACGCTCGATGTAGTCGTTGGCTTTGGCTTCGAAGTCAGGCGACTTCAGACCAACGGCCTTCGCCTCCGCGAGCGCTTCGTCGATTGGGAGGTCATCATCAAGCGCGCGATAGACTAGCCAAACCGCACCAACTCGGTTTGCGGATGCGCAGTGTAGAAGAATCGGGCGCTCCGCCGTGCTCAGCAGGTTGCGTAGTTCATCCACTATCTCGTCGGTAAACTCCTCGGGATCCTTCCACGCGGTGTTGTGATAAGCTAAGCCGATATCGGCAATCACTTGTGCCTCGTCAAAGTCCTTGTTCTCTTCAGGATGCCGCAGGTTGATCACTGTCTTTACTCCGTCCTTCTTTGCCTCATCGAAATCAGCAGCTGCTGGTTGGCTCGCTAGAAAGATGCCGCCGTAGGTGTGCAGCTTCGAGATGTCGCCACATTCGTAAGGCTCAAGTTTGTCACCCGTAATCGCTTTGTGTTCGCCTTGAGTTTCGGGGGTGTTTTTCCCGCAAGCACCGAGTAAAAGGCTGAGGGCAAGGAGTCCAAGAGGCAGAGATGATTTATCCCATTTCATATATTTGTAACGTCTGAGTTGATTCGGTGCTGCACGGCGGTGGCCGTCCCGAATGCGACGTAATCTGCCTGCAACCGGAGTCCGCGAAATTGCGAAGCTGCGAATCGTGAGCTTGGGGAATTCGACACCTCGATGTACGCGATCCGCGTACTCAACCACCCGCTTCGAGCTCGGCAATACGCCTCGTCGTCGGAATGATCCGATCCGGCGTCAGCGAGATCGAGTCAATCCCTGCCTTGACCAGAAATTCGGCGAAATCCGGATGATCGCTCGGCCCTTGCCCGCAGATGCCGACTTTGCAGCCGGCGGCATGCGCCGACTCGATCAGCATCTCGATCATTTTGGTCACGGCAGGGTTTCGCTCATCGAATACCTCCGCCAGTTGCTCGGAGTCGCGGTCAATGCCGAGTACCAATTGAGTCAGGTCATTCGAACCGATCGAGAACCCGTCAAAACGCTTCGCGAACTCACTGGCTAAGATAATATTACTGGGAATCTCGGCCATGACGTAAACTTGGAGCCCGTCCTCTCCGCGTTTGAGGCCGCAGCTGTCCATGACCTCCAACACCTTGTCTGCTTCGTCGATTGTCCGGCAGAACGGAATCATGACGATGATATTCGTCAGGCCGATCTCTTCGCGCGCCTTCTTGACTGCGCGGCACTCTAATTCAAAGCCTTCGCGATAGTCAGGGTGATAGTATCTTGAAGCGCGGCGAAACCCGATCATCGGATTCTCTTCCTTTGGCTCAAAACAGTTTCCGCCCACGAGTTTGGCGTATTCATTCGTTTTGAAATCGCTCATCCGCACGATCACTGGCTTCGGAAAACGCGAGGCGGCGATGTAGGCAATTCCCATCGCCAAGTTGTCGACAAAGAAGTCCGCTGGCGTTGCGTAGTGATCGGTCAAGTCCCGAATCTTCCGCTTCAAGTTGACGTCGATGTCGTCCAGTTCATCAAACTTCACCAAGGCCATCGGATGGATCTTGATGAGGTTGCTGATGATGAACTCCATCCGGGCAAGCCCGATTCCAGCCGCAGGAAGTTTCCACCAATGCATTGCGGCTTCAGGGCTGGCGATGTTCAACATCAGATCGGTCCGCGTTTCGGGGATTCCCTCCAGCTGAATCTCTTCTTCTTCAAAGTCGAGCAAACCACGATAAACAAAACCATGTTCACCCTCGGCGCAGCTCAGTGTAACTTCCTGACCCTCGTACAAATCCTTTGTCGCATGCCCAGTCCCGATGACGGCGGGAACTCCAAGCTCGCGGCTGACGATTGCGGCGTGACTGGTCCGCCCACCATGATCGGTCACGATTCCCGCCGCCTTTTTCATCAGCGGGACCCAGTCGGGGTCGGTCATGCTTGCGACCGGAATCTGGCCTTCTTTGAAATGAGCCCCGTCCGCTAAACTCTTTAGAATCGCCACTTCGCCAGAAGCGATCGAGCTGCCGATCGCCTGTCCTTCGACGACGACGTGCGGATCCTCAGTAAGCAGTCTTGCCGTCTTGAATGCGGCCGATCCAATCTGAGATTGAACAGTTTCCGGGCGAGCCTGAACCACAAACATTTCATTGGTTTCCCCATCGAGCGCCCACTCGATGTCCATCGGATGGCCGTAGTGGTCTTCAATCGTTTTCGCCCAGCGCGCCAGTTGAAGAATCTGCGAATCGTTCAGCGCAAATCGCCGCCGGTCCAAGAACGCAGTGTTGACCGTCTTGACCCGCGAACTCCACTTCTCGCCGTAGATCATTCGGATTTCTTTTGTGCCCAGTATCTTCTCCAGAAGCGGGACTTTGCCAGGATCGTCGAGAGCGGGTTTGAAAACGCGGTATTCATCCGGCGTGACGATGCCTTGAACGACCGTCTCCCCAAGGCCATAAGCGGCGTTGATGACGATCACATCCGGGAATCCGGTCTCGGTATCCAAGGTGAACATGACTCCCGACACGCCGGAATCGGAGCGCACCATTTTCTGCACGCCAACAGACAACGCGACAGCGAGGTGATCGAACCCCTTTTGCTCACGATAACTGATGGCGCGCTCCGTAAACAAAGAGGCAAAACAACGCTTACATGTATAGATCAGATCGTCTTCGCCGCTGACGTGTAGAAACGTCTCTTGTTGACCAGCAAAGCTTGCGTCCGGCAAGTCTTCAGCAGTCGCGCTGCTGCGGACGGCGACATCGGCTTCCTTTTCATCATAGCGACGACTGAGTTCCCGATACGCCTCGGCCACCTCCGCTCTCAGCTGATCGGGAAACTCGCCCTCAAGAAACGTGCGCCGGACGCGCCGCGTCACGTCCGCCAGAGCTATCCGGTTTTCCGCGAGAAGGCCGTATTGCTCTTCAATGAAGCCATTGAGGTCGTTGTGCTCAAGGTAAGTTCGATAGGCGTGAGCCGTGAGGGCAAATCCCTGCGGCACAAGGATACCAGCGCCAGACAGCTGTTGGATCATTTCGCCTAACGAAGCGTTTTTTCCGCCAACCAGCGCGACATCCTGATTGCAGACTTCTTCGAACCACAACACCAATTGTGATTCAACCGGTTTCGATTGACCTTTCATAGCTTTGGAACTGGGCGGTTATCGCTACTGAATCAGTTTCATGATCTGATCGGTTGTGAGGCTCGCCATCTCGTCGCCGTGCTCATCGCGGAACCATTTTTCGACTTGGGCACGATGCGTCGACATTGGCTTGAGGAGGATGCCGTTCTTGGTGACTTCGACTTCAACATTCGCTCCCGCCTCCGGTCCGAACTGTTCGCGAAGGGCTTCGGGAATCGTGATTTGACCTTGTTCGTTGACTTTCATGTCTATTATCGAACCACAAAAATCACAGCTGCCTATGCATCCCTTGTTTGAAGTTTGGCGTCGGTTGGACCAGCAGCTGCTGGCTTGATCGACACGCACAAGAAACGCCGGAAGTCGCGCAAGATGCTCAGAGCGGGCGGCGCACCGATCGTGTCCAGTTAAACCAATCGATTCCAAACCCGACCCACGATGAATCCCCAATCCTTAGAAGAAACTGCCCGTGCTCTCGGCGCTCCCGGCAAAGGCGTTCTCGCCATCGACGAAAGCTCTCGGCGCTCCCGGCAAAGGCGTTCTCGCCATCGACGAAAGCTCTCCGACGATTGCAAAGCGCTTCGCCGCCATCAACGTCGAGTCGACGCCAGAGACCAACAACACCTATCGAGATATTCTCCTCACGACTGAGGGACTGAGCGATTTCATCAGCGGCGTCATCCTCTTCGACGAAACGTTGCGGCAATCGACAATCGCGGATGCGACGCCGTTCCCCAATCACTTGAGCGACGCGGGAATCCTGCCCGGCATCAAGGTCGACAAAGGAGCTAAGCCGCTGGCGGGTCACGAGGGCGAGAAGGTCGCCGAAGGCCTCGAGGGCTTGCGGGATCGCTTGACCGAATACGCTGAACTGGGCGCGAAGTTCGCGAAATGGCGCGCCGTGATCGTGATCGACGGAGATTCCAAGCCCTCGCGCGCCGCGGTCGATGTCAACGCGCACGGACTCGCGCGTTATGCCGCGTTGGCGCAGGAGGCAGGGCTCGTTCCTATCTGCGAGCCGGAAGTTCTTATGGACGGCGAGCACACCATCGAGCGTTCGCTTGAAGTGACCGAGAAGGTTGTGAGCGGGATGTACACCGCGTTCAAGAAGCAGGGAGTATTGCTGGAGGGAACGGTGCTGAAAGTAAACATGGTTCTCTCCGGTTATGAAGCAGAGACGCAAGCCAGCGACAACGAAGTTGCTGAAGCCACACTGCGCTGCCTCAAGCGGTGCGTCCCAGCAGCTGTGCCCAGCGTTCTGTTTCTGTCAGGCGGACAAACCGAGCAGGAAGCCGCCCGACGTCTTAACCTGATGAATCAGATCAAGGACGCGACCGTTCCGTGGAATCTCTCGTTCTCGTTCGGTCGTGCGCTGCAACACTCAGCATTGCGGAAATGGAACGGCCAGTCAGAGAACGCGGAAGCCGCGCAGGCAATGCTCCTTCAGAGGTCGAGGCTGGCCGGGGCAGCGACGTTGGGGACGTATTCGGAAGGCCCCTGCGGAAGCGGCTTGAATGATGTGTTAGCTTTCCGGGGAAAAAGAGTCGGTGGTCGATAGTACGGTTTGGGCAAAGTCTTTAAATCACTGTTGACTTCAGAATTACACGACGTTCTGTAATTCACATGAAGCGCCGTGTTTTGCCGCCACACCAACCGGTTGAGGAGTGCCCACTCATCGATCAGCAACAGGCTGAGGCGTTGATGCGGCTGTTCAAGGTGTTCGCCAACGACACTCGACTACGGTTGCTTCATGCGCTGGTTCGCGAAAGCGAAATTTGCGTGACGGATCTGGCGGAAGCAGTCGAAATGAAGCCACAGGCGGTCTCGAATCAGCTTCAGCGGCTTGTCGATCGCGACATCCTCGGGTCCCGCCGCGAGGGCAACAACATCTACTACCGAATCATCGATCCCTGCGTCCCAGTGCTTCTTGAGCGCGGTCTTTGTTTGATCGAGTGCTGCCCCGAATAGCTTCCTCACATTCCCACAATCCCTTCCCTTCGAATTGGAATTCAACCGATACAAAACCTCAATCCGTGAAGAAGAATAAACACCAAACATGGTCAGCTGCTCTTACAATCGGCCTGATCATCCTCGCAAGCGTCGCGCTCGCATACAGCTCCGGCGCAGGCGATCAAACCCTGATCCTGCGGACGGCGACGGGAGAACAGATCGAGGCGATTGATCGCCAGAAAATCAACAAGGATCTGTTCGTCGACTTGGCCGGGATGCGGCTGTGGACGGACAGCGCTGAAACGGCCAAGCAGATCCGAACGCGAATCGCCGCCCCAGCTGCTGCTGTCGGGCTCCGGAGTCAGGTGTCCAAAATAATCACGGAAATCGGCGTCGAGCCTGACATGATTCCAGTGCGCGGCGACACGGGCAAAGCGGCAGGCGAAGAAGGCATGGTCAGGATCGAGGGCGGCGAGTTTACACGGCCGGGCGAGTTCTGGGATTCGAGCGGCGGAGGTCTCGCCGAGGATCAAAAACCGGCCCGGGGCGACAGCTACGAGGTGCGGGTGTCATCGTTCTACATCGACCAGTTCAAGGTAACCAATGAAGATTACTGCCAGTTTCTCAACGATGGCAATGATGGCTACCGGACGCCTTGGAACCCGCGCATCGTCAAGGCGGTGGAGGGGAAAAACGCCGGCAAATTTGTCCCGGCGGACAATTCGCTGGCGCGGCATCCGGTTGTCCTGGTGAACTGGTATCAGGCCAAAGGTTATGCGGCGTGGACAGGCAAGCGCTTGCCGACCGAAGCAGAATGGGAATTCGCCGCGACGGGTGCCGAGGGACGCTTGTATCCCTGGGGAAACGAACCGCCCGACAAGACCCGCGCGGATTTCCCGATCGAGCACCGCCACACCGTCCCAGTCGATTGGTATCCGGCAAGCGCTACCCCAGAGGGCGTGTTCCAGATGGCGGGCAATTCGGCCGAGTGGTGCGCTGACTACTTCGATCTCGCCTCCTACGCCAAAGCGCCTGCCGGGGGCGTCGCGATCGATCCAACGGGAGCCGAGCAACCCTTCCAGCCGGAAACATGGTTTAAGTATCGCGTGATGTTCAAAGGCTGGTGCAAATCGAATCGCGCCGACTACTTCACCAGTACTAAACGTCACAGCCGACCACCGTTAGCCGACGCTTCGGCCGGTGTCAGTTTCCGCTGTGTGAAGAGCGCTTCCGAATAGCACAATGAAAGCCAAATTATTGGTTTTGCTGATGAGTTGCGCAGCTCGCAGCGGAGCCACTCCTCATCGAAGCTCCGTTCTCAGGTGAGGAAGCGGCCGAGGCTCAAGCGCAGTGGGCCAGTCACGCCGGAGTTGAGCCGGAAATCACGAATTCGATCGGCGTGAAACTGGCCTTGCTGCCTCCCGGCGAATTCACGATGGGTCGGACCGAAGAGCAATTCGACGAGATCCTCGCATTGACCGAAACCGATCCCGAAATGCGGAAACATCGCGGTGGAACGATCACTTGGTCGATGCTGATGATGCCAGCGCATCGGGTCCGAATCACCAAGCCGTTCTACATGGGTGCTCACGAGATCACGGTCGCGCAATTCCGTGAATTCGCCGAGGCGACTGGTTACCAAACGGAAGCTGAGCAGGGCCTCAATCACGGCAAGCCCTACAAAGGCAGCAGGGCGATGTCGACGTGGCGAAAGCCGATGGCGTGGCGGCAAAACTATGCTCAAGCGGACGACGAGCCGGTCCTACATCTGGGCTGGGTCGACTGCGTCGCATTCTGTGAGTGGCTAAGCAAAAAAGAAGGCCGCGAATACGTCTTGCCTACCGAAGCCGAGTGGGAGTACGGCTGCCGTGCTGGGACGACCACATCGTGGCATTTCGGAGGGCCCACGGATTTCGACCAGGTCGCTCACGAATACGCCTGGTGGTCGGATGGCGCGCAGGACAAGCACGAAACGCCACGCGCGGTCGGCAGGGGGAAACCTAACGCTTTCGGTCTTTATGATATGCACGGCAATGTCTGGGAGTACACCGCGGACTGGTGGCATCGGCTCTCCTACAAAGACGCGCCTCTCAACAATCCGACTGGACCGGCGACGCAGAGCGAGAAAGGCGATGGGCGTCGGATCATTCGCGGCAGTTCGTTCGACTGGGGACGCTGGGGCGGCGACTCGGCTTACCGAATGCGAATCACGCAGCGTTCTAACCAGCATCCGCACATGGGATTTCGCGTCGCGATGCGCATCGAAGGAGAGGAAGGCGCGCCGCTTGCGGTTGATCCTGACGATCAGCGCCGCGAGCAGCTGCTGGATCCCGGAATCGGCTCCGAAGAGGTCAAAAGCGCGCTGAGCGCCGGTGGGCTCGCGGAAGCGGATTTTGCGGAGGACCTGACCATCGAACTCGGAAACGATGTCGAAATGGAGTTCGCGTTGATCCCCGCCGGATCATTTCTGATGGGCTCCAACCAAGGTTCCAAAGACGAGCAACCGGTTCATCGCGTCGTCATCTCAAAACCTTTCTACATGGCGAGACACGAACTGACCCAGAGTCAGTGGCAGGCGGTTATGGGCGAGGACAAACGCCTGACGGCAAATGTCAGCGACGACAACGACATGACCGGCCCGACCAAGGCAATGAACGCGCTGAGTTGGGACATGTGTCAGGATTATATTGGCAAGCTTCGTCAAAAAGCGACGGGCCAGGCGTTTGCTTTGCCTACCGAGGCGCAGTGGGAATACGCTTGCCGAGCGGGCAGCGAAACCGAGTTTCATTTCGGAGACGATCCGGCTCAGCTCGGCGAGTACGCTTGGTTTCAGGGAAACGCGATCTGGCCGGGAATGCCGGCTTTCGAAGGGCTTACGGCCTATCACGACACCGGCGTTAAGAAACCGAACGCGTGGGGACTGCACGACATGCACGGCGGCGTTTGGGAATGGTGTCAGGATCGCTACGACGCCGGCTACTATTTCGACTCGCCGCTGGCGGATCCTGCTGGGCCGGACTCAGGCCGCTTTCGCGTCATCCGTGGAGGGTCCTGGTTTCGTTACGCAAAGTACGCCCGGAGCAGCTATCGCCGATTCTTCCATCCGGAATCCGACAGCGATGGCGTCACCGCCTGGATTCTGGATTTCGGTTGTCGGCTCGTGATTAACCTCGATCAAGAGACTTCCGATTCGGTCCTCAGTCTGGCGGAGAACCTCGTCAAGCATGAAGCCAACCCGGTTCTCGACATCGGCAAGCCTGGCGAATGGGATGCGGATCGAACCGGGTGCTTTTCGATCACGCAGATCGACGGTCGGCTCCACCTCTACTACATGGGCTCCGGCGGCGACCAACCCTGGCGCATCGGCCTCGCAACTTCCGGCAATGGCGTCAACTGGCGGCGTTCGCCGGCAAATCCGGTTTTGCCCGAGGGAAAATCGGGGAATTGGGATGACCGCCAGGTTTCCATGCCAGCGGTCTACAACGACAACGGAAAACTCCGAATGTGGTACAGCGGTGCCGGAAAAGGCGGCGGTTTCGGATTGGCGACGTCGCCCGACGGCGTTACTTGGGAACGCCATGGCGGCAGTCCGGTGTTGCGCGGGACTGGTGGGAGCATGGACCCTTGCGTTCGCAGATTCGGCGATCAGTTCGTGATGTGGTACTGCGGGAAGCTCGGAGATTCCTACCGAATTCTCCGCGCCACTTCGCCGGATGGAATTCAATGGACCAAGGACCCTGAAGCGGTTCTGCCGCTTGGCGAAAAGGGTGATTTCGACGAGGTCTCGCAGGCCGGTCCAGTCGTCCTCAAAGTCGGTGAGACCTTCTATCTTTTTCACCTCGGTGGCAGCAGCAAGGGCTGGAAGATGGGCTTAGCGTCGTCGCCTGACGGCGTCACCTGGACGAAGTCTGCGGCGAACCCGGTCCTCGACGCTGGCGCTGAAGACGCTTGGGACGGCGGCTCGATTCTCAGCCACGATATTTTGTTCATGGATGGTGCGTTTCACGTCTGGTACGCGGCCCATTCACTGGACGACGCGAAGAATCCCGAGCACAAACAGGCTATTCGTATTGGTTATGCAGTGAGCAACTCCGAGCCCTGAACGGCCCGGGTGCCAACCGGCGGGTTTCAACACACAAGATGCGCCGAGTGGATTGGGACTCGATCGGCCAGATTGCAGAGTGATGATCCAGATCCGATTCCATAGACGTGGCGGGCGCGGCGTCAAACCTAGCGAACGATGAGCTTCAAGAACCCTGCTTTTTTCCGTTCGAACGCCTGGAACCGCTTCATCTACGCGATCTGGTCGCCGTTTTACAACGCCTTGGTGCGGCTCCCGTTTCTGCAACGAACTCGCCGCGACGCCTTCGAGGAGATGCAGTTGAACGCGAAAGATCGAACCTTGTTAGTCGGCGTCGGAACCGGCGTCGACCTTCCACTTCTGCCCGAGGGTATTCACGCCGTCGGGATCGATCTAAGTGAGGCGATGTTGAACCGCGCCCGCCAGCAGCTGCCGATCGAAGGGCGCGACATCGAACTTGTGCAGGGAGACGCGGAGAAGCTACCGTTTGAAGACGGAAAATTCGACGCCGTGATCCTGACGTTGATCCTCAGCGTCGTTTCTGATGGCCGCAAATGTCTCAAAGAAGCGCTGCGTGTCCTTCATCCCGGCGATCGGATCGTGGTGTTCGACAAATTCGTCGACAGAGACAAAAGGCCGTCGATTGGCCGCAAGCTCCTCAATCTCCTGACCAGCGTGTTCGGAACCGATATCAACCGCGCCTTCGAGCCCATGGCGGAGGATCTTCCCTGCCGCGTGCTATCGGACGAGTCGCGTGGATTCGGCGGCGCCTACCGCGTCATCATTCTTGAGAAAACGACCTCATCAACCAGGCCGACTGAGGCCTGAACCTCGTCGCATTCGAATCAAGACGACTGCGGTGATTGCGCCGACCAGATTCGCGACGAGATCCCAACCCGTATTATCATAACCACCGACGTTGGTGTTCGGAATCGTCAGCACCGCGATGAACTCGATCACTTCGTTCAGCGCGCCGAAACCGACGCCGGCAGCTGCGCACAGCGTCATCAATCCTAACGTTGGCCGCAATTCAACTCCATCGGCTCGCTGCACGCCAGTGCGCAGCGCGTCCCAACAGAGAATCGTCATGAGGCCGAACCCGTAAGCGTGAATAATCTGGTCGTATTTGAGCAATTCTGGAAGGATCCACCAACTATAGAGAACGGCGTTTTCACCGTGGTATGGCCAACCTTCCGGTAGTGGAATCAGGCCGCCGGCCATGTGAAGCAGCCCCCAAATCGATAGTCCCCACAGAATCCCGTTGGGTAGCTGCGCTCGCCAGTTGACGAACGCGATGACGGCGATGAGCACCACCATAACCACGATGTAAAAAACAAATTCGCGGTTCTGCTGAATCGCCGCGCCCGCCACCGCCGCAAGCATGTAAGCGCTCGTAAATGTAAGCACTCCTTTCAGCGATGTTGGCGACGGATTCGTGTCAGGCGAAGTCATGAGATGAAGATACTACATGAGAAAACGACGAGTTGGCAACCCGGTGCCAACGAACGGGCGTCAACGCGCAAGATCCGCCGGGCAGGGCGGAGTTCATCTCGGTATGCCTGCGGCGCGGCGCTCATCATGCCCATCGCATCGCTGAGTATGCGAAATGAAACCCAAAGTTGGATCCGCGCCGCCAGCAGCTGCTGAGTTTCAATGCGACAGGAACAACGCCCGGTCGTGGCGCTCGATCAGTTCTGTAGTCAGGCTGCCGACAAAGCGGTCTTTGAAGAATCGTTTCGAGTGAATCCCAGCCACAACGAGATCCGCGTCGCCCAGCGTGTCGATCGTGACAGCCTTCTGTTTGGAGCGCTTCGTCTCAACGTTGTCGATCCCGTGATCCGCGAGATAAGCGATCGCTTCGTGAAGCAACATTTCGGCTTGACGATCATCCTCAGTCGCGGTCAGCACGGTGATCTGGAAATCGAACGGAGCCGCGAACGCCGCAAATTCTTTCAACGCGCGCGAAGCGTTCATGCTTCCGTCGTAGGCGACTAACGCGTGCAGAAACGGGGAGGCAGGTCTGTCCTTGGGGACGGCAAGAATCGGCGTCGCGGTTTGGCCGAGCAGTTTGTCGAGCGAGTCGCCGGGCTCATCGCGGGTTTCGAAATGGAAGAAGGTGCGTAGGCCCATCACGACGAGATCGTAGAGTCCCGAGGCGTCGTGGATGACTTCGGCGGGCACGCCTTCCAGCTGCGAGGCCGCATGCTTGACGCCTTGCTCGACGCAGGTCCGGTCAAATTTTTCGCGGGCCGCCGCGATCCGTTCACGCGCATGGGCCTCAGCGCCAAGAATCGTGTCCTGGACGAGCGGCCAGTGAAGGGTGTCGGAGGGCGCGACGGATCCGCGGATGCCGGGACTATCGAGAACAGCTAATCCCGTCAGAGTCGCTTGATGCGGTTTGGCGACTTCACAAGCTCGGGCCGTGGCGGCGTCGGTGTATTCGGAGGGGTCGAGGGGGACGAGGATGCGTTGAATCTGTGTTTTCATAACATAATTCTATGCCGCCCGGGGGCGAGCGGCTCTGCGATTCTTGACGAGGCTTGACCCTGTGTTGGTCGGATTTTCGCAGATCGAAGACGCTGACAAAATCACGCGCAACACTGACCAATCAGCGCGTCGCGGGGAGCCGTCAAATTCGATAGTCTTTGACCGTGAATGCGCAAAACCCCGTACCCCCGGAACTACTGAGGCGGATCTGCCCCGCAGACGGTTTCGAGTTTGAAACGACCGAAGACTTGGAGCCACTCACTACGGCGCCCGGCCAAGATCGCGCGTTAGAGGCTCTCGATTTTGGCGTGGCGATCGAACGGCGCGGCTACAATCTCTTTGCGATCGGCAGCCGCGATCTCGATCCGGAACGGATCGTAATGCAGTTTCTCGAGCGCGCAGGGAAAGCGAGATCGACCGAACAGATCCGCGATTGGGTCTACGTCAATAACTTCGATGATGGTCGGAGGCCGAACGCGATTTCGCTGCCGCCCGGTCAGGGCCGGAAGTTTCGCAAAGACATGGATCAGCTCGTGGAAGATCTGGAGGTGGCGATCCAAACGGCGCTGGAGAGCGATGAATGCCGCGCCCGGCATCATGAATTGGAACAGAGCTTTGCTGAAGAGGAACAGGAGCCATTTGAGGCGTTGCGAAAACGCGCCGAGAAAGGGCAAGTGGCGCTGTTGAGAACTCCAAGCGGGATTTCGCTGGCCCCAATGAAGGACGGCGAGGTGATGGAGCCGGAAATGTTCAACGATTTACCGGAGGAGGAGCGAGAGCGAATTCAGGAGTCCATCGAGGAACTACAGAAAGAGGTCGAGGAAATCGTCCATCAGATTCCGCGCTGGCGACGCGAGTTCCGGCGTCGGCTAAAGAAGTTGAACCGCGAGATCATAGAAGCTGCGGTTCGTGCCTTGATCGACGAAGTTCGCACTCGATTCGAGAACGAATCTGAGGTTTGCAGCTATCTCGACGACGTGTTTGAGAATGTGCTCGACAATTCTCAAGCCTTTCAGGCGGCCGCGGGCCAGCAGGACGGTCCGCAACTCCCTTTGCCGATTCCGGGTCTCGCGTTGCAGATGGACAACGATGACGGCGACCCATTTCTCGCTTACCGGGTGAATCTGTTAGTGGATCGGGAAGATGCCGAATCGGCGAGCGTTCCCGTTGTGTTGGAGGAGAATCCGACCTTCGGCAATCTCGTTGGGCGCATCGAACACATGAGCGAAATGGGTTCGCTCTCGACGGACTTTACCCTGATTCGCGCCGGCGCGTTGCATCGAGCGAATGGGGGATTTCTGGTGGTCGACGCGCGTCTTCTTTTGATGGAGCCCTTCGCTTGGGAGGGGCTGAAACGCGCGCTTCACGCCGGGCATGTTCGGATCGAATCGCTCGATCAAGCTTATGGCTGGGCGAACACGGTGTCGCTGGAGCCTGAGCCCATTCCAATTAACGTTAAAGTTGTTCTCATCGGGGAACGTCTGCTCTATTACCTCCTGACACTTCACGATCCGGACTTCGGCAAACTTTTCCGCATCGCCGCCGATTTCGACAGCGACGTTCCGCGGACTCCCGAGAACAGCCAACTTTACGCCCGGTTGATCGCCGAAATTGCGCGTCGCGAAGAGCTCATGCCGTTCTCGCCAGTCGGAGTCGCTCGCGTTATCGAGGAAGCTGCGCGACTCGCGCAACACTCCGACAAGTTGACGCTTCACTTTGATACGCTTCAGCAGCTGCTGGAGGAAGCCGATCATTGGGCGAAGAAAGAGAACGCGAGTTCGGTCGATGCCGATCACGTTGAAACGGCGATCGACAAGCGCCGCCGCCGACACGGTCAATGGCGCGAACGGAGCCTCGAATTGATCACCGAGGACACGATTCTGATCGATACTTCCGGAGAAGCGGTTGGTCAGATCAACGGGCTCTCCGTGCTTAGCCTGGGCGACTCCACTTTCGGTCAACCGATCCGGATCAGTGTGCGGACACGGCCCGGCGGATCGGGCGTGGTTGACATCGAGCGTGAGGCTAAGCTTGGGGGGAAACTCCATTCGAAAGGCGTCTTGATTCTAACCGGGTATCTCGCTGGAAAGTTTCGACTTGAAGGAAAGCTCTCGCTTTCGGCTTCTCTAGTTTTCGAGCAGACCTACGGCGGCGTTGACGGAGACAGCGCTTCATCGGCCGAACTCTACGCGTTGCTCTCGTCGCTTTCGGGCGTGCCCATCAAGCAGAGCCTAGCAGTGACAGGATCGGTTAACCAGCACGGTCAGGTTCAGACGATCGGCGGCGTCAACGAGAAGATCGAAGGCTTCTTTGAGGTTTGTCAGGAACGCGGTCTGACCGGCAAACAGGGCGTGCTGATTCCGGAATCGAACGTCAAACATCTCATGCTTCGTACGGACGTGGTCAAAGCTTGCGCCGGGGAAACGTTCCGGGTCTATCCGGTTAAGACGATTGAGGAAGGAATCGAGATCCTCACCGGAGTCTCGGCAGATGAGATATTTGGCAAGGTTGAGGATACGCTGAGACGCTTCGCGAAGGCAGCCGAACCATACGAAAAGAAGAAGTCGACGGACGAAGATGAAGTTGACGACGAAACCGAACCCGAACCCGAAGAGTCGTGAGCGAGCGAAAACTTGTGTATCTGTCAGGGCTTGGAGGCGCGCTTGAATTGGAGCGAGCCATGGAGCTTGCCAAGCAACTCGACGCGCGACTGGAGGCATTCGTATTGGAAGACGATCAGTTACGCCGCGCCGCGAGTTTGTCCTTTTCTTGCGAAACCGGGCTGACCTCCGCGAAAACCAGATCTCTGGATCCGGCTGAGCTTGAACGGCAGTTTCAGGCCGGCCGGATTGTTACTGAGCGGCTTCTGTCAGAGGCTGGAAGGCGATACGCAGTCGAGTGGTCGCTTTCGATTCAAACCGGGCCGCTCTCCGACTCCGAGCAGTTGATGGAGGCCGAACGCACCGCTGACTGGTTAGCGGTGTCAGAGTCCTGCATTCGCGGGGCAGGCTCAGTCTGGCAGAAGTTGCTGGGCAGCGGGCTGACGACCCGCGAAGTTTTTGTTCTTCGCCAGCGCCAATCCAAATACGCGCGATCGGGACGAACAGCGGTGCTGGCATTCGGCGAGCTTCCTGAGAACGCGATCGAGTTGGCGCGCCAGTTTGCGCTGAAGCTGCATTCGCCAGACCAACTCGCTTTATTCCTCACGCCAGCGGTCGAATCGCCTCTGCTTGGCGCAGGCGACGTGGTCTTCCGCATTCCGTCCGGCCTTCGCGATATTGGGCAGCTGCTGGGGCAATTGCGCGAATCCGGGGCCACGGCCATCATCGCGATCGCGTCCCAATCGAGCCCCGCGATCGATCACGTCGCCCTCGAATCATTGGTCGCATTGTCGACCTTGCCCATTGCCGTTCTAACCACCGAAACTTGACCCTGTGATACGATCAGCTCTGGAGGGAGCGCGAGATCAAGCGGCGGCAGTCGTTGTGCAATGAGTGCGGAGCGGTTTTTGCCGGGCGATGCGATTCTGTAATTCAACCAAGGACAAAGACCATGTTACGCAGCATCAAAAATCTAATTGGCTACCCAATCCATGCTACCGACGGAGATTTTGGCAAAGTCGTCGACTGTCTCTTCGACGACAAAGAATGGGGGCTCCGCTACCTCGTCGTTCACACACACGGCCTGTTGAATCGGCATGATGTGCTCATCAGCCCGCGCGATCTCGACCAGCCGGAGGTCGGCTGGTTTGATCGGCACGTTCCCGTCAAGCTAACCAAACAAGAGATTGAAGACAGCCCGTCAGTCGACATGCAGAAACCGGTTTCCCAGCTCTATGAAGAAGAGTATTCACGCTATCATCAACATCATGTGTATTGGGAAGGTTCGATGATCTGGGGCTCGACGATCTTTCCCAACTTGAAGGCTGATGATCGATCGAAAGGACTGGATGCGTTGCATGAAGCCCGGATGAAGTGGATTGGGGACCGCACGCTCCGCTCAGCGAAAGAGGTTATCGGCTATGCGGTTACGGCCTCTGATGGCGACATCGGTGTGGTCGCTGACCTGATCCTCCAGACCGATCAGTGGCGGGTTCGACACCTTGTCGTCGATACCAACAAGTGGTTGCCCGGAGGGAAAGTTCTCATTGATGTCGACTGGACCGAGGAAGTCGAATGGGCGCGCAAAGACATCGTGGTGAACCAGACTAAAGAGACGATTCGTCAAGCGCCGACTTATTATGCGCATGATCCCGTGAATCGCGACTACGAGCAGGATCTCTACGACTACTACGGCGAGCCCCGTTATTGGGAGGAAAAATTTCCTCCTGTCATGTGATAGCAGGCCGACACATGGATCATCCTTGGAGTATCGGTAGCCAGCAGCTGCTGGCGGAGTTGAATCCGAGCGGGGCGACCGGTCTCAGCCCAGCAGAGGTGCTCCGGCGACGAGTTCAGTTCGGCACCAATGCGCTGATCCAATCTGAAACGCGGTCTCTGCTCGGCATCATCGCGGCTCAGTTTCGGAGCATCCTCGTTCTTCTGCTTGCGGTCGCTTCGGGCTTATCTTTTGCGTTTGGAGACATTGTCGAAGGGTTCGCGATCATCGCAGTGGTGCTGATCAACGCCTTGATTGGCTTCTGGACCGAGTTCCGCGCAGCGCGTTCGATGGATGCGTTGCGAAGCCTGACAAACGTCCACGTCACTGTCCGCCGGGCCGGAAAACTAAGCCGGATACCAGCAAAGGAACTGGTTCCGGGCGACATCGTGATCTTTGAGGGCGGCGACGTGGTGACAGCGGACATGCGCGTGACGCAGGCGTCGCGGCTGCAAGCAAACGAGTCGTCGTTCACCGGAGAGAGCGCGCCGGTCGCCAAATCGACCGAATCAGTTCCAACAGACACAATTCTGGCGGAGCGCACAGGCATGCTTTGGAAAGGAACCAGCATCACCCGAGGATCCGGCGAAGCCGTTGTGGTCAGCACGGGCATGGGGACCGAGCTGGGCAAGATTTCGGAAATGGTCGAAGCGGCCGAGGACGAGATTACGCCATTGGAGAAGCGACTCGACCGATTGGCGCATCGGTTGATCTGGGCAACGCTCGCGGTCGTGATTCTGACGGGACTAGCCGGTGTTCTAACCGGAAAGGATCTCTACCTCATGATGCAGACCTCGATCGCCCTCGCAGTCGCTGCAATTCCGGAGGGCCTGCCGATCGTTGCGACCATCGCGTTGGCGCGAGGAATGTGGCGCATGGCGAAGCAGAACGCGCTGATCAATCGTCTTTCGGCGGTAGAGACTCTGGGCGTGACCAGTGTCATTTGCACGGACAAGACCGGCACCCTGACAGAGAACCAAATGACCTTGGTTCATCTCTCGCTGGAAGGCGAGGAAGTCGATTTGCAGGCCGCGGATATTCGCCATGGAGCGGGGAGGATCGCAGACGCATTGGAGATCGGGGTGCTTTGCAACAACGCATCGCTCGATGGCGAATCCGGGGTGGGCGATCCGCTGGAAATCGCGTTGCTGAGCGCTGGCGCGGAGGCGGGGATCGACAAAGCAAAAGCTGAAGCCAATCATCCGCGTCGGTCTGAGGAAGCCTTCGATTCGGACGTCAAAATGATGGCGACGTTCCATGGCTCAGAAGACGGACATCTGCTGGTCGCGGTCAAAGGCGCGGCCGAGCAGCTGCTGGCGGCTAGCGATCAATTGGAGACCGCAGACGGCGCGATTCCAATGACGGATGAGGCGCGTGAGCAGTGGCTGCGACACAACGCCAAACTTGCCGAAACCGGTTTGCGGGTTCTCGGACTGGCCAAACGCAGCGCTGAAACCGAAACGGCTGATCCCTATCATAATCTGATTTTTCTGGGTTTGGCAGGATTCGTTGATCCAGAGCGCGGCGATGTTCGGGAGGCGATCGCGCAGTGCGTTCATGCCGGGATTCGTGTGATCATGGTGACGGGCGATCAAGCTCCAACCGCACGTTTTGTGGGCTTGAAAGTCGGACTGACGGACGATCCGGAAGCGGAAGTTATCATGGGAAGCGATTTTAAGCCGATAGCGGAACTCTCTGGGGAAGAACGCGATCGCCTCACCAGCGCCGGGATGTTTGCGCGGGTTTCGCCGCGCCAGAAACTCGATTTGATCGAACTGCATCAGCGGCGTGGCGAAGTGGTGGCGATGACCGGTGACGGAGTGAACGACGCGCCGGCGCTCAAGGAAGCGGACATCGGTGTGGCCATGGGCAAGCGCGGAACCGAGGTTGCACGCGAGGCGGCTGACATGGTTCTGAAAGACGACGCGTTCTCGACGATCGTATCCGCGGTGCGCCAAGGCCGCGTGATTTTCGCGAACATTCGCAAGTTTGTGATCTACCTCATGAGCTGCAACCTCGCGGAGATTCTCGTTGTCGGCTTTGCTGCGGCTGGGGCGATGCCAATTCCGCTCTTGCCGCTTCAGATCTTGTTTCTCAACATGGTAACCGATGTTTTCCCGGCGCTCGCGTTAGGCGCGTCCGAGGGACACGGCGAGGTGATGAATGAAAAACCAAGAGACGGTCGCGAACCGATTCTCTGCCGCGAACATTGGATCCAAATCGTCAGCTTCGCGGCGCTGATTGCGATTTCGACTCTGGCCGTCTTCGGGTTCGCGTTAGGGCCGCTGGGGCTTTCCGCGGAACAGGCGATGACGCACGCCTTTCTCGTTCTGGCGATCGCGCAGCTGCTCCACGTATTCAACTTGCGAGACCCGGCCGAGGGGGTTTTCCGGAATCAGCTCAGCCGAAATCGCTACATTTGGATCGCTCTCGCCTTGTGCGCTGCAATCCTCGCCGCGGCGGTTTTTGTTCCTCCTTTCGCTGCTGTCCTTCATCTGCATCCCCCCAACGCCGCAGGCTGGCTTGCGATCGCACTCGGATCGATTGCACCGCTTTTCATCGGGCAGCTTACAAAGGAAGCGCTTCACGCCCGCACCCGCAATTCGACAGAATGAACGATCAAGAAGAGCCTCGCAATCTCCGCCGCGTTCTTGGCTTCTGGGCGCTGGTTGCCTACGGCGTTGGCGACATCCTCGGCGCTGGAATCTACGCGCTAACTGGCGAAATCGCCGCGATCGCCGGGCGGGCGAGCTGGATTGCGTTTGCGGTGGCGCTCGGCATCGCGGGCTTGACCTCACTGAGTTATGCCGAGTTGTCAGGACGCTTTCCGAAGAGCGGCGGCGAAGCAAAGTATTGCCAGGAAGGTTTCGGCTCCAAGCGGATCGCTTTTTTCGTCGGATGGCTCGTTCTCTGCTCGGGTGTATTGTCGATGGCGACCGTTTCCCATGCGTTCGCTGGGTACATTTTAGCGAGCTCGGAGATTCATTCGGAAGTCATCCGGCGAGTCCTTGCCGCTGGTTTTCTAGTCGTCATCGGATTCGAGGACATGGCGAATGTGGCCGAAGAAGTGAAAAATCCACGTCGAACGCTGCCGATCGCGATTCTCACCGTCGTCGGCATAACCGGCGTGATTTACCTGCTGGTGATTTGGGTAGCGACGCATGTTGTGACTCCAGATGTGCTCGCCAACAGTGACGCGCCGCTTTTGGAGGTCGTACGGCACGCGGCTCCGAGCGTCCCTCCGATTCTGTTCACCACGATTGCGTTGTTTGCCGTCGGCAACACTGGGCTCTTGAATTCGGTAACGACTTCGCGACTTCTTTACGGGATGGCGGGCCAGCAGCTGCTGCCGGGATGGGTCGGGAAGATCCACCCAAAGACGCGCACACCGAATCGCGCGATCGTCATCATTTTATTCGCCGCGGCCGCTCTCGCGTTAACCGGAACCTTGGGCTTTCTCGGGGGCGCGACCAGCGCGTTGATTCTTCTGGTCTTCCTTGCTGTCAATCTGGCGCTCGTCGGGGTTCGCTTGCGCAGTGGCGGACACCGCGCCGAGGGCGGCTTCAGCGTCCCTCTTGTCTTTCCTATTGTAGCGGCCACTTGTTGCCTCGCGCTCGTCGGATTTGTGTCCTTTGAATCAATGCTCCGAGCAGGCGCGCTGGCTGGGATCGGCGTCGTTTTCGTCCTGTTGAGACTGAGAAGGGGCGGGCGATGAGCGACAACTACCGCTCAAATGTGGGCAAACGTGGCGAGGCGCATTGCCGAGTGAATCCCGACGTTGCGGACATGTCGATTTCGCAACTGAAGTCGTATCTGGACGAGAACGGTGTGGATTACCTTTCTATCCGGCACGACTCGGCCCCGCCAGAAAGGTTGGCGCTCGGCGATGCGGGGTTTGCCAAGGCCGTCATCGTCAAGGTCGACGATGAACTGGCGATGGTCGTACTGCCCGCGGGGGAGTCGGTCGATTTGGAGTCGGTTTGCAAAGCCGCCGATGGAGCCAGCGTCGAGATCGCTGCCGCAGCCGAGGTCCGCGCGCGATTTCCAGATTGCGAACCCGACGCGATTCCGCCGTTGGGCAATTTTTACGATGTCCTCAGCTTCCTATCGCCGAAACTCGCCGCGTTCGCTGAAATTTCCTTCCACGCAGGTTCTCGATCCGAACTGATCCGAATGAGCTTTGATGATTTCGAATGCCTCACGGGAACGGCAACGATCAAACTAACAGACAAACCAACCCTGACATGAACACCCTCATTATTACCACCGACCTCGGCCGTCTCAAAGCCTTCCGCGTCGTCCACGCTCCGGATGAACCATCGCCCACGATCGATTTGATCCGGGAAGATGATTTCGCAAACGATCACAGCCGATTCGCCAACCGCGATACCGATCAGGCTGGTCAGTTTCCTTCTGGAGGATCTGGAATGGCCGCGGGCGAGCGGCATGGCGAAGAGACTGAGGCTCGCCGGGTTCAGCTTGAGCAGCTTGCGGCGGCTGTCGATCAGCAGGCCCAAAGCGAGCCCGATGCTGCGATTTTTCTCGCGGCACCGAAGCCCGTGAACCAGCAGCTGCTGGGTTTGTTAACTCCGGATGTCCGTGGCCGAATCGCGAAGAATTTGGCGCTGGATCTGACCAAAGAACCGAAGCTGGAGTTACTGCGGCGCTTCGAGTCTGCGTAGAAAGCTAAGTTCGGCCAGCTGACTCACAGGCTCGAAAGCCGAACGGTGCGTGGCTGCGCGGCGGGAGTCCGAAGTTTTGCCTGCTTCGTTCTCCGGCGCGAACCGGTCGCTGGTTTCGACGCCGAGCGCTTTGAATCGAGCGCGGGCGGGCCTTCCGGCCAGTAGAGAAGCGCGCGATGATTTTTCTGCATGCGATGCCGATAGGCTTTTGGCGATTCTCCAAGGTAGTCTACAAAGAGCGCCTTCAGTTCGTGCTTCGGAACTCCTATCGAATCAGCAGCTGCTTGCACGCTGGAAGCTTCCGCGATGAAAAGGGAGCGGCGCGGCTTCTCCAGGAGACTGCGGATGAGATAATTCTCGAAGCTAAGCTCAGTGGCTTGCTGAAAGAGCGCGGCGAAGTTTTGCGTCGGCATGCAGGCACGCTCGGCGACTTCGCTGAGCGAAACATCTCGGTTCCCCCTGAATTGAGCTAGCGATACTGCTAGAGCAACCGCTGCCGGAGCGTTGTCTTCAAGTTCGAGCAACACGTAGTTGATCAGCCCACCGACCCGATCGGCATAAGCCGTGAGCAGCCGCTGCGCGGGAACACGATCGGCTTCGTCTCCGAGCGATCTCGACACAAAGTGACCGACCATCTCGCCGCCAAACCGAATTGGTGCCGCCAGCAGTGGACGATCGCTCTGGATTGAGTTCCGCGTCCACCCAGCGGGCTCCAGCGTGACTGCCGAACCGGTCGTTTCGCGGAACGCGCGCTGGTAGGTGTGGCAGGCCGTCGAATTACGCAGTTTGCGGTAGGTCGTCGCGATCGACGGGAAGTGTCGGGAGGTCTCAGCAGAAGTCATTTTCTAGTTTGGGTATGGATTGTGAGAATGGAATTCTAGAGAATCGGGAGCACGCCTGGGAATCGTTGGATTCGCAAATCACCGGATACGCGATTTGCGTACGGCCGGTACGCGAAACCCGGATCAGGCCGCGATCCGCCGCGAGTCTTTCGCCTCCGAGCCTTCCCGATACTGTGTCGGCGACTGGCCGGCGTATTTGAGGAAGCAGCGGTTGAATTGTGAGAGCGACTGATAGCCCACGTCGTAAGCGATTTCAGTGACGCGTGCCTGCGGATTGAGAAGCTTGCGCTTGGCCCACTCGACCCGGCGACGATTGACGAATTCGGTCAGCGTCATCCCGGTGTTTTGCTTGAAGAGTTTACAGAAATAGAAGGGGCTGACGAAGACGTGCTTGGCGACTTCATCGAGCAAGATCCGGTCCTCGAGATGGGCGTTCACGTATTGCTTGGCCTTCATCACGACGGGGTGATCGGTCTTCTGCTCAGAGATGAGAAGCCGGTTCAACTGATCGCCCAATTGAAGGGCAAACGCCGCGATCATGGTGAGGCAGGCGTGGTAGCGATCCGCTTCGAGAACCGGGCTTTCCAGAAACGCCGCTCTCAGTTTTCCGACGACGCGTTCGGTGTGTCCTTGATCCAGCAGCTGCTGGGCGACGGGTTCGAAATCGGCTTCCGACGGCGTCTTGGCGAAAACCTGACCGATGCGCAAATATCCAACCAGTGTCGAGCCTGCTTTCAGCGGAACGGCACTTTCCATCAGGCCGGCGAAACAGCGGATCGTTTTGGCGCGGTCGGCGGAGCTTTCGAAGAGACAGCCTTGAGCCATCGCGCAGCCATCGCAGCCGCCGCTGTTGTTGAGCATTCGGCAGAACCGGTTTCCGCTGTAGCCGCCGCGGGGCGCCGCGTCTTCTTCGGTTGCTGGGTAGATTTGCAGTTCGAGCCCGGTCGCCAGCTGAAAGGCGCTGCGGTAGGTCTGGTAGAGCGAGGACTCGCTCAGCCGGTCGATGATACGTTCTTCAAGGGAGATGGTTTGGCTTGGATTCATTGATGAAGTGGTTTGGTTGACGGTTGAATCCTAGCGAGGCGTCTTGTTTCGCGATATTGAGGGGCTCCCTAATCGAGAGTGCGTAGGCCTGCGTAGACGGCGTACGCAATCTTCGTACCCAAGAGATTGTTGCTTTCCGCATCGAGATTCGAAACCAGAGTGCGAACCTCACGCGAGCATGTCTAAATCCTCCAAGCCCTCAGATTCCCCGACCGGAAGCGAAGAACGTCTTCGCGCGATTCTCGACACTGCCGTCGACGCGATCATCACGATCGATCGCAAGGGGCTCATCGCATCGGTCAACGCCGCCACGGTGAAAATGTTTGGCTACTCCGAGGATGAGTTGATCGGCGAGAACGTGAAGATTCTGATGCCGCCGCCGTATCGCGAGGAACACGATGGCTACCTCAAGCGTTACCACGAAACCGGGGAGAAGCGCATCATCGGCATCGGCCGCGAGGTCGTCGCCCGCCGCAAGGACGGCTCGACGTTGCCGGTGGATCTGGCGGTCAGCGAGATGCCGGAGCTTGGGCTTCATACCGGAATTATCCGCGACATCACCGAGCGCAAGCGGCACGAAGAGGAGTTAGAGCAGCTGGTGGAGGAGCGAACCGATGAACTGCGGCAGGCGCAGGCGGAGTTGGTCAAAAACGAGCGGCTCGCGATTCTCGGACAACTCGCGGGCGGAGTGGCTCACGAACTGCGGACGCCGCTCAGCGTGATTCGCAACTCGGTCTATTATTTGGAAGCGACCGCGGATCAGAGCGATTCGGAGACGGTTGAAGCGCTTGCGGAGATGCAGCGAGCGATCGCCAGTTCCGACCACATCATCAGCGAGTTGCTCGACTACGTGCGCGAGCCGGCTGAGGACTCCGCCGTTTTTCCAATCGGGGAATCCATCGAGCGGGCTCTGCAACTCGTGGCGGTCCCGGAAAACGTCAGTGTCAACCTGCCTGCGATCGACGATTCGATGATGGTCAGCGGCAGCCAGGAACAGGTCACGCGCATCTTGACGAATCTGGTTCAAAACGCGGTGCAGGCGATGCCCAAAGGCGGCGAACTCGGATTTCGTGTCGATCGCGCCGGCGACGAACTCACGGTCGAAGTTCGCGACACCGGGTGCGGAATTCCCGCGGAGAGCCTTGTCAGAATCTTCGATCCTCTCTACACCACGAAAACGAAGGGGATCGGCCTCGGACTTGCGATCTCTCAGCGCTACGCTGAACTCAATCAGGGTTCGCTGAACGTTGAAAGTGAAGAGGGAAGCGGCGCTGCCTTCCGATTGATGCTCAAATCCTCCTCGGCTTGACAAGGCGAAATAGGGATATTCTTGAGTAATTCATAGGCAAGATTTCTAAATTTTGAGAATCCATCGCCAAAGTTTTAAATCCATCGCCAAAAGTTTTAAAACGTGCTTGGATGCGCCGATTTCGTTGTTCCTTCCCACCCGGCACAAAAATGGATTCAGGCAATTGCTCAGGTCCTCCCAAATGCGACGGATTCAAAAGTGACGACGTTCTGGTGGTCGATGACGACCCGGACATGGTCAAAGGGCTCGCCCGCATTCTGAAGTCCCGCTCTTATAAGGTTCGCCAGGCTCTGAGTGGGCGCGATGCTCTCGAACAAGTCAGACAACACCGTCCTGGTGTCGTGCTCATGGACATCAAGATGCCTGACATGAATGGGATCGACGCATTTCGCGAAATGAAACTGATTTGTCCGGATGTGCTGGTCATTTTCATGACCGGGTTTTCCGAGTACGATCAGGCAGGCGTGGCAGGCGCGGCTGCGGTCTTGCCCAAGCCCATTGATCATCAGAGGCTGTTCGAAACTCTTGAGAAGGCGGGTTTCGCGAACTGAATCCATCATCCTCGCTTCAAGGTCAGCCGAAACGCGGCCCCTCTCGACGGTGAATTGGCGACTTCCAAACGACCTTCGTTCATCTCCGCATAACGCTGGGAAATCGCCAGACCGAGGCCAATGCCCATCGTCTTCTGGCTGTAGAGCGGCTCAAATATTTTGGCGAGCTGCTCTTCCTCGATCCCCGGCCCAGAGTCCTCGACCTCCACGGCTACTTCATCGGCGCCGTTATGCGTCCTCAGGAGAAGCCGCCCTCCATCGGGCATCGCTTGGACCGCGTTACGGATCAGATTGATCAGGATGCGGTGGATTTGCCCTGCCTGGCCCTTTCCATTCAGATCGTGATCGCCTTGGCGATCAACCGCGATGGAAGCGGGTATTTCGACATCTTGAAGCGCCTCCTCGATCGTCTGATCGAGCGGAAAAGTCCTGAGTTCCGTCGTTTGAGGACTGCGGGCGTAGTCGAGCAACTCGCTGATGATGTGGTCGGAACTGGCCAGCGCGCGGTCAATTTCAGCCATGGCCCCGGCAATGTCCGGCGCCGGATCTTTCAGCGTGGCGCGTAGAAAGTAGACCGCGTTGCCGATCACGCCCATCGGAGTTCGCAGTTCATGGGCAACGCCTCCGGAAAGCTGGCCCAGCGTGCTTAGCTTCTCAGCCTGAACGAGTTCTTCGTGAGCCTGTTCGAGTTTCGCGGTCCGCTCTCGGACCCGTTCCTCCAACTCCTCGTTGAGCTGGCGCAGATGCTCCTCATTTTCGCGAATGAGCCGGACTTGTTCGGCGCGCTGAGTCACCATCCTGTCGAAAGCCTCACCCAGAAGCCCGATCTCATCCTTGCCGCGAATATGGGACCGAGCCTCGAAATCGCCAGCGCCGAGGTCACGCGCAGCCTCGGCAATTCGCAGAATCCGTTTGGTCATCGCGAAGTGGAGCAAGACGCCGAACAGGATCGCGAAAACCGCCAGGCTGGCCCCAAACTCCCAAGCCTGTCGCCGCGCCCCCATCAGCGCGTTTTGTTGGAGCGGTCCAAGGTTTCTCACCAGAATCAGAAACCCGACTCTGGAGGGCCGCAGCTCGCCATCCTGTGCCGCCAGCGCCAGCGGCGAGATCCCGACGATGTGCCCGTCATTCAGGACCTCTTGAAACCCCGTCATCGATCGGGCCACTTCCGCAAAGCTGTCAGAGGAGAAAAACGGAACATTCTGGAGACCGGAGGGCAACGCATCGGCCAGCAGCTGCTGGATTCGATCACGGCGGGCGGCGGCGATCACCATATGTGAATCGTCAATCACCACGGCCAGTTCCCCGTACGGGTCCGAGCCAAACGTCGACATCTGATTCTGGACCAGATTCAGCTCGTTTCTCCGAATCATTCTGCCCATGACCGCTTGAAGCCTCGACATATCGAGAATCAGATCCCGGGACGCCTCACTCTCGATCTCCGCACGCAGAAACTCGCGTTGGTGCAGATAACTCAAAACGCCGGCGATCATGATGAACAGGATCAGGGCGAGAGGAAGGGCGAAGCGAACCTACTCATTATCATCAGCGGAACCAAGCTTGAGCAAGGGCCCGGGGGCGGTGAGATCATCCAGCTCGGGCTCGGCAAGCATCAGGCCCGCTTCTTTCATCACCGCAGCCAACTTGCGGGCCGTTTCGGTTAGCGGGGCGGGGTCGCCGCGCAACATTTTCGCCGTTTCCTTTTGATCGGGCAGATGCAGCCCCTCGTACCCTTTGAGGACTTCGTCCGGCGAGATTCCCAGACGCTTCGCCATTTTCTCGCAGGCATCGTCCGGCTTCTGCTCAAGATATTCCAGCGCACGGTACCAACCGCGGAGCAACGTGATCAATTGACCCTCTCGCTCCATCAGAAGCTCCCGCCGAACGACGACGACATCGACGATTTCGCCCGGAATTTGACTGCTGTCGAAAAGTAGAGAAGCGCCGCCTTCCAGCAGTTTGCTTCGAACGGGTTCAAACGTCACCACGGCGTCCAGCTCGCCACTTTCAAACGCCGATTCGTGCTCATCGACCTCCAAAGGGACGACTCTTACGTCCCCCTGTTTTAGGTTTACCGATTGCAGGGCGCGCGCCAACACGTAGGCGCCAAGCGCCGATGTTTCGACCCCCACGCTCTTCCCCTTCAGCTGATCCAACGAGGTGATCCCGGGTCTGCCGAGGACGACATCGCCGCCGTCGGAGATGTCGTTTGCCAAAATGATCGTCACGTCGATCCCGGTCTCCCGCAGCAAGAGAACTTCGTCCAACGTCAGCGCTGCGGCTTGAATGCCCTTGTTTCGGAACGCCTGAATCACCTGTGTGGCTGAGGAATAGTCGACGAGTCGAACGTCTTCCTTCTCAAAGAAATCCAGCTCGCGCGCCAAGTGGAGCGGCTCATATCCTAACCACAAATTTGTACCCACCATCAGCGGCGGGGGTGGAGGCTCGCGCCAGAGTCGACCGGAAACCTGAATCGCCAGAGTGACCATCGTCAGCACGGCCAGCCCGAGCAGCAGCTGGTTTCTTGTTAAATTCATCCAGATGATGCTAGCATGGGTTCAAAGCCGATCCAAGGTTTTGAATCTCCGTCAACTGCTGATAAAACCAACCCATGGACAGCCCTCCGGTTCGCCAATCCATCTTGATCGTCGATGACGATCCTGACACCGTTTCCAGCCTCTCGCGCCTTCTCAAGATGCAGGGCTACGAGACGGACTCGTCCGGCGCGATCCAGGAAGCTCTGGCCCGAGACGATTGGGATCGGTTTCTGGCTGTGATCCTCGACCGCAGGCTGCCAGACGGCGTGATTGACGATTATCTCCAACAGTTCCGCGATCGCGATCCTGACATCGCCATCATCATCGCGACCGGTTACTCGGATCTCGATGGCACGATCGCCGCTCTCCGGGAAAACGTGGAAGACTACCTGATCAAGCCGGTTAATCCGGACGTGCTCAAGACGCGCCTGACGCGCATTTCGGAACACCGAATCGCACGGGCGACGGTTCAGCGGTTGGAGCGCGAGGTGCTCAACGCGGCCGAAGAGGAAAAGCACCGGATCGCGATGGAACTCCACGATGGCGTTGGCGCCGCGCTGGGTGGGATCAACATGCTCGCCAAGGTCCTTCAGGACGGCTTGATGAAGAAAGACGGCGCTGCCGAAGACGCTGAGCTTGCCGGAAAAATCCAGCAGCTGCTGAGTGATACGATTCGCCAAGCTCGAATGCTGGCCCGTGGCCTCCATCCCATTGGCCCTGAGCCGGGAGGCCTGATGCATGCGCTGAAGGATTTGACCCAGACTCTCAGCGCTGGCGGGAAAGCTGACTGCCAGTTCGTCTGTCGCCGCCCGGTCGAGCTCCACGATCCGATCGTCGCCAACCACCTTTTTCGGATCTCGCAGGAGGCCGCGAACAACGCGATCCGTCACGGTCTCGCCAAAACCGTGGTCATCCGGCTCGAAACGACGGGTCAGCATCTGATTCTCGAGATCAACGACGACGGCAACGGCTTCGACCCGGCGCAACTCCCGGAAGATCGCGGCATCGGCCTTCACACCATGGAATACCGCGCCCGCGCCATTCACGGGACCCTCCGGATTGAATCGAAACCGGGCGAGGGAACGCGGGTGATTTGTCAGGCTCCGTGTTCTGACGCTGCAATTTGAGAACCGGCCAAAATTCGCGCGGGCTTCGGCAGTGACTGCAGAGCGCGGCGCTCGGAAGTGACCTTGTCTGGCAAGTCTTCTTTCACGCCCCGCATTCGGCACACCGGCATAACCGGGTTGCCTCGTGGCCCGGCGAATTTCGCGAGGCTCCAATCATGCCGGATCCAAACCAACCCGACGAGACTGAATCGTCGCAGTCGATCCGAGAGCGGGCCGAGCAGCTGCTGGGCGCGACGCCGGACGACATCGCCGACATGGCCCCCGAAGATGTGCAGCGGGTCGTGCACGAATTGCAGGTTCATCAGATTGAACTGGAGCTGCAAAATGATGAACTGCGGCGAACTCAAGTGGAACTGGTCGAAGCCCAAGACCGCTACACAAACCTCTACAAGTATTCGCCAGTTGGTTATTTCGTGTGTGGCGGGGATGGGATGATTCGCGAGGCGAATATGACTGCCGCGACCATTCTGGCAAAGGACCGCACCTCGCTGATCGGCCGGCAACTTTCGGATTTTGTCGCTTTCGACTCGCAAGACACTTTGTATTTGAGCTGGGCTGAAGCCTTGGCCTCGGAGAGCAGAACACTATGCGAATTGAAGATGACTCGTCCCGACGCCGCGGCTCTCGATGCGCGATTGGACATCGTCGCTCTCGATATCGAGAGCGCAGACGAAGTGCGCGTCACCCTTTCCGATATTTCTGAGCGCAAGCAGGCAGAAGCGCAGCTTACTTTTCTGGCCACCGCCGTTTCGAATCTTGGCGAGGGAGTCCTCATCACCGGCGACGATGTGGACTGGCCCGAACCGAAAATCGTCTTCGCGAACGAGGCGATGACTCGCATCACCGGCTATCGGGCCGACGAACTGATCGGCCAGACGCCGCGGATTCTTGAAGGCGAGGGAACGGATCGCAAGACACTTGATCGAGTCAATCAGGTGCTCCACGCGGGGAGTCCGGCCACATTCGAGATCGTCAACTATCGTAAAGACGGGACGCGCTACGACTCTGAAGTGTTTATCACCCCGCTCTACGATGCTGAGGATCGCCGCACGAATTTCGTTTCGATCTATCGCGACATCACCATTCTAAAGCAGACGGAGCAGGCGCGACGGGATGGCGAGGAACGCACTCGAGCGATTTTGAACGCGGCAGTCGACGCGATCATCACGATCGACCGCAAAGGAATCATCGCTGGCGTCAACCCGGCCACCGAGCGGATCTTCGGCTACTCCACTCAGCAGTTGCTGGGACAGAACGTGAGCGTCCTCATGCCTTCGCCTTTCCGCGAAGAGCATGACGGTTACCTCGCGCGCTACCACGAAACTGGCGAGGCCCGGATCATCGGCATCGGGCGCGAAGTCATCGGTCGACGATTGGACGGCTCTACCTTCCCAGCTGACCTCGCCGTCAGCGAAGTCGACCATCTTGGGTTCTACACCGGCATCATCCGCGACATCACCGTGCGTGCGACGGCACGGGAGGCGTTCCGGCGCGAACACGAATTCAGCGAAAGTCTGATTGAGACCGTCCAGAGCATTATTCTGGTGCTGGATGCGCAAGGCCGGATCATCCGTTTCAACCGCGCTTTCGAGCAGCTTTCCGGGAGGACGCTCAACGAAGTCAAGGGCCTCGACTTCGTTGACACATTTCTGCCCGAGCGCGATCGCGAACGGACTCGCAACCGGTTTCAGGGAGCGATTGATGGAGACCCGACTCGCGGGAACATCAGCTCGATCGTGACCAAGGAAGGCGAGGAGTTGCAAATCGAATGGTTTGACGCGCCCCTGTCGGATGTCGACGGAAATCTGACCGCCGGTCTGTTGTGCGCCGGGACCGACGTGACCGAGCGCTTGCGATTGGAACAGGAAGTCTACAAGGCGGCTGAGGATGAAAAGCATCGGATCGCACTCGATTTGCACGACGGACTTGGCTCGATGCTCGCCGGAACCGGCATGCTCGTGGCGGCTGTGAAACGAAAAACCGGCAGCGGAAACTCGGTCGATCCCACCGATTTCGACCAGATCGCCGATCAACTTCGCGAGGCGATCACCCACGCCCGACTGCTCTCTCATGGGCTTCACCCGGTCGTGGATGAACCCGGGGCGCTATTCGGCTCACTCGCAATGTTAGCAGAACGAACGCAGTCGACCTCAGAACTCCAGTGCCGGTTTGTCGCTCCCCACGGAGCCTTTGAAGTTTCAGATACCAATTTTGCTAACCATCTCTACCGAATCGCGCAGGAAGCGGCGCGCAACGCCGTCAATCACAGCGGCGGCACGAAGGTCGTGATCAGTCTCGACAAACGGGACGGCTTCTTCATTCTGACGATCTCCGACGACGGCGCCGGTTTCGATCCCCAGCAGCTGCTGGGCCGGCGGGACTCGGGGATCGGATTGCACACCATGGAATATCGAGCCCGCGCCATTGGCGGCTCCTTGACGATCGAGTCCGGCTCCGGAAGTGGGACGAAGGTGATCTGTGAGGCTCCCATAGAATAAAACGCGAGTTAATCCGGTGCCACTGTGGCCTGATCTCGAAGCGCCCGCAGCTCTTGCTCAGTCCGCTCCAGTTGATCCAGCAGTCTGACGATCAGCTTCACCGTGCGCAAGTTCAGGCCCTGGCGATGATGCAGATCGGCAATTTGGCGCAGTCGGCAGAGACCGTGTTCGTCAAAGATCGGCTCTGCCGGTTCGTCGGCGCGGACGAGCCGCGCGCGGACGATTTCGAGGATGAACTCTTGATGAAGGCCGCTCAGTTCGCTGACGGCGGCCAAGTCGAAGCCGCCGACGGAATGGACCGCCGTCACGGTCAGACTTCGGCATTCATCGTCAGCTGGATTGCGGTCGGGTGTCATGATTCGCGAGGGTTGAATTCAGAGATCTCGGAAAGTTTTCGCCAACACTCGCGCTGTTCTTCGCTGAGGTCTGTGGGCAGAACGACATTGAGGGTCGCGTAAAAATCTCCAACACCGCCAGCTGTCTTCGGCAAACCGAAGTACGCCGTTCTCGTACCCTGCAACTGCGGATCCTCCCAATTGCGGGACGCGCTCGAGGTTGCGAAAGTTGCCCCAGATTAACCTGATGCGGTGGTCTTGAAAAAGCGAACTCACTCAACCACAACCCCTGATGTTATGAAAAGACTCCTCCCCACACTTCCCTTCGTGTCCTACATTGGCGGCTTAGCCCTGTCAGCTATCATTGCCGTCCCATCGATCTCGGTGCCCCAGCGTGATTTCGACGACGATGATCGGCCACCACCGCGACCTTTCCTGAGTCGAGAAGCAGAACGCGACGACGATCAGAGACAATATTATCGCGGCTTGGAAGAATGGGAGGATGCCGAGCGCGGATGGTTTTTCGATCGTCTTGAGCGGTGGGACGATGTTGAGCGCCGAGGCTTTTTCGCGCGCATGGAAGAATGGGATGACGACCAGCAGAGACGGTTCTTCCGCGGCGAAGAAGCGTGGGACGATCTTGAACGGAGGCGCTATCTTCGTGGCTTCGAGGAATGGAACGGCGACGAGCGCAGACGGTTCTTTCGAGGACTGGAAGAGTGGGATGACGATATGCGACGGAGATTCGTCCGCGGACTGGACGACTGGGACCGAGACGAGAGCAGGTACGACCGTGGATTGGAAGCATGGGAGGGCGATGAGCGCAGGTGGTTTTTCGGGCGTTTGGACGATTGGGATGATGATGCGCGCAGGGGCTTTTTCCGACGCATGGACGAATGGGAAGATGACGAGCGCAGACGCTTTTTCCTCGGCGAAGAAACGTGGGACGACGCGGAACGGCGGCGATATCTTCGAGGCTTTGAAGATTGGGATGACGATGAGCGAAATCGGTTCTTCCGCAGACTGAACGACTGGGGTGATGATGATCGGAGACGATTTGTTGGAGGCTTGGATGAATGGGACGACGACGAGCGCGGAAGAATTTTCCGCGGGGTCGAAGATTGGGACGACGAGCGGAGACGTGACCGCTTCGTGGGAAGAGAAGGATATCGCGACGACGATGACCGCCGCCGAGGTGACGACGATGATCGCCCTCGAGGTGACGGCGATGACCGGCCTCGAGTTGACGGCGATGATCGGCCTCGAGTTGACGACGATGATCGCCCTCAAGTTGACGACGACTAGCGGAACTCAGTGCGAGAGGAACAACGCCGTGCCGCCGCGATCGATGAGTTCGCTGGTGAAGCTACCGACGAACGCCTCCCTGACCGAACCACGCGAGTGGATACCTGCGACAACGAGATCAACGCCATCAAGCAAGTTCTCCTCTTCGAGCGCCTCAAGTGGCGCTCTCTTGGTCGTGCGCGTTTCGAATTCCGTGATCTCATGCGCTTTCAAGCAGTTGCCGGCGTTCTTCAGCAGATTACGCGCGTGACCTTCCAACTCATGGGACGCGAACAGTGTGATTTTGAAATCGAACGGTTCGGCGAAATAAGCAAAGTCCCGAAGCGCGCGCCCAGACGGGACGCTGCCATCGTAAGTCACAAGCACATTCTTGATAGGCGTAGGTTCGCCGTTCGGAGCCGCCAACACCGGAGTCGCCGTGTGAGCCAACACCTTCGCCAGTGAATCCGCGACGCCGTGGCCCTCAAAGTGAAAAAAGGTCCGCATACCCATGACGATCAGATCGTAGAGCGGCGACACTTCGAGAATGTGGGTCGCAGGCAGTCCTGTCAGGCCCCCCTCGTGATGCTGCACATCCTCGGCTTGGCAAGTCTCGGCAAACTTCGCGCGAACCGCCGCCATCGCCTCTCGCGCATTGGCTATCGCCTTTGCCGTCTCTTCGTGCGCCGCCGGCCAATGCAGCTTGTCTAACAAAGACATTTTTGGATCGAGGTGTTCCAGATCGACGACGGTGAGTCCTTCGAGCTTGGCTGAGTGCATCTTGGCCACCGAGCAGGCGAGCCGAGTGGCGGCTTCGGCGTGCTCCGTTGCATCAAGAGGGACGAGAATCCGCTGAATCGGTGAAGTTTTCATGAGCACAGTATGGCTTCCACTCAGCGGCGTGCCCTGCGCCGCTTGCCATTGATTGAGCGGGCCTTGGCTCCGAGCTGGCAGCGCTGCTACAGCACAAAATGCGAGGCGCGCCAGATAGGCGGTGCTTGGCAGCCGATCATGCTGGGCGATAGGATGTCTTCATGTCCAACCGGCATCGCACCCGATTCGCACATGAACATTGGATTCTGGTCGCGGACGTCGTGATCGCGGTGATCCTGATCAGCTTGAGTTAATTGTTATGATCCTCGCGAGCGAACTTTCCCCGGATGCTGTGATCGACGGAGCTAATGGATCGGCGATTACTTTCGTTGTGCTCGGCGCTGTTTTTTTGCTTGGACTCGCAGCCGACACCCTGGGCCGAAGGACACATCTGCCGCGCGTCACAACGTTGCTGATTCTAGGTTTCATCGTCGGCCCCGCTGGGCTCGCTCTGCTGCATGAGGGGCACAGCAATCTCTTCGAACGAGCTTCGGAGATTGCGCTGACGATGGTGGGGTTTCTCTTGGGCGAGCGGCTAGTTCATTCGCTGAGCAACGGCGAAGGCCGACCAGTTCTGCTCATTTCCGTCGCGGCCGTAGCGGTGACCGCGGCGATCGTGTTCGTGGGGCTGTGGCTGATCGGATTGGGAACCGCCGAAGCAATGTTGTTGGCTGGTATCGCTACGGCAACGGCCCCAGCCGCGACTATTGATGTCGTGCGCCAAAGCGGAGCAAAGGGCAAATTCGTCGACATGCTCCTTGGTGTTGTTGCGATCGATGATGCTTGGGGATTACTCGGCTTCAGCCTGTTGATGGCCGCCGCGCGAATCGCGATCGGCGACGGCGGCGCATGGGCACCGATCGGCGACGGTCTCTGGGAAATCGGAGGCGCACTCGTAATTGGCGGAGTGCTGGGATTCGTGATGGCCGCTCTGACTGGGCGTATCGAAAAAGGCGAGCCGACGCTTCTCGAAGCGATTGGGTTCGTTCTCTTGGCGGTCGGTTTCGCACTCTGGATCGGCGTGTCCTTCATCTTAACCGCGATGATCATGGGTGCCGTCGTCGCCCGATTTGCCAAACATCACGAACGGCCGTTTCACGCGATCGAAAATGTCGAGCTACCGTTCATGATACTTTTCTTTATGCTCGCTGGCGCGTCGTTGGATATCGCCGCTCTGGGTCAGATCGGGTGGTTCGGACTCGCCTACATTGTGCTCAGAATTTCGGGTAGGATTATCGGTGGTTGGTGGGGAGCGCGCTTGTCTGGAGCCTCGCCGGATGTCGGCCGCCACATTGGATTTGCCTTGATGCCGCAAGCAGGCGTTGCGCTGGGGATGGCGTTGTTTGCTGCGCAAAAGTTTCCGGAGATCGGCGTGACCGTCATGCAAATCGCGATCGGATCGACCGTCGTGTTCGAACTATTCGGTCCCCTGCTGACGCGCTCAGTGCTTAAGCGAACGGGACAGATCGCTTCCGATTGAAGGATTTCGGCAACCTGCGCGTTTTGAAACACAACATGCGCAGGGCGTAGAAACGGAAGGCTATCAAATTGGTCATCGATGACTGAACGAATACTGCCTCCGCCCTCAAATCAGCGATTGCCCGGTAGGCTTAAATTCTGGGAAACTCATGGCGGCGAAACCTCACCGTTTCACGGAATCCGGGACTATGTTCTCGAACGCGGAATGCCAGACGCCAAGCATACCAAGCGCTTGGCGAAACGGCTGAGAATCCCCGAGGCGACGGTTCGCGGAGTCGCTACCTACTACGCCGATCTTCGGGAAACTGGCGACGTTGTCGTGTGTCAGGGAACATCCTGCTTGCTGGCCGGCTCTGATCGGCTCCACGAGCAGCTGCTGGAGCGCGGTGAGACCGTAAAAACGGCTTACTGCCTCGGTTATTGCGATCGGTCGCCCGCGATCCTCGACACGCGCGGCACATCGTTTGTTCACATTGCCGAGGATGCTTACGGCTACGCTTGTGGCCGGGGTGGTCAGCGCGATCTCCACGCTGAATTGCCGTCGATCCAATGCAAAGCACCCCAACCAATTGTTACTCGGCGGCTTCTTGAAGGCGGCGCGCCCGATCTGAAGACGGCGATTAAGATGGGTGCCTACGACGGTCTCGAAAAGGCGTTAATGCGCGAACCGGTGGACTTGTTAGACACGATGGAGCAGTCCGGCGAGCGCGGGCGCGGTGGAGCCGGATTCCTAACGGGCAAGAAGTGGCGCGCCTGTGCCGACAGTCCCGCTGATCAGCGCTACGTGATCGCCAATGGCGACGAAGGTGACCCCGGGTCTTACATCGATCGTGTGCTGATGGAGGAAGACCCACACGGAATTCTGGAAGGGATGCTGCTCTGTGGTTATGCCGTTGGCGCGACCAAAGGCATCGTCTACATCCGTTCCGAATACCCTCGCGCGGTCCGCCACATGGAAAAAGCGATCGATGAAGCCCGAGCTGAAGGAATTATTGGCAAGGATCTCTACGGCACTGGATTCGACTTTGATGTCGAAGTGTTCCCCGGGCTTGGCAGCTACGTTTGCGGCGAGGAAACCGCGATGATCAACGCGATCGAAGGCCTGCGCGGCGAGGTCCAGATTCGACCACCATATCCAACCGAACATGGCCTCTACGGTAAGCCGACGGTCGTGAACAACGTGGAAACGTTGCTCAACGTCCCCTTCATCGTCAACGAAGGCGCAGAGACTTACGCCAATCTCGGGACGCACGCGACGTGTGGAACGAAGGTCGTCTCGCTGAACCACGGGTTCGCCAATCCGGGCCTCGTGGAGGTCGAGTTCGGGATCACTCTACGCGAGGTGATCGAGAAGATTGGCGGTGGTTCAAAAGATCGCAAACCACTCGCTGCGGTGATCGTCGGCGGACCGATGGGAAGCATCGTTCTACCCAAGGACTGGGATTTGCCGATCTGCTACGAGGTCCTCGGGCGACACGACATCCAATTCGGCCACGGTGGAATCGTGGCGGTTCCAGCGGACGCGGATTTTCGGGCTTTGTTAGAGCACTGGCTTCAATTCATGATCGACGAATCCTGCGGAAAATGCGCGCCCTGCCGGTTGGGTCCGCAGTCCGTCGCCAACACGTTGAAGTCCGACAAACGTGAGCGGCTTGACGAGCTGTTCACCGCGATGGAGCAAGGAAGTCTCTGCGCTTTCGGTCAATTCATGCCGAAGCCGATGCGCCAATTGATCCAACATTTTGGAGAGCAAATTTTTGAGTAGCACCATGCCTGAAACCGCCACAATTAATGGCCGAACGGTCACCTTCGAACCCGGCCAGACAATCCTCCAAGCGGCGAACTCCGTCGGGGTCGAAATCCCCACGCTCTGCCATGCGGAATCGCTGCATCCCGAGGGCGGCTGTCGCATGTGTTTGGTAGCGTGTGAGGGCCGGTCGCGGCCCGTCGCGGCTTGCCACACGGAGCTTACAAGCGGCATGGTCCTCGAAACGCACCCGCCCGAAATCGAGTCCGTTCGACGTACGATTTTGAGTCTTTACGAAGATTCCGCGCCAGCAGCTGCTGGCGGCAGATTCGGCGAATTGCTCCAAACCTATGAACTGCCTGCCAGAAAACCGGCTCCCGGCGCGGTCGATGACAGTCACACCTACGTTCGATTCCAAGCAGACGCCTGCATCACTTGCCGCCTCTGCATGAACGCCTGCGAGCAGATTCAAGGCCAGTTCGTCTATGGAGTCGAAAACCGCGGGCCGAGGTCGCTGCTTGTCTTCGGAGCCGGAGAAAAGTTCGACGACAGTCCCTGCGTGGCATGTGGCGCTTGCGTTGATCTCTGCCCGACAGGTGCCTTGTTCGACCGCTTTCGCGATCCGTCGAAGCCGACTGACGACATGGAACACACGAGTACGGTTTGCGGCTACTGCGGGGTTGGTTGCCGACTCGATGTCGCGGTGAAGGACGGTGTCGTGCACCACATCGATCCCGTTGCGGACGCGGAGGTGAATCGCGGTCATCTTTGCGTAAAAGGCCGCTACGCGCATGGATGGCAAACGTCGCCAGATCGTCTCACGATGCCCCTGATTCGCAAGAATGGGGAATTGCGCGAGGTTAGCTGGGATGAGGCGCTTGACTACATCTCCGACCGTCTGACCGAGATCAAAGACGAATCTGGTCCGGACGTTCTTGGTGCTTTCACCTCCTCGCGTTCGACCAACGAAGCCTGCTACCTGCTTCAGAAGCTCTTCCGCACTGAGGTCGGAACGAACAATGTCGATTGTTGCGCGCGAGTCTGTCACTCATCAACCGCATTGGCCCTGCAGCTTGCGACCGGCACAGGAGCGGCGTCTGCTTCGTACTCGGACTTTGAAAAAGCTTCGTGCCTCGTCGTCGCAGGCGCAAACCCAACCGAGGCGCACCCCGTCGCCGGTGCCCGAATCAAGCAAGCCGCTCTTAACGGCGTGCCGCTGGTTGTGATCGACCCTCGCCGAATCGAACTTGCTGAATACGCCGACATCCACCTCCAATTGCTGCCCGGAACCAACGTCGCGCTCTTCAACGGTTTGGCCAAAGTCATCATCGAAGAAAACCTTGCCCAACTCGACTACATCAAAGAGCGCACCGAGGGATTCGACGAACTCACTGCGTTTCTTAAGGATCAGTCGCTCGCCAAAGTTTCGTCCATTACCAACGTTCCGGAAGATGAGATCGTTTCGGCAGGGCGACTCATCGCCAAGCATGCCCCGGCGCTGTTTGTCCACGGGCTCGGCCTATCCGAGTTGATGCAGGGCGTCGCCTCGGTAATGACACTCTGCAATCTCGGAATGCTAACAGGAAGCATCGGCAAACCCGGCGCGGGGATGCTGCCATTGCGGGGCCAAAACAACGTCCAAGGTAGCGCCGACATGGGAAGCATGCCGACACACTTTACCGGTTACCAGCCGGTCGACGACCCCGATGTACGTGAACGCATCAAGCCAATTTGGGGCAAACTCCCGCCCCAAGAACCTGGAATGCCGAGCACCCTGATGCTCCGAGCAGCTGCTGAGGGAAAGATGCGCGCTCTCTGGCTTATGGGCGAGGATGTGATCCAAAGTGACCCTAACGAATCGGAAGTCATCCGCGCCCTTGAGAAGTTGGATCTGATCATCATCCAAGACTTGTTCCTTACTCAATCGACGAAGTACGCCCATGTGGTTCTGCCTTCGTGTGGGTTTCTGGAGCAGGAAGGGACGTTCACCAATGGCGAGCGCAGAATTCAGCACGTAAGACCGGCAGTCGCAGCGCCCGGCGAAGCGCGACCCGATTGGGAGGCCGTCCGCGACGTTGGAGCCCGCATGAATCCAGCCAGCAGCTGCTGGATGTACGACTCTCCTTCCGAGGTCATGGACGAAATTGCTACGGTCGCGCCCAAGATGTTCGGTGGCGTTCACTACGATCGTCTGGCTCCAGACGGCCTGCAATGGCCTTGCCCTGCGGACGACCATCCGGGTGCCGCGACGTTGCACGCGGATGAATTTCTCCGCGGCCTCGGCAATCTCGTCGTTGTCGATTACGAAGCGAGTCCGGAGCATGGCATCGCTGAATTCCCTTACCTCTTAATTACGGGGCGGTTGTTAGATCACTACAACGTCGGAACTATGACCCGCCGCACGCCGCAACACGAACTCGTGACGCGCGATGAACTGGAGATCCATCCTCTTGACGCCGCCAAAGAAGGGCTCGAAGACGGCTCCACAGTCAAACTCTCCAGCCGATGGGGGCAAATTGATGTGCCGATCCGCTTTTCACCTCGCATCGCGCCCGGCACTCTGTTTTTGACCTTTCACTATCCTGACACGCACACCAATCGCGTCACCGGCCCAACCCTCGACCCACAGTCGAATTGCCCGCAATACAAGGCCACTGGTGTGCGGTTAGGCGAATCCTGACACTACAAAACCATGGCTGAAATCTTCGGAACAGACGCGTATTCACCTAAGGAAATCGCAGCCCGTGTGGAATCGGTTGGCGTCAAGAAAGCAAACCTGCCTCTACTACCAATGGCTGCCCTTGGGATGTTGGCAGGAGCATTCATCGGGCTTGGCGCGCTATTCTATACCGTTGTCGTTTGCGATGACTCGTTGAGCTTCGCAATTCAGCGTGTCCTCGGCGGATTCGTGTTCTCGCTTGGACTCATTCTTGTCGTCGTCGCTGGCGCAGAGCTTTTTACCGGTAACAACTTGATGGTTATGGCATGGGTCGATCGACGAATCTCGATGCGGTTGATGCTGCGCAATTTTGGCCTTGTCTACCTTGCAAACTTCGCGGGAGCGGCAGGTCTTGCGGGGCTGGTGGCGATGTCAGGGCACGCCGACATGAATGGCGGCGCTGTCGGTGAAACCGCCATCGCGATCGCGGCTGGCAAATGCTCGATTGGTTTCGCAGAAGCGTTTTTCAAGGGCGTTTTGTGCAACGTTTTGGTCTGCCTTGCCGTCTGGCTTGCGATGGCGGGGCGAAGCGTTGTCGACAAAGTCGTCGGCATCATTTTTCCAATCACTGCCTTCGTCGCGGCCGGGTTCGAACACTGCGTGGCAAATATGTATTTCGTGCCCCTGGGTTTGTTCCTTAGCGGTGCGGATCCGCCCGCCGACCTCAATTGGATCGGGTTCGTGTGGGGCAATCTTGTTCCGGTTACGCTCGGCAATTTGGTCGGCGGCGCTGGACTTGTCGGCATGGTCTACTGGGCCATCTATCGCCCGGCTCGTGACTAGCTTTCAGACACGCAAACAGATCATCGACAAGAGCAGCGCTCGGCGACCGATTCTCATTCCCGGCGATCCAGAAGGTAGTACGCTGTTTCTGGTAACGCAGCTGCCTGACTACTTTGTCGAAGCGATGCCAGCCGATGGTCATCAGCTATCTGAGGATGCGACGTGGACGATCTACCGCTGGATTCTCGAGGGCGCCGTCTGGCCGAAGGAAGTGAAGCTCCAGCGTCCGCTCTCTCGGATCGTGATGTTGCCCCCTTGAGCACCAAGCCTTGCGGCACGTAGCACAAGCCCTGCGTAGATGAGCAGTTCTTTAGTGCTAGCTTGAGAGTATTCCAATCAAGGGGAATGCGTGGCGCTCGTCCCCGGCTGAGTGGCTGGGTAGAGCGCCACAACTCCTTCGCATTAACGGATTTCGCATATGACCGCCAACCAAATCTCCGAGATTCACGAACGCCTACTGGCTGAGCGGAGCCGCTTGGTTGAAGAAGTCGCGTCCCTTCGAAGAAAGGACACGATTGCGAGCCTCACGACTGGAGCCGAGGCGGCTGAACGAGCGGACCTTGAGGTTGAGCGAGCTTTCGAGCATCGTCACGAGTTGGACGACACCCATCTGCTGGAAAAGATCGATCTGGCTCTTCAACGCCTCGAAAACGGTTCTTATGAATTCTGTGCCAACTGCAGCTCCGTAATCCCTGAAGAGCGTCTTCTCGCCAAGCCTTCGGTGTCTTTGTGCCACGCTTGCCAGCAACGAAAGGAAGACGGAACCATTGTCGAAACTTCACACTAACTATTTATTATGAAAAACCATCTGATTCCCATTGTTGTTGTCTTTGCAAGCGTATTAGCGACTGCCGGCGCGGACGATGAACGCAAATCGTTCCGGTTCGGCGGTGGCGATCCGGCGCTAGGGCAAGAGTCATTCGTCGCCGTTGGCTGCGTGCAATGTCATCATGTAAAAGGTGTCGAGCTAGCACAGCCCAAAGGCCGCCGCCGCCTCGATCTGATTCTGGCCGGCGAAACGCGTTTTGTGAAGCGCTACGAAGATCTCCTTACTGCGATCGCCAACCCCCGTCATGTGATGAATGAGCGGTATCGGGAGATGCTGGCTCAGTCA
>JBLHKS010000038.1:0-44927 GCA_047620505.1 Verrucomicrobiales bacterium | reverse complement strand
TGGTCTTCATGTGGAGTCCAAGTTGAACCAAGATTATTCATGATGAACTCGGCGGTATGCCTGTGTCTGTTGGCTCTACAGTGTCTAGATGAGCAGCAAATAAAGAAGAGAATAGAAGGTTAGTCAAAGTTGGTGATGGACGCGGTGTGAGCCAAATCGAATCAACTCGACATCATGACTGGGTGGATCTTGCCAACGATTATTCAATCCAGTCCGCGCCATCACCGACCACAATGTCTTCATCGTGATCTGGTGGGCCGGGGTGATCTCCAGTTCATGATGGGTCTGGAGTTCGATGTTGCCCTCCTTGTTGCCCTCGATGACCCGAAAAACTGCGGAAATGCATGAACTCTGCGGAAACTGAACGATGGTGCGACTCCGCTGAAGTCATTCGGAATCTGGGAGTTATGCTGGAATCTAGAGTGTGTGGTCTACTGGACCACATTGTTCGGGACGAGGAGGTCGGAGGTTCGAATCCTCTCAGCCCGACCACTGTGCGAGATCACTTCAGGGATTTTCGGGGCAAATATCCAACGAAGGAGATCTTACTTTGCGGAGAAAAACCGTTGTTTTTAGCTTTCTTGCCGTGCGCGCCCGGCTACGCTCAACGCATGAATCTGGAGCGACGCCGATTCCTGAAATCCGTTTCCGCGGGCGCGATGGGTTGTGGACTGGCGGAGTGGCTCGCGATTGAGGCTCAGGCCAAGGGCGGAAGCGACGGTGAATCGAAGGTTGACGCTCAGGCTAAGCAGGTTCTCGTGATTTACGAAGAGGGCGGGATCAGCCAGATGGACTCGTTTGATCCTAAGCCGGAAGCGCCAGCCGCGCATCGGTCGCCGTTCGAGCCGATTTCGACCAACGTGCCCGGTCTGCATTTTTCTTCGCTCATGCCGATGACCGCGAAGGTCGCTGATCGACTGTCAGTGGTGCGGTCGATGACTTCGGCGGTGACGTCTGGGCACCGGGAATGTTGTCAGGAGTTTTTCAAAGGCTACCGCTTCAACTCACCGTTCGAAACGCCGGACATCGGATCCGTGGTGACCGAGATGTTGGGCACGGATCGCCCGGAAATGCCCGGCTACATTTTCTGCCCCGGGATCAACATGCCGAATGCGATTTCGAGTCCCGGTTTTCTGCCCGCGCACCGGGCGCCGTGGAAGTTGGGAACGAAAAGTCTCGGCGAAAATCTGGCGGCGCCGGATTGGAGTGTGAAGTCGCTCGAACCGCAACCGGGATTGGGCGCGGACCGGTTTGAGGAACGCCAGCAGCTGCTGAGCGCGCTGGACGAATCGCCGGTCGCCAGTTCCGAACTCGGGCAGGCGATGACGTCTTACAACGAGCACGCGCTGGATCTCCTGACAAGCCCACAAGCTCAGGCCGCATTTGATCTTTCCCATGAATCGAAGCAGACCCGCGATCGCTATGGCCGCGATCATCGTGGCTCCTGTTATTTGTTAGGACGCCGCTTGATCGAATCGGGAGTTCGTTTCGTGACAGTGACCGTGATCCAGCCGCCAGAGCACGTCGGCCGCGCCGGTTACGGTCAGCCAAAAGGGGTGTTTCTGAACTGGGATCATCACGAAGGAATTTACAACAACGGCCCCTGCGGCGGTCCGCAGGGCAACAGCAACCAGGAGCGCTACGGAATGCCGCATCCGGTGATGATGCCGAGTCTCGACCGGAGTTTCAGCGCGTTGATCGAGGACATGGACGAGCGCGGTTTGCTGGACGAAACGCTGGTCTGTTTTGTGACCGAGATGGGCCGGACGCCAAAAATTAACGCAAATGGTGGCCGCGATCATTGGAGCCGAGCAATGTCGATCGCGTTCGCTGGCGCCGGATGCCCACGCGGCGCGGTGATCGGCGCAACCGACAAGCAGGGTGGCGATGTGACCGAGTCGCTCTACACGCCTTACGATTATGCTGAGACGATTTATCGAAAGCTTGGACTCGGCCCGAATGCGAGGCTGACGCGTCCAAACGGCGTCGCCGTGAATCTCTCGGATGGAGGCCGGCCAATCGAGGAGTTGTTCTGATTCTTCGGTAGGCTCGGGACGACAATTCGGGGTGGGCGTTGACAAATCGAAACCCAACTTGAAATCGAGTGCCATCTCACTGATAGCGATCCACGATTGATTTCCCCGACGAAAGAACGGACATCCAAGTCCGTTTGCGGAGACTGCGACGAGTTTTGCAACAGTCTGTACGAAGTCCGCTACGCAGCAGCTGCTGTCATCGAGGACGGGCCGAATCAGATTTCGAGGCACCGCAGGATTTGACCCACCGCGAGGGCAGCCTCAATAGTTCGGATGAGATTGTCCCATTTCGTTTCCTCCCTTCTTGGCTACGCGCTTCTGGCATCAACTTCAGCAGCTGCTGGCGAAAACTGGCCCGACTATCGCGGTCCCAGTGAAGACGGACACACGTCAGAAGGGACGACGCTCCCTACCGAGTGGAGTGAGACCGAAAACGTAACTTGGAAAACGGAGATCAAAGGCAAGGCCTGGTCGTCACCCGTGATTTGGGGCGATCAGATCTGGATGACGAATGCGGATGAGGCCGGAACGCGGCTTTCGGTGGTCTGCGTCGACAAAAACACGGGTAAGGTCATTCACGACAAAGTTGTGCAGAAAGTCGCCGAGCCGCAGTTCTGTCATGCGTTCAACTCCCACGCTTCGCCTTCGCCAGTGCTGGAAGAGGGGCGAGTTTATATCACTTTCGGGGCTCCCTGGACCGGGTGCCTGGACGCCGAGAGCGGTGAGGTTCTCTGGGAGCGCGCGGATTTCGAATGCAATCACTTCCGCGGGCCCGGGTCTTCGCCGCTGGTCGTCGGCGATCTGCTTTATCTCAACTACGACGGTAGTGATTTCCAGTACATCGTCGCGATGAACAAGAAGACTGGCGAGACGGTCTGGAAAACAGATCGGAGCGTGGATTTCAAGGATGTCGATGAGAAAACCGGTAAGATCGCCGCCGATGGCGATTGGCGGAAGGCGTACTCGACTCCGCGAATCATGGAAGTGGATGGGAAGTCTACTTTGCTAAGTCTCGGCTCAATGGCGTTTTATGCTTACGACCCGAAAACGGGCGAGGAAGTTTGGAAAACTCCGTTTCAGCCGAATCACTCTGGTGCCTTGCGTCCTTTGATCGGGAACGGCCTGATTTTCATTCCGACGGGCTCAGGGGGCGAGGTTTATGCGATCAAACCTGGCGGCGAAGTGGCTTGGCGCTTCAAGCGCGTGAATCCGCGGCGGGCGTCGCCGATTCTGTTGGGCGATCTGCTTTTCATGGTCGATGACGGCGGAGTTGCGGCGTGTCTCGACGCAAAAACGGGCGAGGAAGTCTGGATGGACCGAATTGGCGGGAATTTTTCGGCGTCGATGATCTACGCTGACGGCAAAATCTGGTGTTTCGACGAAGATGGGAAAAGCACGGTGATTGAAGCCGGTCGCGAGTTCAAAATCGTGGCACAGAACGAGCTGGATGCAGGTTGCATGGGCTCGCCTGCTGTCTCCGGAAACGCGCTGTTTGTCCGGACGAGGACTCATCTTTATCGAATCGAAGAGTAGCGTTTTCTTGGCTGGCAATCTGCTGCGCCCTGCTCCATGAGTGGGCGCAAATGAGTTTAGATTTGAAAGAAACGATCGGATTTTCCGGCAACGGAGCGCCGACCCCTGAGGAACAGCAGCGCGTTCGCGAATACATCAATTTGAAGCTCGCGGCTCGCGGGTTTGAGATTGTCGGCGACCGCCGAGATTATCCCTTCCTTGAGATGGGCAAGTCGCTGCTGGCGAATTTTCAGGAGCGGATGCGGCTGCTCTCTGATTACCTTTGTCCGGCAGACCAGGCGATCCACAATTTTCTCGCCGACTATCTCCGGGGCGTGGACGGTGTTTTTGAGCCAGGCGCGCCGCTGGTCCCGACGGCCTCGCTGATCATGGAGCGCCATGGGATCGCGAGGACGCTTTCGCTGCCGGCAGCTGCTGACAAGTTCGAGAGCGAGATCGTTTCCTCGTACCGCACGGCTAACGGCGTTTGCCACAATCCGGCGGCCGATAAGCGGACGACGAAGGGGGTTTTTCACATCACCGAAGGTGGACTGCCGATTCCGGCGGACAAAAAATCGGTTCCAGAACGCACGTTCGCGCATTTGCTCAAAGCAGCTCTCTCGCCGCCGAATGCGCTCCAGGTTTTGCCGTTCACGTCACAGGAATCGGTTCCGGCGGAGGTTTTCGTTAGTCTTTTGCTCAGGCCGGTGGTTTGCCCGGCGGTTGACGGATTCATTGCGGAGAAGACTTCGGAGATTCGGTTTTTCGCGCCCGGAAATCTGGTTAGCAACCTGGATTTTGTGGAGTCGATTTTTGGAAACGCGGGCGATCCATTTTTGCCGGAAAACGACGCTCGACTCGATGTCGAGCACTGGTCCGGTCACACGGGCTGCGTGATTCTTGCGCCGCATCTCGTCGGTCTGGGCAAGATCGATGTCGGTCTGCCGAACGTTCAGGAGGCGACCGAGCGACAGAAGCGTGAGGGCATGTGCTGGGAAAGCGAAGACGAGCTCTACAATGATGGCGGAGCGTTCAAGATCACCTGTCGCGACAAGCGAGGTGTGATGGTAACGCTGATTGCGGACAACTATTTTGGGTATTGCAAAAAGGAGGTCAAAACTCAAATCAGCTACGCCGCGAATCTATTTGGCTTAGCAGAAGAAGAGCATGCTGGTGGCGCGATTGCGTTTGCGGGTTTTGATCTCGGTGAGGATTTCCAGCTGAGCGATTATCGCAAGGAAGTCGATCATCGTTTTTCGGATGTGGTCGAAAGATTTGGCGAGCAGCTACTGGTTCAGCCCGAGGGATTTGCGATCGATAAAAACTACCCGGATATCCTCTACTTGCCGGAGGACGTTCAGATCGATTTGAATCGCCAGCGGATTAGTTGGCGACGCGATGACGAGGATCATAAGCTTCAACTTCAGCCGGATTGCACCTACGTTTTGCCGTCTGGATATAAGATCGAAATGCGGCAGCCGGCTGAGGGTCAACGTTGGCGGTTAGTCGGTGTGAATGCCGAAGGGACGCTCTGCCACAAGCCTTGTACGGTCTCAGGCGGGGGCAAATCCGAGATTTCGAAATCTCTCTCCGACGCGATGGAGACCGGGCCGATTTTGATGCCGAATTTCGCCGATGACATGAAGCAAGCGTTGGAGATTGTCGGGCGCGATTTCAGCGAACGTTGGGAGAATCGGCGAGATCCGAATCAGCCCGGCCGTATGCTGCTTGACCCGGCGCGCTCGCTTGGATCGGCGATTCGACTTCTATCGACGAGCCCGGATTATACGCAGTCGCATAACGATTGGGTTCAGTCACTTCCTCGGTCCGTTCGCGACCTTGTTTTCACGATTAAGCGCTATTGGAAACCGGATTGGGAAGATTCCTGGCCAGAACGGTTTCATGTGGATTCGATCAACGGCGCGCCCGGATTTGAGCTGAAATATCGTCTCAAAAAAATGGTCGCTCGATACCTGCGAGTCGGTTTTCACGAAGACGGCAGCTGGCGCATTTTCGGGCTGCGCAAGGATTTCCACGAAGCCGCGAAATTGCAGCGAGAAGATGATATCACGGCTTCGATTACAATCTCAAGCGAGCAGCTGACCGGACTGCATCCGCTTCTCGACCGACCCGCTCACAAGTTCGTTAAGAATTGCGAGTATCGCCTGTTTCAACGGCCCGACGAGGCGATTCATCTTGGTTATGACAAAGTGACCGAAGCTGACTTCAGTCGGCATGAGAATTTCTTTTCAAACTACGAACCGATCGATCGAGAAACCGCGCAGCAGCTGGTGGACGACACGATTCGATTCGAGCAGTTCACCGAGCCGATGAAGAAGATGATTCGGGGTTTTCTGGCGGACGCCGACGGCCCGGATTACGTGATTTCTTCGGCTCATCCAAGAATTGTCGAAGGGAAGCCTACCGAGAATCCTCGATATTTGCAGAATCGCCCGGATCTCGCGGGAAGGCGGGCTGAGTACCTCGCGGAAATTGGCTCTCGGTTTTTCCGTCGCGTTCCTTACGGGCGACCTGCGCCGAGCCCGGTGAACGCCGTGCTTCCAGGCCGCCGAAACAACCCCGCTGACCCGAAAGCTGGGATTCGGCCGCTCGCCGTTTACAGCCCGATTCACTATCAAGAGTTACCGGAGTTGTTTATGGATTTCATTCCGAGTTTGACTGGGAAATCGCCGTCCACGACCGGTGCCGGCTCCGAAGGTGCGCTAACGAAAGGTCCTTTCAATGCTTTGCGGCCGATTGTCGATCTCAACAACGCTCTGGTCTCGTTTCTGCTGACCGACTACCCGGTTTTCTCGTCTTCAGCGGGCTCGATCGGCAGCAAATACAGGGTAGATCACGACATCAGTCTGATTATTCCAGAAGTCTGGTGCCGGATGTTTATTCCTGAACGTGATCCGAAGTTTTTGATCGAGCGCGGTCATCTCGAACGCATTGAGGACTTCGAGCACAACGGCCAAAAAGTTCTTGCGAGCCGGTTAGGCTGGCGAATCACGGAAAGTTTCGTGCACACGTTTTTTGGTCGCGTTTTCAACGAGCCTGCGACGCTTTTTCCAGACGACATGCTCCGTCCGGAAAGACAGGACGCCGACGAATTCGCAGATGGAGTGAACAACATCGTGGAAAGCCAGACTCGGATCGCAAAGCTGTATTTTGAAGACGGCTCGATCGAAGACGCCTGTCCGCCGCTCAAAGCGCTGCTCAACATCATGGCTAGCGGCGAGTTTGAAGGTAAGGACCTTCAGCATCCGGAGATTCGCGCGATGTTCACGCGCGAGCAGCTGCTGGCTAGCGATTGGTATCAGGATCGGCTTCAGGCGAAAGTGGAAGTTGATCGAGCGCTCCTTGAAAAGCAGGCGCGGCATCTGGAAGAGTTCCTTGGGAAAGATCACTACGCGGCGGAGGCGAAGCGGCTGGGGATCGAAGCTCGGTTGGCTGAGCTACAAGAGCAGCTTGAGGCGCTTCGCAAGCGGCCAAAAGAGGCTCTGGATCGGCTGACTGGAACGATCGGGGCGGACCCCTCACTGCTGTAGCCTGGTTTGGATGAGCCAAGGAAAGAAGGTAGAGTTTTCCTTTTGTGTCGGTCTTTCCGGTCTACGGCAAAGCCGTTTCGTAATTCAAGGTCTACAGCAAAGCCGTTTCGTATTTCAGCCCAAGGTTGCCAAAGTGAAGCGACGCTACCTTGGGAGTTCGATCTTAGTGAAATTTGTTCGCTGAAAGCGATACGGAAAGGTCCGCAAGGCCTTCAGCCTTGATTCAGTTTTTTGCAGAATCGATCCCTGGGTAGCCTCCACTTCGTTACGGCAACCCAGGGCTACGAATCGGAACGGCGTTGCCGTTCACCCCGTTCGTTTGAGGCGGCGCTCTGCCGAGCTTAAGCGTTAACGCTTGTCTTTATCCAGAAAATCGAGCGCATCGCAAAGCCATTTCGCGGGCGGGATTCCATGGCCGTGTTCGGGGACTTCGAAGATTTCGACAGCCTCGAATCCTTCCTTTTGGAAACCCGCGGTGAAGGCCGCCCGCGTGTTCGGGAGGTTAAAATCCTTCTCGGCGGTGACGAGCGCGTAGCGGCAGAATTTTTTCGAGAGCGCCAGAATTTCTTCGTTCGGCAGGTAGCTGAGGCCGTAGGTTTTTCCGTCTTCGGCGGCAAGGTCGGTGTAAAAATTGACTCCCATGAAACAGAGAGCTCCGCTGAACATGTCGCCCCAGCAAACGCCTAACATGCTCGCCACTCGCGAGCCGCCGGAGTGACCGGAAACGTAAACTCGGCGGCCGTCGATGTTGTAGAGGCTTCGCATGTTGATGTTGGCGTCGATGGCCATTCGGACGCGGTCGAAAATGTCTCGCTTGTTGCCGGAATTCCGTGCGGCGATCAGGATGATGTCTTTTTCAGCTAAGACAGCTTCCCATTCTTTTGGGATTCCCGGGCCGCCTGCGCCGATCCAGATGAAAAGGCCGTGGGGCGTGTCTTCATCGTAGTTAGCGGGAACGAGAACTTCGAATTCTTCTTTGGTAACGTCGTACTCGCCGGGGTCTTCTGAGGCGCTGAGCCGAAATTTTATCTGGTCGGCGATCGCGGATTGCGGAGGAGACTCGGCGAATCTGACGACGCCCTTTTCGCCTGGTTTGGGGAGTTCCTGGGCGGTGGCGGGAGCGGCGATTAAAACGCAGAGCGCGCAAAGGCGAAGAGAGCGGCAGAGGAGTTTTTTGAATGAGTTTTTCATTGGGACTGAATCTTTTGCGCCAGGATCAAAGCGTTGGCCAGCGGCGTTGTTTGAGAATCTAAGGCGGACTTCTCCGCGGATCTACCAAGGCTTGAACAACCGGTTGATCGGCCCGAGCGTCGAAGGAAAGTTCGTTAAAGGTAGTCTCGCTTAGCGCTTCCGTTCTCAGACTTATTTTTCACCGACACTCATGTCAATTCGTCATCTATCAATCGCGACCGCGCTGGCCGTCTCTTCAGCCGAGGCGGAACACCTAAGCGATTGGCTCGATCTGCCACCAGTCATGGAGCGCTTGGTTGGAGACCCGGGAATCAAGGTGCAAACGGGAGACAATCTGCGAATTCGTCTTAGCACTCCGGCCTCCTTCCAACACCAACGCCGCGACGCGCATCATTCGGAGATGATCCGATTCATCCGAATTACGACTCCAACCGGAAAACAAACCTCCGAAGCAAAGAAGAAGTTGGTGGAGTCGCTGCTGAATGAATTCTGGAACGAACAAATTCGAGATAGTCGCCTCGAGCTGATCGCGCTCGACCGGGAACGATTCGTTAGGATTGGACTTCAGCAGCTGCTGGGCGCTCCAGACTCCGCCGATCGCGCGGGCGGAGCCTGGTGGCGCGTCCGGATGGGTTTACCGCTGAATTGGGACTCGAACGACGCTCTCGCGCTCATCAACGCTCGCCACACCGACGAAGCGCAGTCGCGGCACGGCCATTTCGCGGTCGGCCTTCGGCCGACAGGAGGCGACGCGCAAGGCGACCTCGTCTTTGATCCCCGACCGCCCTGGCTCCATCACGAACCGCCAACGGTGAAAGACTGGCTTTTCCCTGGTCCGGACATCATCCTCGGTATTCAGGTCAACAATCTCTACGATTGGATTCACACCCAGACTAACCATCGCGACGTTGGCGTAACACTTCGATTCTTTCCGCTCGCCCAAGAACAAGCGCTTCTTCTGCGAAGCCTCGCAGCGAGAGACGACATTTCCAATTTCGGTCGGTTTGAGACGCGTCGAAACAACTGCGCCACTCTCGGCCAGGAGCTCATTGAAGGCCTGCTGCCGCTGAACGAAAAGATCAGTCGTGCTCATCCATTCGGGGATTATCCCGACCGGCTGACCCGCAAAATGATGGCCAGGTTCAAGCTCATCGGCACGGCCGAGATCGACGTCAAAATCTCTGAATCGGCCAACGAGGCGACCTCCAATTCAACCGTCCACCGTGCTCCAAACCGATCCGCGACACCCGGCTTCAGGGAGCTTCGTCTGGATTCCTGGATCAACGGCTCGAATTGACTTCGCTACTTGTTTCAGAACAGTGAAAGCGCAACCGTTCGGAATGAAGAGCCATGAAGCAATCCAACATCGTTATCCTGACCTTGGCCGTGCTCCAAATTGGATGCGCATTTCTAAAATCCTGATAGCCGCTTCGGTGGCGTTTTTTCCAATGCTGCTGTCAGCTCAAACGGAACGCCCGAATTTGATCGTCATCATGGTCGATGACATGGGTTATGAGGGGGTGAGCTGTTTTGGAAATCCATATTTCAAAACGCCCGAAATTGATCGACTCGCCAAAGAGGGTTTGCGAATGACGGACTTCCATTCTTCAGGCGCGGTCTGCTCGCCAACGCGGGCGGGGCTGCTTACTGGGCGTTACCAGCAGCGCACAGGGATTGAAGCCGTGATTCATCCAGTTTCCGATCATCCTGAGCACCTCAAAGGCCTGAAACGATCGGAAGTCACGTTTGCCGAGGTTCTCAAGCAGGCTGGCTACGCAACGGGGATTTTTGGAAAATGGCATCTGGGCTATACCGAAAATTCGGACGAATTTCATCCGCAGAATCACGGCTTTGACGAATTCATCGGCTACCACAGCGGCAATATCGATTTCGTTAGCCATGTCGGAGATCACTACAAGCACGACTGGTGGCATGGGCGCGAAGAGACGCCGGAGGAAGGCTACACGACGCATCTGATTAATCGCTACTCGCTGGATTTCGTCCGACGTCATGCGGCCGAGGAAAAGCCGTTTTGCCTCTACGTCGCGCACGAATCGATCCACAATCCGGTGCAGGTCCCGGGCGATCCTGTTCGCCGAACTCTGGACGGTTGGGATCGATGGAAATGGAAGGAAAAGTCTCCGGAAGAACGGATCGAGAAATACAAAGGGATGGTCATGCCGATCGATGAAGGTGTCGGTCAGCTCCGGCAGCTGCTGGTTGAGCTAGGGATCGAAAATGAGACTTTTGTGCTGTTTTTCTCGGACAACGGGGCTTCTGGCGACTTTCCAAGCGGCAGTCCGGGTTTGCGTGGAAACAAGGGCTCGGTCTACGAAGGTGGGCATCGCGTGCCTGCGATCGCGTGGTGGCCGGGAACGATCAGGGCTGGCGGCGAGACCTCAGAACCGATGATCAGCATCGACGTCATGCCGACCTTGCTGGCTCTTGCGACTGCGGAGTCACCAAAGCGAAAATTAGACGGCGTGGATCTTTCTTCTGCGCTGATTCGAGATGAAGAATTGGCGGCGCGACCGCTTTTCTGGGCTTATCTCAGCAATGGCGGCCATCGGTCCGAGGCGATTCGGAAGGGACCATGGAAACTGGTCATCTCCCATCCAAAAGCTAAGCCGGGAACGTTCGAGAACGAGTCGATTGAACTCTTCAATCTGGAGTCTGATCCAAGCGAAAAAAACAACGTCGCGAAGCCGAATTCTGAACTTGCGGCTGAGTTGGCTGGTCAGCTCAAAGCCTGGTATGCGGAGGTCGCGAACGACGCAACACCACAGGAAGGCGGCTGGCTCCAGAACGAAAACTGAGCGGGAGAACGGACTTCCAAGTCCGTTGAGGGAATCGAAACGGACTTGGAAGTCCGTGCTCCTTCAGTAGCGCATGACTTTGGCGATGAAGCGCTCAATTTGGGCTCCCGGGCTTCCTTCGAAGATCTCATCCGGCCCAGCAGCTGCCAGCGCTTTCCCTTCGGCGAGGAACACGATTTGATCCGCGACAGCGCGCGCGAATCCCATTTCGTGAGTCGAAAGAAGAATGTTTTGACCCTCGCGACAAAGTTCCTCGATCAACTCCAGAACCTCCGCCGTCATTTCCGGATCGAGCGCGGATGTCGGCTCGTCGAGCAGGAGCAGCCGAGGCTTTGGAGCGATCGCTCTGGCAAGGGCGACGCGTTGTTGCTGGCCGCCGGAAAGCTGCGCTGGCTGCTTGGCGATGTGCGCCTCCAGCTGAAACCGCTTCAGCTGAGCAACGCCGATTTCTTCGGCCTCGGGGCGCGAAATTCCATGCACGTGAATCAGCGGGAGGACGACGTTTTCCAAGGCGCTGAGATGCGGAAACAGATTCCAGGCTTGAAATACGAATCCATTGCGTTTCCGGTGCTCGCGAAGCTCAGCCTCGTTCTCAAAACCGACAGCGTCGCCCTCGATAATCACTTCGCCGGAGTCTGGCGTCTCAAGTCCGGCGACAACGCGGAGCAGCGTCGATTTTCCGCCGCCGGAAGGTCCGATTAAGACGAGTGTCTGAACGTCATCGCCGATTTTCAGGCTGACGTCGTCAAGCGCGGCAATTTCGCCATAGCGTTTATTGACGCTGGCTAGATCAAGTTGCATACGCGAATTTTGATTCGAGCCAACGCGCGCCGAGGGCGATTGGAACGGTTAGAATGAGGTAGGCGACTGCGAGCGGAATATAGAATTCGAAAGCAACATAAGTGATGTTGGCAGCGTCGCGGATTTCCTTGGTTAGCTCGGAGACAGCAACAACGCTGAGCAGCGAAGAATTCTTAATGAGGTTGGCGAACTCGCCGGCGGTGGCCGGGAGGATGCGACGAATCGTTTGAGGGATGATGACGAATCGGTAGGCTTGCGCGGTTGTAAAACCGACTGCTCGGGCGGCCTCTCGCTGAGCTTCGGGTATCGACTCGATGCCTCCTCGAATAATTTCGGCAAGATATGCAGCAGAAAACGCAGCGAGCACGATTGCGCCAGCAACATGACCGTTGTGGAGGCCGATCGCTGGCGCGACGACGAAGAAAAAGAGGTAGAGCTGAACGAGTAACGGCGTGCCGCGAACGAATTCGACGTAGACCTGGCAGGATCTCTTGAGAACGACAGAACCAGCACGTTGGCCAGCGACTAACAGAATCGAAACGACGATCGTGAGAACGAGGGCCGCAAGTGAGATTCCCACAGTTGTAAGCCAGCTTCCGAAGAGCACAGTTCGCCGGGCCCAGACTTCATCCCAACGACTTTTGTAGACAGCACTATTGAGAACCAGCCAGACGACGGTGGTGAGAACGACCGCGAGGCCGAGGGCAATCAGGATCTCTCGAAGGACTCGGGGCATCGATCTAAAACTCGATTGAGGTAAAATCCCTTCTGCTGTGTAGAACTCTAACGATTTCCACCGGTTCTTTTTCCAGCCGATATACGATCACATAGTTCTTAAAGTTCAGGACTTTTAAAGGTCTCGGAACCTCCGCGCGAAAGTGTCCCTTTCCCGGAAGACGACCAAGCTTTTCACATTCGGCTTTGAGTTTCCCTACAAACCGCTCAGCCGCCAACGGGCTTCCTTGCTCAGCGATGTAGTCAGCAATGTCAAAAATGTCGCGTTCAGCTGAGCGCGTGAGAACGATTCCTATCATCCCCATCGAGCACGAAGTTTTTCCTGAATCCGGGAAAACACAATATCCGCCTCAGCGACGCGGCCTTCGCGAATATCTTCAAGCCCTTCCGCAATTTTTCGTTCTACCTCTTCAGACCCTATTTCCTCGATAATCTTTTCGACACGCAGCCGCTGCAGGCCTTGCGCGACAATTTCATCTGCCGATTCGAATTCGCCCAGAGACAACTGATCGTTTACGAATTGAAGGTCAGAGTCTGCGAGTGTGACGTTCATTAGCCAAAATTTAGCTTCAATATTTTGAACAAGCCAACTTAAAACACGAATTCCACTCCGAGCTGCTCAAAATTCGCCTTGGAGTCGCTCATCCATTTATCAGCAAGCGCGTCAAAGCCGCCTTTTTCCCGGTACATTTTGATGAACGCGTTAATGTCGTCCAGCAGCTGCTGGTTGCCTTTGCGAACGCCGACTCCCCAAGTTTCAACCTGGATTGGCGCGAGGTAGGCTTTGGTCGTTTCCGGATACTCGTCGAAGGCGAATTGAGCGATCGAGATCTGGTCGTAAATGAAGGCGTCTGACTTGCCCTGGTGAACTTCGAGCGCGCAGAGCGAATGGTCTTCGAAGACCGCCAAGTCGGCTTCAGGCAGATGTTCTTCGGCGAAAATGTGGCCGGTCGTTCCAGTCTTGCAGGCAACGCGTCGGCCTTTCTGATTGAGCTGGTCGACCGTCAGTATGCCGCCGTTTTTTTGGACGAGCATGCAGATTCCAGTTTTGACGTAGGGATCGCTGAAACTGATCTGCTTAGCGCGATCGGTGGTGATCGTCATCGATGAAATTATGCAATCGACACGGTCCGTTTCTAACGCCGGAATCAAGCCGGTAAAGCTCATGTCGCGAATCTCGAGCGGCATCCCGAGATGCTCGGAAAGCGCCTCAGCCATGTCGACGCTGATTCCTACGGGCTTACCGGTCTCGTCTTTCAACTCGAAGGGCGGGTAGGACAGCTCCATGCCGATCACGAGCACGTCGCTTGGGTTTCCGTTGTCGCACCCGGCGAAGAATGTGAGTCCAGCAGCTGCTGAGGCGGCCGCGAGGAAAGTCGTTAATCTATTTTTCATGATTCGGTTGGCTCAGGTTCGGATTCTTCTTTCTTGGGCGCGCATTTATCGAGCAAGAAAACGAGCACGGCCCCTACGACGATCAGGCCGATCGCGGCCCAGTCCCAGACGCTTGAGAAGTCGGGCAGACGCCAGTTTTCGAAGCCGACGATCTTCGTTTTTTCTCCCACAACGATCTCTCGCGGGTCCTTCCACGGATAAATCACGACTAGCGAACCTGCGATGAATCCAGCGATCAGCGAAACAGCGATGTCGTGGTAATTTCGAAAGAGCCAGCTCAAAAAATGCGACAGCGCGATGAGGCCGACGACGGCACCGATCGCCACTGGAATCAGCAGTTTGATCGCTCCGCCGAAGTCGCTGGTGAGGCTGTCGACGGCGTTGACCATGATCAATTCGTAATTGCCCATGAGCAGGAGAACGAACGAGCCGCTGAGGCCAGGAATGATCATGCTGCACATGGCGACGACACCGCAGAGGCAGAGGTAGAAGAAGTTTTCGCTACCCTGCGCCTGGCCGAGAAATGCCATCGAAACGGCGACCGCGCAGCCGACCAGCGCACAGATCACTCGTGACGTTCCCCACTTGCGAACCATCTTTCCAACGGCCGGAATTGACGCGGCGATGAGGCCGAAGAACAGCGCCCAGAGTAAGGTTTTGCCGTGCTCGGTCGCGAACGCAGGTTTGAAGACGTATTTGGCGAGACTGAGGATACTCGTCAACGCACCGAGCATGATCAGCGCGAGAAAAATGACGTCTGTGTGCTTGGCGAATTCGCGGATTCGGAAAGTGAAAAGCAGCTTGATTGCTTTGCCGTCGAAGGACTTTACCGAGTTGATCAGCCGTTCGTAAATTCCCGTGATGAAGGCGACCGTCCCGCCGGAAACTCCTGGGATCACGTTCGCCGCGCCCATGGCGGCACCTTTGAGAAATGCGGAAAGCGAGGAGGCGAAATTCACTCTTGGGCTATCCACGACTCCAAAGGTGGACGCAAGCGAATTGCTCGCAACCACTGGCGATTCGCGCGGTTTGCCTCTTCATGAAAACAGCAAACCTCTTGAAGTGTCTCGGAATCGGGCTGGCGATCGCCATCAGCAGCTGCTCGCCGCGAGACGATGACGAAACCGGCTCCGGTGGCGGCGGAAACGGCGGCGGTGGGGATGGCGGAAGCAGCTCATCCGCAGACGCGGGCGGCGGAACAAGTTCGGGTGGCGGAGACAGCGTGGGAGACGACAAACGCAGCGTCCGCGAGGTGGTGGAGCTGAATTTAAAGGTCGACGTGAAATCCGGCGAGCCTACAGGCCAGAATTCCGATCACTTTATTTCGTTATCGGAATGTTTTGCCTATCTCAACCACCTTGAGCCGGACGAGGCGCAGATGGACGAGACTGCTGGATCGATGATGATCAAACTGCTCGGACGCGCGCCTGGTTCCGATCAAGCTCCTTTGGAATTGGTCGAAAATCTATTTCCAATGCACACCGGTTCCTATTTCGAGCCGAATGATAACAAAATTCATATTACGATAAGCCCGGAAGACGTCGTCCGTTATCGACTTATCTCTACAGGCCAGATGTACGGCGAAGGGAGCGTCCTCGTCCACATGTTCAAGCACTCAAAATGCGAGGACCCGGCGATCTCCGGCACGGTCGATTCTTTTACGATGCCTTACAATGTTGAGATCCCAACCGTTTACGAATTCAAGGTAGAAACTCCCCGCGAAACGAAATCCTGGTTCGACGGGACGATCACCGTCACGATCGCTTCGCGCTGGTTTGAAACGTGGGACAAATCGAAAGAAACATGGATTCAGGATCCGGATTCGCGGGAGCCACGATAAGAAAGGCCGATGTCGCCCTATTCGACAATCCTTGGCGTCAGGAAAATGATCAGCTCTGACTTATGGGCAGACTCAATCGTGCCTGAGAAAGCCTTGCCAAGCAGCGGCACGTCGCCGAGCAGCGGAATGGAACGATTGGTTTTCGTGATCTTGTCTTGAATCAACCCGCCGATGATGATGGTCTCGCCGTCAAAAACGCGGATCAGCGATGAGCTTTGCTTCACATCAAGAACCGGCGCGGTCGTCGTGCCGTTCTGAGATGCTTCGACCCCGACGAGACTCGTAATAACCGGCGAGATGTCCAAGGTGATCTCCCCGTCGTCGGAGATCTGGGGAGTGATCGAAAGAATCGTGCCGACGGTGATCATTTCGAAAGATGAATTCTCAAAGGTGCCTCCCGGGCTACCGCCGTTTCCGGCGACGAAGCCGCTGGATGAATTGAAGAACGGGCGCTCAGTACCGACCTTGATAACCGCCATCTGATTGTTGAGCGAACGCAGACGAGGTTGAGAGACAGACCGGACTTCGCCTTGTTTTTTCAAGGCCTCGATCGTTGCCGCCACTTGCAAGTATTCGTTGCGGTAGCCGATCTTGGCCACCACTGCCGGATTCAATGGAGTGATGCCTCCACTCGGAGTCCGAACGACTTGATTTGAGCCGAGGAGAAGATCAGGAACGCCGTGGGCACTGGGGAGGCCTCCGGGCAGTCCGACATCTTTCATCACCATCTGCCAGTCGACACCCAGCTGGAACTGTTTTCCCAGAGTGACTTCGTAAATCCTTGCTTCGATATCGACCTGCCGCTGCACGCGTTCATTCATCTGCTCCAGAAACTCGGCAATTTGTTTGAGCACGCGAGGCCGGTCGGTCACCTGAACCAGGCCGCTCATTTTGTCGATCAGCACTTTGCCGTCTGGCGAGGCAATTTGGTCCAGCTGCTCTTCCAGCTCTTTCCAGAAGTCGATGTTATCCTCTTGGGTAATTGAGGTTCCACCGCCACCGCCACCGCCACCGCCACCGCCACCGCCCGCTGCTCCTCCGCCACCACTACCACCTCCACCTCCGCCGCCCCCCCCTCCGCCGCTCTCTCCTCCGCTGGCTCCACTGAGGGAGGCCGAGCTGTAGCCAGAGCCGCTGCGCACGAGGCGTGGGTAGTCGATCGAAAAGAGCTGGGTGTCCATCCTGTGGACCAGAATCAGCCGGTCGTTCTGCTCCCATGAAAAGCCGTGCGCGTCGAGAAAGGCCGACATCATGGCTTCGAGCGGTAGTTCGTGAAGGTCGACGGTGATGTTCCCGATAACATCGAGGTCGGGAACGATGTTGAGTCCGTTAGCCCTGGAAAACATGGCCAGAGCCTGGGCGATCTCAATGTTCTCAGCGCGAAAGGAGTAAAGTTCCCGTCCTTCGGAGTCCACGGTTCGAGTAGTTTCGGAGGTTGGGGAGTCCAGTCGATCGGGCAAGGTCTCGGTTTCAATTTCGGGCGGCTCTGAACCCGGCTGTATGCCGTAAGCGGGCGTGAGTGGCTTGAATTCAGCTGGATGGATCCGTGTTTCAGGCCTGATGCCAGCCGCGGCCGAAGACGGCGTGCTCGCAGCGTCCGGTTCGCCAGCAGCTGCTGCCGGTTCGGGAGTAATCGCTTGGTCGGGTTCGGCAATGGTGAAGGCTGCTCCAACCGGGGCGGCGGTCAGGGCCAGATCAGCGTCGGCTGAGTCTGAGTCTGAGTCTGAGTCTGAGTCTGAGTCTGAGTCTGAGTCTGAGTCTGAGTCTGAGTCTGAGGCATCGCGTTTCGCGCCAGTAACTGCCAACTCGTTCAACCGCTCTTCCATTTGGACCAGAGCCAGAGAAATGCGATCAGCTTGAGCCGTCGACATGCCCGATACTTCGGACAATTGGGGCGGCGCATTTATCGCTGCGGCATCGACTGGGACTTGCGACTCACTCGCATCCGCCGATGCGTCGTCGTCATCTCCCGATTTGCTGTAGAGCCAAGAGCCTAAAACCATCAAAACGGCTAAGGCGCACGAAGCGAACAGCATTGCGAAGTCTTTTGGATTCATATGCGATTCCTCCAATCTGTTTGAGACCGGGTTTGAGCATTGCAGCCAAAGTGGGCCAGCTTTTTCCACCCTTCAAAAATTCTGAACCGCGTCAAAGAGGCCAAGAGCAATTGGGTGGCGTTGTGTGGCGGATGCATTTGGTTCTGATTGGGTGCGGTCTAATTACCAGCTCATCATCTATCCCGGCTCATGCATAGAATTACTTAATATGAGTAAGATTGCAAGCTTTTTCTATAATTTCCATAATTAATATATCTGAAGTCGCGTGATTTCCACCGGTGCGGAATTCTCACTGCTCAGGCTCAGGCACCACCGGACCACGGTTCGCGGCTCGAGGATTCCCATACGGCACATCCATCCGACCCTCTGGGCCCACAACCACGACGCGATTCTCGTAGATAGCCTCTACCTGATAGTCCAGGATCCTATCGCCTTTGGCGACAATGCGACCGTTCAAAATCGCCCACCGTCCGCTGTCCTGGATCCAGACCGCGCTGAGTTTCAACTCAATCTGTTTACTCGCGTCAATCGCAGCCACGGGGAGCAACCTGCGGGCTGGTCGAAATGGGTCCCTGCTCAAGCCTTGAATCCAAACGATGTCTGAGAACTCAATTTTCGGCTCTCCTTCTGGCTCTTCTTCCTCGGAACCGGATTCTTTGGCCCCCGCGGCGTTCGCGGCCTCATCGTCGGAGCTGGAGAACCAACTCGGCGGTGCCTGATAGAACATCACGATCAACGCCACCACCACCATCACGCCCACTACCCAGGGATTGCGCAGTATCTTGTTGATCACAATGCGGGCTCCTGCTTTCTAAACCAGAGCCGCATTTGGAATTGGGCCTCGCTTGGTGCCTCTTCATTCCCATTTATAATAAGCTCACTCAGGTCCATCCACTTTTGTTGCCTCGTCGCTAGATTATTCATGATGACGAGCACCGCGCTGAAAATGTCGGCGTCCTCGGAAACCTGCTTCAACATCCAGACCGTCGGTAGAATCTCAAGCTTGTCGGCATACTCGGGATGTTCGATCGTCGATTCCGGCCGAACCGAGACTTCCATCCCCGGGATTTGCGGCGGGTTCTGAATCTGCGCCGACCAGGTCGACGATTTTGGATCGCCGTCAAAAAGCTGCGCCTGGGCATCCCTCAGCCTGGAAGCGACTTTTTCCGCTTCTTCCTCGGACCAATCTGCTTCCATCGTCCGAACCTCCGCCTCCAGCTCAAGAATCGCCTGAATTTCTGCCTGCTTGACCGCGATAACCGGATTGCGCTTGAACCAGGTAAACCATTGCACGCCCAAAGCCACCACGACCACGGCAAGGATGGCGACACGGCCCTTCGAGTGAAGGAAGAGGCTTTTGGGAAGTCTGGCGAGAAACAGTTTCATCGGTCTTACTGAACGGCTCCTCCTCGCATCACTCCTTCGATAAAGAATTGATCGGCACCGCCTTGGGTCGCGACATCCCAGGCCGGCTTGTCACGGAGCGGGGCAAATTGGCGGGTCTTTTCCGTGATCGAAAGATGAAACGGACCTTCGACCAATTCGGCGCCCAATCCCAGATAAGCCGAATGCACCTGAGCAGAGCTCATTTCACCTGTGGCATCCCACGAAACGGTTCCCTCTACTCGGACCGACCAGAGCCCGTCCGGTGGGGCGTCGCGTTCGCCAGATAAGCGATCGATCCGCTTGACCTGCAACGTGGTTAGAATCAGTTCGCTCGGGAGAATGCTGGCGAGATAACTCAGGAAGATGCCTGGCGCTGGCGGCAGTTTATGTTCCTCGATAAAGGTGGCCAGCTGCTCATCAGCCGCTAATCCTTCGAGTCGCCGTTCCAGATCCGACTTTCGCATCTGAAGATCCGCGAGCCTCGGTTGGAAACTGGCGACTTTATCGGTTTCGACGCGGATTTTCGATTCGATCCAGAGACAGACCGCGATGGAAACGGCGCCGAGCATCGTGAGAAGCACGGCGGTGACTGCAACCATCAGCCGCCGTTGCGGAGCCCGTTGTTGTTCGCGGCCTATCAGGTTGGCGGTCATTTCCGCGGGCTGGCTTGCTACCCGCGCCGCCCAATGGGTCGGAGTGATCTCCTCGTCGCAAAAAGTGACTGGAAGCTCCACGGATTCGCTCATCACTTCGGTCAGATTTTCGGCACCGCGGCCGAGGAGATAGACCTGGCTCACGTCGTTACCGAATTGCTGGCGAATAAACACAGTACTCCGGTTGATTTGCGACGCGACGCGCTCCGGATCGTTTTCCCAGCTGCAATGCAACGAGCGCCCCAGAAACACCGTTCCGTCCTTGCGCCCAACCACGATCGAGGTCGTACCTTGAGTCTCTGCCGCCACCAGCGCAATTCCATCGTCAGGCACTGGCAGCTCAGCGATTTGCAAATGCAAAAGGGCACCGGGCGAAACCACCATGAGAAGGTGAAGGCCCGCAACCTTCGCCGCCTTCGTCAGCCGATCACAGATGGCTTGAGGCAAAAGGTAGAGCATCAGGCCATTCGAATCCTTGATCTGATGAGTCGGCTTGAAGCTCCAGGCTACATCGCCGTCGCAGATTTTCAGCTGGTCGACCTGGCGCTCGATGAAAAGCTCCAAGTCGCGCCCTTTTGCTGGCGGCGTTTCCAGCAGCTGCTGGGTAAGTTGAGCGTGTTCGAGCACAACGGCCAGATTCTTACCGGTGTAGTTTGCGTGTTTGGCTCCTGTCTGGATTAATTTTGCAAGATCGGCTGACGCATCATCGGGATCGACCTCGTGATCGCATTCCGAGGTTGCCACGACTCGACCGCCGGAGGTTGAGACAAACTGGACGTGTCCGTTGAGCCAGGTGAGAACAAGAAGCTCTTTATGCATGATTCCAATGGGTGGCGTTGCGGTTGGAGGCGGTCCTGATCGACTTTTTTGAGCGGCCGAGGAGCAAATTCATGTTTGCGTACGACCTGAGAGACAAGGAGCCCAAGCAGATCGAGAAACGCATGCATTATCTTATGGAAATTATAATAAATATCAATGTAATTTTAGATTTAAAAGTACTTAAGCAGTTTTAATCCAAGTGAAACCGCACCGTGGGCCTTTCTGTGCGATGAGCATAAACCGGCGACAAAGAAAACGTGGAGCATGAAGCGCAAGCTTCCACCTTTGTTAAATGGCTTATAATCAAGTAGTTATGAATCATTCCGCACGCCGGTTCCGAAAAAGAATCTGGGAATCTTCAAAAAAGATATTGCAATTACCATAATCATCACAATTGTAATCCCGCGGTGAATTAACCTCTTACCGCTCCTCAACACCATGAAAACACAACCGAGCGTTGCGCTCGTCCATCCCGGGACGAGCGGTACCACTACGCCTACACTCCTCCCCCGCCCCTCTCGGAGCGCGGTAACGTCGGGAGCTGACGTCGAATCTACTCTGGATTCATACAGTCGGCTCGAATCCCTCTTGGAAAGCCACCAGGTTTTACAGGAAAATCATGCCCCGAAAGCGGCAACAGATAGTATTCGCTGTCAGATCGCCCACGAAATCCGATTATTGCGCGATGCGGGTCTTCTGAGCGTTGATTCGATCGACTGCGATTTGGAATCCCCCGAATTCAGCCTCCCGTTGCTGCTGGGACAACTTCGCGCCGGCCGATCTCAGCGGTGGCGAAGTCGCGAGCAGGATCAGGTTCTCGCCGAATGCTTGTCGGAAAATCCAAACCCAGTTCTCCGGGTTGGGTTTGATGGCGAGCCTTTCGACGGCAATAGCGCGGGTGCCGACTTTCTGGGCGCACTTACGATCGACGTCGGTGGAAACCCTCGCGAAATGCTTCGCGAAGCAATTACCACTATGCTCGATCACCAGCAGGCAACAAAGCTGGAAATACAGTGCGGGGGTCGTGACTATTTGTTAACGCTCGCCCCCGTTGCCGGAGCTGACTACGTTTACATCTATGGCCACGACGTTTCCAGCATCAAAGAATCAGAACGCCGAGCTCAAGAGTTGGCCCTGCGCGACTCGCTGACTGGTCTACCTAATCGTGTCTTATTGATAAAGCGTTTTAACCAAGCCCTGATGGACGCCCGGCGAAATCGAACCGCGCTGTCAGTCGCATTCATCGACTTGGATAATTTCAAGCAGATCAACGATACCCTCGGTCACAGGGCAGGCGATGCGGCCCTGACATCAATCGCTCGTCGCTTGCGCGAATCCATCCGCAGCTGCGACACCGTAGCTCGATGGGGTGGGGACGAATTCGTCATCATTTTTCCCGGCCTTGGAAAAGAAGAAGCCGAACACGCTTGTGATCGGATTCGCGAGAACGCACAGCGCCAGGCTGCTCGAGAAGATCACTGCTTTGTAACCTTGAGCATTGGTATCGCCGGATTTCCAGAGGACGGCTACGACGCCGAGCAAATGCTCCAAGTCGCAGACGAAGCCCTGTTGAAAGCCAAAAAGAAGCGTGAAGCGCAGCTTAAGGCCAACACCAAATCGGTCCTCGCCATCAATTCCCGCAACGCTGCCCCTGGTAAGGCAGCTTAGCACCTGTCTAAGAAACAAAAGGTCCTCGAACCCGTTCGGGCATTAGTCGGAAGCGGCTAGTGCCCGTTTCTTTTTGCGTCTCGGCAACTGCTGATCGAGTCAGGGTGCTGCGGAAATCCCATCGGTTGCTGTTTCCAGATCGGAAAGAGCTGTCTGAAGTTCTACGTAAGGCACGGAAGCCGTGTCCGAAAAATCCGCGGCGTCCCAAGTTGTATAACTCGTAAAGAAACGACTCATGGCATCGCCGACATCGGAGGGAAGAGCAGCTCCGTTTGGCGGAGACATTAAAAGTAGTTCGTTGGCTAAATAGATGGAATCGTCCTGAGCTTCAGAACCTCGAAAGATCCTGCCGTTCCAATTGCCGCTTTCGTAGGTAAAGCTGGCCGGCCGGTCAATGATCTCACGAGTTTCCGCCACGGAACTGCTATCGAACAAGGTTAACAGGGTTCCTTCGAGAAACCAGGCGCTCACGCCGCTTGCCGGAACGGAACTCGATGTCCCTTCGTCGATTGAACAGAATCCTCTTGGAATCGTGTAACTGTTGAGAATGACGCGATGAAACAGCGACCCGAGGTGGATCCTCTGAATCTTGAGATCATCACCAGCGTCAACCCAGCGTCCAATCCATCCTTCAGGTACAGCGCCTTCGTTTGTATCCCAGATTGTGTCGAAAACCGCGGCGTCAGGCGTCCCGCTAGAAACCGGGAGGGCCTTTGTGGGATCGAGGCTGGATAGAATCAGGATTCGTGGGCTCTCCGGCTTTATCGATCCGCTGGAAGTTTGCTCGTAGGGAAGCTGACCATCAACCGGGCCAACTCGCAGGGCAGGATCGATAAGATAAACCCGCGAACTGCGCCAATCGTTGACCAGCACGTCAATTTCAGGCCAACCCACTTCAGCCGAGGCGGCTGCAACCCATTCTGTTACATCTGGAATGCGTTTTGTCTTCAGGATCGAATCCTTCAAACCTTGAGCCAGGATCGCGAGTTCATCTCGTTCGTGTGCCGCCATCGTACGTTCGATCTGTTGGATCAAAGGCGGAGCCATGACGGATGCCAGAATCGCAACGATCGCCAGCACGCCGACCAACTCTAATAGGCTGAAGCCACGCGAACCTGGAGTTTTTCTCTGGAATCTCATGGTTCGATCAGATAGCCAGCCCTCAGCTGGAGTTCGTCGCGGGCTTGAACCATCGCTTGGAATTCGTGCGAAGTGACGTCCGGAAACTCCGCTTGGGCCCAGGTAGCGTAGGTGAGGATGAAATGATGATAAGCGTCGACTACAACCTGCTGGGTGACGCCCGGCGGGCTGTTTCCACTGAGCCGCGAACTCAGAAACGCATCCAGAGCCTGGGCAAACCCGGATTCGCTTCCCTTGCCTTCCCGAAGCCGCCCGCGCCACAGTCCGCCTTCGTAAACATAGCTACGATCTTCCATCAACAGATCGCGCGCTTCTAGTTGAGCGTTGTTATAAAACCCAATCGCAGTCTCTTTGAAGTAGTAGGAACTCCAATGGTCTGCCGAAACAACATACGGATCGCCGTCATCGATTGAAAATACAGGTGGGCTACTCGCAGTCAGGCTATTGATGATCAACCGGCAGAACAAGTGGGATAAATCGATTCGATAGATCAGTAGGCGATCGCCCTCTCCAGCCCATTCTGAGGGCCAACCCGCCGGAACGACCGCTTCCGGCGTGTCCCAGAGATCACCGAACGCGTCGGGGTTCGCAGCAATTTTCGCTCTCAGATCGGGAAGAGCCAGCCCGTGGCTGGAAACCAGCATCACCCGCACGTTTTCGGGGCGTGCAGAGGACCCGTCGGCGGCTTGCGTGTAGGGAAGAACGGCGGGCCCGGTGCCGATCTGCATTTCCGGATCGGTCAGGTAGATCCGCTCAAATCTGGCTGAGGTTGTCTCGACCTGCTCCAAGGTTATCGCTAGATCGCTGGCAATCGCGGTTGACCAGGATTCATCTGGAATAGTCCTCGAACTGATCACCTGCCGTTGCAACGCCTCGCCTAACACCGTCAGCTCCTCTCGCTCTTCCTCAAGGCGCGCTCGATCAATTTGTTTAACGATCTGCGGAACCGCGATCGATGCGAGGATCGCCAGAATCGCCATCACGCCAACCAGCTCAACCAGCGTGAACCCCGAACAGCGTCTGTTGGCGCGTATGATCATAAGTCGCGACTTCCGACGCCCGTCATCATTTCAATAATCGGCAGGAAAATCGACATCGCGACCGCTCCCATCAACAGAATCACGAAGAACACTAGAATTGGCTCCATCAAGCTGAAGATCTTCTTCGTGGTTCGCGGGATGACCTGGTTGTAGAACGCTGACGCATTCTCCAAAGCGTCTTCGAGGAACCCGGTAGTTTCACCGAGCGCAACCATCTTGACCACCATCTCTGGAAAGACTTTGTGCTTACCCATCGCCTCGCTGAGGTCTACCCCGGCGGTCACGTCCGATTTGATCCTTCGAACCGCCATTTCGACGACTTTATTGCCTACCAGTTCCCGGCAATGATGCAAAGCGTCGAGCACCGACAACCCGGCGTTGATTAGGCTAGCCAGATTATGAGTTAGCCGAGACATGGAGATCATCAAATTTAGCTTTCCGAAGCCTGGAATGTTCAGCGCCACCCGGTCGCAGAACAGCGCGACCTTTTCATAGCGTTTGCGGCTCCATTTCAGCCCGAACTTGAGGCCAAGAACGAGAATAACCCAAATCCACCAAGTCGCTTTGACGAATTCGCTCGCTCCAAACACGATCTTTGTGATCGGCGGGAGTTCCAGCTTCATCTGCCCGAGCAAGTCGATGAACTTGGGGATAACGACGGTGAAAAGAATGAGGATAAAAACGGAAATCACGCTAACGACAATCAATGGGTAGATCGTGGCCTGCTTGATATCGGCCTGCATCTTTTCCTGCCACTCTTCGTATTCGCGTAGTTCCGTAAAGGTGTTGGGCAGGTTGACGCTCATCTCGCCAGCGCGAACCATGTTGACGACATTCGGCGGGAATGCCTCCGGATGTCCGTCGAGTGCCTCGAAAAACATCATCCCGGACTTCACCCTGCGCTCTACATGGCTGAGGATCTCCCGGAGTTTTTGGTGTTTGCACTCTCCGGCGGCAGTTCCGAGGGCTTCGATCACGCTAACCCCGGCTTTCACCTGAAAGGTCATTAAAGTATAAAAATCGATGAGGTCGCGCCGGGATATTCTGTTGAAGGCCTTTTTCTTTACCTTCTTTTTGACGGCCTTCGTCAGCGAGAAGCCCATCCCGCTCAGCTTCTGATCCAGCGCGCCTTCGTCTGCGACCTCCATCGCGCCGCTGACGCTCTGGCCGTTCTTGACGTTCAGTGCTATATAATTAAATACAGGCATCTTACGTTAATGGTCGCGGGTGCATCGCAGGATTTCTTTGACCGTGGTCTGGCCTTGCATCGCTTTGATGATCCCGTCCTCGAACATGGTGAGAAACCCTTTTTCGCGCGCCAGGTCGATGTAGACCGAGGATTCGGCTTTAGCGCAGATCGGCACGTAGTAGCGTTCATCGAACACCATCAGCTCGTGGATGCCGACTCGGCCCTTGTAGCCGGAATCCCTACACTTTCCGCAACCAACTGCGCGAACCATATTAAGAGGTTGTCCTTCCGGAGGCGTCAGGCCCAAGGCCGAGAAAACCTGTTCCGGATCCGGCTCTTCTTCTTTGCAATGCTTGCATGCGCGACGGGCGAGGCGCTGGGCGAGCGCGCCTTGCAGACAAGAAGGCAGAAGATACGGCTCAACGCCCATATCGATTAATCGCGGAATACAGCTGGCGGCGTCGTTGGTATGCAGCGTGGTGAAAACAAGGTGGCCCGTCAGAGCCGCGCGGACCATCAACTCGGCGGTTTCCTGGTCTCGGGTTTCGCCAACGAGGATAATTTCCGGGTCCTGACGAAGCAGAGCACGCAAACCCATATTAAACGTCATTCCAACTTTATCGTTGATCTGCGTCTGCCTAATCATGTTGAGCCGGTATTCGACTGGATCCTCCAGGGTGAAGATGCTGACGTCTGGCTTATTTAGCTGTGCAAGAATTGCGTAAAGAGTCGTCGATTTGCCGCTTCCGGTGGGGCCAGTGACCATAACGACGCCATTCGGCTTGCTGATCACATCGGTGAGCTGCTCGTAGACTTCAGGACGGAATCCCATTTCTGCCAATCCAAGATCAAGCGCGGCGGGATCGAGCACCCGGATGACGATATTCTCACCCCAAACGGTAGGAAGAGTCGAAACGCGCAAACTGATTTCGCGCTGCCCGATCAGGATGCCGGCGCGGCCGTCCTGAGGAATCCGGGTTTCGGCCACGTTCATCTCCGCCATGATCTTGAGGCGCGCGATCAGCGGCGCTTGCAGCTTCTTGGGCATCATCACGTCCTGCTGAAGCACGCCATCAACGCGTAAACGAAGCGCGAGCGCGTTTTCCTCCGGATTGAAGTGAAGATCGCTGGCGCCCATGTCGATCGCCCTTGTCAGCAGCTGCTGGACGAGGTCGCTCATGCTTTCATCGCCGCCCATCGACTGCTCCTTGCCGGATTCGACCGCGGCGCGCGCCTTTTCGGCGCTTTCGTCCATGATGGTGTCGATCGACTCTTCAATCTGGTCGCCTTCGGCATAGAGCCGATCGAGACAGAGAGCGATGTCGGCCTCAGATCCGGTCACGACTTTGATCGAGAGACCCGTGATCTGTTCGATCATGTCGGTGGCCACGACATTGAAAGGGTCGCCCAACGCAATGCAGAGAATATCACCCTCACGCGACATTGGGAACGCGGAGTATCGCCTCGCGATGGCTTCAGGAATCAGGTGGCGCAGTTCGAGATTGACCTTGTTTTCGCGGACGTCGACGAACTTGGTCGCAGTCTCTTCCGCGAGGAAAGAACTGATGACGTTGGACTTCGCGAGCCCCAGTTCAGTGAGGATCTCTCCGAGTCTTCCGCCTTCGCGCTTCTGATGGCGCAACGCGAGGTCGAGCTGCTTTTGGGTGATGACGCCGGCTTCCCTGAGTCGTTCCCCTAATGGAAGTTGTTGATCAAGCTGGACGGGTTCACTCATACTACTGCAAAGACTATTAAGTTCAGAAAATATATTAATTATGGAAATTATCAAATGAAATGAATAATCTTTTTATCTATAAGGCTCTGCCCATTTTTCCCGATCGAAGTACACGAAAAAGCGGATAGCCGATGCCATCCGCTTTTGGGTGCCTGAATTTCAGGCGGTTAGTTGTGAAAGCGTATTGGGATTACCGGTGAGTAACGTAGATGAGGACGTCACCCGTGGCACCAGCAGGAATCGCGGGATACTTGACTCGACCGAGAGTGGCTTCAGCACCAATATCGGGAAGAACCAGCAGCCCGGTGATGTCGGAGCCGTCGATGTTCTGTTTGATGTCGCGAGCATCAGCTGCGGAGCAGCCGGTGATGATGCATTCGCAAACCAGGGCTCCGTCGCTTGTCGTCACTGTGCCAACGCCGTCCAAATCGTAGGAAGCGCTGGCTGACGTGATATCGACAGCCGGGTCAGCTGCCACGTCCACAGTGCGGATTCGGACACGGTTGGTGGCGAGTTGATCGCCGATTTTGACTGCGAACCGGCGTTCGAGCATACCTTCAGCGAGGAGCACTGAGGTGTCGAAGTTGTCGGCGTCCAGATTGGCCGTCAGATCCGTGGCCGGATCGAAAAGCGTGCCAGTGGAATCGACGAACGAGCCGTATTTGCTGTAGTGATTGGCGACTGCAGTCTTGACCGTTTGGATGCCCGAAGCAGCGCCACTGACACGAGCGGTGTTGATCGTTTCAAAGATCTTTGGAATCAGCATCGCGGAGAGGATGGCCACAACTGCAAGTACACCGATCATCTCCACCAAGGTAAAGCCTTGGCGGCTAGCGTTTTTGTTAAACGTAGTATTTTTCATGGTTTGTTTGTCTAAGGTTCTGTTGCGATCAATGCCTGTGATTCAGGCGTTGATTAAATATTAAGACCTGCAGGATTCGGTTACCGGTGGGTGATGTAGACGAGAACGTCGCCAGTGGCACCAGCCTCAATCGTGGGATATTTGACCCGCCCGAGAGTGGCCTCAGCGCCGATATCAGGCAGCACCAGCAGCCCGGTGATGTCGGAACCGTCGATGTTCTGTTTGAGATCGCGAGCATCAGCGGCGGAAACGCCAGTGATCACGCATTCGCAAACCAGAGCGCCGTCGTTGGTCGTCACGTCGCCGTCGCCGTCCAGATCGTAGGCGGCGGAGTCAGCGGCAATCGAAGCTGGATCGGCAGCAACGACGACCTGACGGATTCGCACCCGGTTGGTCGACAGCTGATTGCCGATTTTCACGGCGAATCGGCGTTCAAGCATACCTTCAGACAGTAGCACCGTAGTATCGAAAGAGTCCGAATCGGGGCTGTCGGTCGCCAAGGTCGCGCTGGGAACGAAGAGTGTCCCGGTTGAGTCGACGAATGAGCCGTATTTGCTGTAGTGATTGGCGACTGCCGTCTTGACCGTTTGGATGGCCGAAGCAGCGCCACTGACACGAGCGGTGTTGATCGTTTCAAAGATCTTTGGAATCAGCATTGCGGCGAGGATGGCCACAACAGCAAGTACACCGATCATCTCCACCAAGGTAAATCCTCGGCGGCTAGAGTTTTTGTTAAACGTAGTATTTTTCATAGTTTGTTTGTCTAAGGTTCTTGTAGCGATCACTCGGGAATGAGCTCCACAGGGCGACATTAGTTGGAGAGAAACCGCTGTCAATATAATTATAATAATTTCCATAATCAATCTCAGTCAGTTCTTCCGGCCACTAACCATGGGCTAAGAAACTCCCAATCGCAGACTCGATTCCGAGCCGGAGCCGTGGTCGCCCATTGCCCAAACTCCCAACAAACTAACTCAATCGCACCGATAGGCGGAAACCCCGAGTCTGTTGCGAAACCATTCAAAGAGTTCTTTGTTTCTATCCACAGACTTATCGAAAATCCGCCACGAATGAAACACGATCAAAATAATTCACCCATTCGGTCAACGGAACCTGATTCGCTCGGCAATTGATTTCCCCCATGCATCCTCGACTTTTCGCTCTTGCCATTTTCATCGTTCTGACCGGTGAGGGCCTTCAGGCACGGGCTCTGCTTCCGGCGCGGGACTGGACCAGCAATGACGGTAAAACGATTCACGCGGAGTTGCTTCGTTTCGACGGCGACAACACGATGCTGCGAATGCAGAACGGGAGTGTCTACGAACTTCCGGACGTACGATTCGCCCGAAAAGATCAGGCCTTGCTTCTTTTTACGCGGCTGAAATCCAGCTTTCGCCACTCCTACAGCGCCGTTCTTAACGCGAATTTCTTCTACTCGAAACAACTCGCCGAAGATGACTGGGTTGGTCGCTGCTACGGCTACATTGGCTCCGATAGTGAGAGAATCTGGCTTCGCCTCGCCCTCTACGTCACCGGCGGGGAGTTGGGCCGCTCAACTGCAATCGTGACCGAAGGCGAGGGTGATCCAGTTCGGGTTCCGTTGAATTTCGGGAAAATTGAACACGAGCAATCCGGGCGGCGAGACTACGAGCATCTCGACCTTTCTCTAATCGACTTAGCTTACAAGGCAGCCCCGTTGCTCGAAGCTCACGAAGATTTGATGTTCTTTTTCGAGAACGAGACCGGCGTGAAGATTCCACATCCACTAAGCGAAATAGAGCGCCTCGCTCTGCGCGAAGTCGCGATCCATTTTCGAAAAGTGTCGAACTTGGCTGAAGATAAAACCTGGTGGACGGCGTTCCGCGTTCGCAAACCGGGCGATCCGGAGAAAACCGCCGTGAAAACCGATCCGCTCGATCAATTCCGCGATCCCGATCACACGCCGATTCTTCCGATACGCGCTTGGACAAACGCGCTTGACCAAACGGTGAGAGCTTCGCTGTCCGGCTTCAACGGAACGAACGTGGTTTTGAAAAAGTACGACGGAGAGCTTCTGGAGATTCCGTTAGGCAGCCTTCAACCTACCGATCAGCAGCTGCTGATCGGCAAGCGCCTCGAAAATTTCTCAGTCGGCGAGCACCCGATCGATCGGGACAACCGCTGGTACTGGCCAGCTCGCGGGGGAGCCGACCGCTTGTCGAGGCAGACACTTCTCGTCGCGGTCGATCCGCAAACCAACAAACCTCGGCTGTTTCTCCAGCAGCACTCGCGCGAGTTCAACGGACAGCGCTTCTCGCATTCGTTTCTGCGCGGCGATCTCATGGACAAGGAATTTCGAATCCCCCTCGATGGCCAACTCGATCAGTTTGGCGGAGACTCGACCTGGAGCTGGATGGAGCTAACCGGCGAGAATCTCGAATCCACGCTTCAGTTTGCTGAATCGAACATGATTTACTACCGAATTTACGATAGCGACGCTCGTTCGGACACGGGCGCTTTTCGACGCGCTGAAGTCGCGGCGAGCAAGGAAGCGATCTCGCTTTATCATTGGCTGAATCAGGTTGAAGCGCCAAAGCCGGGGCCGAGCCCGATCGAGAATTTCTAAGGCGATGAGCGAGGAGACTTCTAATTCTGATTCTGTCAGGCTCGACGCCTGGCTTTATGCCGTGCGGGTTTTCAAAACCCGCGTGTTCGCCGCCCAAGCTTGTCGAAAGGGCCAGGTCAAAATTCGCGGAGTCGTCGGAAAACCAGCTCGTCAGGTCCGGAATGGCGACGAAATCGAAGTCGAACGAGTTTGGGTAACGCTGAAATTGAGAGTCGTAGCCCTGCTAAGCCGTCGGGTCGCAGCAAAGGCCGTTTCGGAATTTTGTGAGGACATCACGCCGGAAGAGGAGATCGCGAAAGCCCGCGAATGGGCGCGAGTGAACCGCGAGGGCGCAGCCGCTCCGACTCCACGAGGAGAAGGCTCGGGCCGCCCAACAAAAAAGGAGCGTCGCGAGTTGGACGAACTCGAAAACTCGGAATTTGCCTTCCGAGAGGAACTTTTTGATCGCTGGACTCGGAAATTCAACTAAGGGACAGGATGAGTCTGAATCGATTGGCCGAACCGAGCGGGATCCTCGAATTAATGGATGATCTCGGCCGTGCGCTGACGGTCAATCGTGATGCGATCATGATGGGCGGCGGAAATCCGGCGCAGATCCCGGAAATGCAGGCGATCTGGCGCGAGCAGACCCAGCAGCTGCTGAACGACGAGGCGGCGTTCGGGGATGTGCTCGCGAATTACGATCCTCCGGCAGGGAATCCGGCTTTCCGCGCGGCGACGGCGGATTTTCTGCGTCGGCACTGCGGCTGGGACGTGGGGCCGGAAAACATCGCGATCACGACGGGCGGGCAGACGGCGTTCTTTTTTCTGCTGAACCTTTTCTCGGACAACGGGAAGCGGATTCTGATTCCGTTGATGCCGGAATACATCGGCTACTCGCAGCAGGGCCTGCGGGAAGGGATTTTCGCGACGCAACCGGCTCGAATCGAGCAGACGGGCGAACGCCGATTCAAATATCGGATCGATTTCGAGAATCTTGAGGTCGGCGACGACATCGGGGCGATCTGCGTTTCGCGGCCGACCAATCCGAGCGCGAACGTGCTGACTGACAACGAAATCCGGCGGCTATCGGAACTTGCCGAGTCACGCGGGATTCCGCTGATCATCGACAACGCCTACGGGCTGCCGTTTCCCGGGGTGATTTTCACGGACGCCGAGCCGTTCTGGAATCGAAACGTGGTCCAGACGCTGAGTCTTTCGAAGCTGGGTCTGCCGGGAACGCGAACCGGGATCGTGGTCGCCAACGAGGAACTGATCTCGAAAATCGCGGCGATCAACGCGGTGGTCGGTTTGGCCAACAACAATATTGGTCAGGCGTTGACTCGAACGCTGATTGAGACCGACCGGCTCGCGGAAATCACGAAAACGATCATCCGCCCGTTTTACGAGGAGCGATGCGCCGCCGCGTCGTCCGCAATCGATCAGCAGTTGCCGGCGGACGTGCCGTTCGCGCTTCACGAACCGGAGGGTGCGTTTTTTCTCTGGCTCTGGCTGGATGAATTGCCGATTTCCTGCCGAGAACTCTACCTTCGGCTCAAGGAGCGCGGCGTGATCGTTGTGCCCGGTCAGTATTTTTTCTTCGGCCTGGAGGAACCGTGGGAGCACAGCCGCCAGTGCCTGCGACTTTCCTACACGCAACCGCGGGAACGCGTTGAACGCGGAATCGAGATCATCGCAGACGAGGTGCGCCGAGTTTACGCGGGCTAACTCAATCCGCCGCGCGCACCGGTGCCAGAATCCGCGAAGGATGCTTCGCCGAATGGTGAATCGTGTTCGTCGCCTTGATTGCGTTGTCCGGAAACTCGATCGTCAACGGCTCGCCGGTCTGCGGATTCGGCTCGTAAAGCGGCGCGCCGGTGCTGGCCACGGTAACGCGAATGCGATGACCTTCGGCAAAGACCTGGCTGAGCCAACCAACCGGAAATTTGAGCTGGTAAACTTCACCGGGCTCCATCAAAACCTCGTGATCGAAACCATCGCGATAACGCATTCGCCAAGGATAATCGATGATCAGGATCGAGCGACCATCCGGATAAACTTCGCTCACCCGAACGATGAAATCCGTGTCCTTCGCCGTCGACGAAACTTGAAGATCGGCAAAAACGCGGCCGGTCCACTCGACCGATTTGGTTAGCGGTTCCGTCGTAAAAGTCAGGACTTCCGATTGCTCTTCAAACGACCGAGCATCGCGGGCGCCCGGAAACGCGCGGCCTTTGATCTCCATCGGATTTCGCGGATCGCTGACGTAACTCGTCTCACCAGCAACTGCTGGCGCTTTTTCAGCGAGCTCGCCGCCAGATTGAAGAAAATACGGAGTTTCCGTCGCGGCTGGCGGCCAGTCCTCCGCGCTCCTCCATTCGTTCTCACCCATTGCATAATATCGAACAGCCGGTTCATCGTTAACGCCGTTCTTCTTGCCCTTCAGCCAATAATCGAACCACTCGATCATGTGCGCCTCCACGTTCCAGGTTGCGTTCTCCGGATACTCCAACTCGCCGACTTTACTGCCCTTGTTTGTTCGGCCATGCAGCCACGGCCCGATCAGCAGCTGCTGATGCCCTCGCGAATTCGGCCCGCCTTGATGTTGCCTACCGATGAAGCTCGCGATCGAGCCCTGATTCATAAAATCATACCAACTTCCGATCGTAAAACAGGGCACGTCCATCTTTTTGAAATGCAGCGTGCAGTCCTCCGCCTCCCAGTATTCGTCCTTGTGCGGATGCTCGAACCACTCCTTCAAAACAGCGTCGTTGTCCGCCGGATTCCGGCAATTCGCGCCCATTCCCTTAAAGCGCTCTGGCCTCGTGGTTCCGCCAATTCGGTAGCCCTCTTCGAACAAACTCAACCCGGTGTCGATCATATATTGGCAGACCAGGCTCGGCGGCTGCGTCACAGCAAGATAGTTTTGAGCGTAGCCGCCTTGTGAGCTACCGAACGTGCCAACCTTGCTTGTGCTCCAGGATTGTTTGGCGAGCCACTCGCAAACATCATAGCCATCGCTAAGTTCGCCCCACTGCAACGCGCGATACGCGACGTAGGTTCCTTCAGATTTGTGCGTCCCGCGATAATTGACCATCGCAACGACAAAACCGCCCTTCGCGATCCGAGCTGCCGCCTCCCGCGTCGACTTCCCAGCGATCGAAGCGTAACGCTGCTCGAAAATCGGAGGCCACGGTCCTTCGCCCGAGGGAAAGTAGAGATTGGCAGAGAGATGCTGGCCATCGCGCATCGGAATCATGACGTGCTCTTCGCGGACGTCCCCGAGTTCCGGTTCCTGGGCGGCAGCGAAAGAAAAGCAGCAGGCCGCTATCGAGAGGATCGTCGCGAATGTGGATTTCATCGCTCCACCGAAGCGGCTGAGATGATTCCGGTCAAGGACGCGGAAAGGCGTTCAGACGTCGCTGTCTTCCGTCAGTTGGACCGCGATCTTACGGGAGTTCAGCCAGTTGACGCCGAACATGTCCCGAGTCGCCGGGATCGCGCGCTTCAGGCCTCCGCCGTACTTGCTTTCGCCATGCTCACGGGGGCGGTGGTTGACGGCCACTTCGCTCAATTTGTAGCCGCCAGCTTTGATCAGCGCGGGAATGAAACGGTGCATCCCGCGAAACAGGACTAACGCGTCTCGGCATTCGCGTTTCATTGCTTTGAGGGAGCAGCCGGTGTCACGGACGCCGTCGCCGGTGAAGCGCTTTCGGACGAAATTGGCGAGGCGACTCTGAAAGCGTTTGAAGGCGCTGTCTTTGCGTTTTGCGCGGTAACCACAGCAGAGATCGACGCCGTTTTCGACCTCGGCGGCTAACTTGGGAATGTCGGCCGGGTCGTTCTGCAAATCGCCATCGAGCATCGCGATTATTTCGCCTCGAGCAGCGAAAATCCCGGCGTACATCGCGGCGCTTTGGCCGGTGTTTTCCTTCAATTTAAGGAGCCGGACCCGATCGCCTCTCTGGACACGCGCCGCGGTCTCATCGCTCGATCCGTCGTCGACGAGGACGAGTTCGTAGTCCCAGTCTTTGAGCGCCTCGGCGAGCTGTTGCTGAAGCGGTTCGACGTTGTCTTCCTCGTTGAAAAGAGGGACGACAACGGAGATTTTGGGGCCGTTACTCGGGCTCTGGCTGGCGGACACGCGGCAACTCATCCGGGTTTTTGTAGCCGTAGCAAGCGAAGATTTTCCAAGTGTGAAGATGATCGCCTCGGCGCTCAATTTCAAAGGGGTCGATCAGAGCCCAACTTTCGAACGACGCCTGGATTTGCGAGGGCGGCGTGTCGCGACCTTCCTGGTCGGAAATGAAAAGCGCGTTGCGGCCGTCGAATTCTTCGTCTTCGTATCCGGGCCAGAATGCGAACTGGTTGTGAATCGAGCCGTCTTTGGTGGCGACCATGTGAATCACAGGATGCTCGTCAGTCGGGCGGAAAATAGGAAGGTCGGCCGGCAGGTAAAATGCAGCTCCAGCGCTGACCTGATAGCGATTCGCGATGAGAAACGGGGTTTCGCCAGATTCGGCGTTCAGCTGGCGAGCTTGTTCGTCGACACGATCAGCAACGGCGTTCCAACCTCGCAGACGGCCGCCCGGATCGACTTCGTAGGGCCAGGGAACGCCGGTTGCACGGACGATATCCGAGTTAACCACGAGGATCGTCATGAGCGCTCCAAGTCCAGCAGCTGCTGTCGCGAGAAATCGTTTTGAAAACCGGCGCGGCTTCCAATCGTCGAAATATTTGATCAGCAGAATCCCAACTCCAAAGAAACCCGGTGCCGTCCAGTTCACTTCGCCCATTTTGAAGACGGAAATCAGTCCGTAGCCGAGAATAATGGGTAGCGAAAAGCAGCTGAGGAACATTTCGGGCGCTGTGGCTCGAAATCGGCGGCAAGCGGTGACGGTCGCGACGAACAGCCCGGCAAAAATCAGCGGCGAGTAGACGGCGAGGTGATAGCCGATGTAGACGAAAATATCGGGCCCAAGTTTGAATCCCCCACCCTCTTCTGGCGCTTCGGCGACGGTTTGGCCGGCCGCAGCGCAGAGATGAAGATCGATGCCGAGGTGTTTGAGCAGGTGATCGACGGTGATCCAGCAATTTTGTGCATTCCAGATCAGCACCGGGGTCATCGAGGCGAGAATCACGCCGATCATCGCGTAGAAACCGGGCTGCCGGAATTGGACGCGGCCCTTCGGCCAGAGGGCGAGAAAGAGGATGATCGAGACGACCTGGAGCAGCGAAGTGTATTTGCAGAGGAAGCCAAGGCCGATCAAAAGACCGGTCAAAAGCCACCAGCCGCTGACTTTCATTTTGTGGTCATGAACCGCTTTCCAAGTCGTGATCATCGCCCCAACCCAGAAGAAAATCATGAGCGGATCGATCGTGAGGACGACGCTGCCGGCGTTGAAAATCGGCGTCAGATTCAGCATCACGACCGTTCCGATCGCGACCCGCGTGCTCAGCAGCTGCCGAGCGAGAACGTAGAGCAAAAAACTCGTCCCGAGCCCGAAAAGCGGGGAGAGAACGCGCACGCCGAGCTCGGTGTCGCCAAAAAGATTGGTCGAGAGCCAGATCGCGACCGCGACGCCCGGGCCTTTGCTGTAGTAGGACCAGTCGAGCCGTTCCTGCCAGAGAAAGTAGTAGGCCTCGTCGCCACTGAGCTCGGTGTACGCACCGAGGATCATTCGAGCCACCGTCAGCAGAATCAAAGCGAGGAACAACCAGGAAGCGGGCCGCATTTCTGACCGAATAACGGCGAGGTGGGCAGAGTCAAAGCAAATCGGCTTCCTCTAGTTGAGAAGCGCGCCTTTTACGTTAAAATTATCCGCCATGCACCGAATCCTCTCCGCCGCCACGCTTCTGGCGGTTTCCGCTTTTTTCACTCTCCCTGCCGCCAGCGTCCAGGCTCAGGAAAATACCAAAGATCAGACGCCTTTCGGCAAGTCGCTCGACGAGCTGACGCCTGACGAAATCCTCAGCCTCGTTCGGTTCAGCTACACGCTTCACGACCGCGAATTCGATGCTCAGCTGCGCAAAGATTTCAAGGCGGTGAAGTTCAAGCTTTCGCTAAAGCCGAATTATATTCGTTTCCGTTTCGATGATCCGCCGCAAGCGATTCACCTCGACACAGCAGCGGAGCGACTGGCTTTGCGCGAGATTATGGAGGGCATCAACGGCGAAATTGGCGAAAATCGGTATGGAGATCCGATTCGCGGAACGGACGTCGCTTACGAAGACCTCGCGCTGCGTTTTCTCTATTGGCCGAACCCTCGCGTTGTGGCTCACGAAACTTACAAAACTCGTGACGCCTGGAAGCTTCAGATCATCAATCCCGATAACCGTGGTCCCTACGGATATGTTTTCATCTGGATCGACAAAGCCAGCGGCGGCCTCCTAAAAATGGAAGGCTACAGCCGCGGAACCAAACCCGAGATGCTTAAAGAATTTCAGGTGACTCACGGAAAGAAAATGGACGACGTCTGGATTGCAGACGTGATCCGGATTCGCTCGTTTCAAAACAACAAGCGTGAGGGAACGACCTGGCTGGAGATCCTGAATTTGAAGGATTAAAGTCCGACCGATCGACGGGGCCCTCGGCTCTGCACCCGGTGCTTATTAGCCTCCGCGCCCTCTCCAAATGCGTGCTTAGAATCTAAGCGGCATCCAATAGCTGGACGACAAGGTCATAACGAGATTGGCCAGCGAGATCTTTGAGGGTGGCGGAAAACTCGTGATGTGATCCGTCCAGATCATCCGCTAGTTCAAGGAGTGCACGGTGAGAACAGGTCGTGGCAGCGCTGCGAAGTCGGCTGCGATGCTCTTCGGTCAGATCTGCCGGAACTGACACTGGCGTCAGCGTGGCGGCGCTTTTAGCGAGTGAGGCTGGACTACTTTCATCAGCATTCTGGAAAGGTAATTGGAGAGTGCGATTCAGCGCTTCGAGGACATCACGAAGCCGGAAGGGCTTCGTCAGGATCGCGTCAACCTCGAACGCGAGAGCCTCTTCCCGAGTCCCGTCGAGGGCCGAAGCAGTGACGCAAATGATCGGCGTGTGACGACCTCGCTCAGTCTGCTTGATCCGGCGGGTCGCTTCGGCACCGCCGAGAATTGGCATGAACCAATCCATGAGGATCGCGTGCGGGTGCCAGGATTCGAACTGCTCAATCGCCTCCTTGCCGTTGACGGCTTCGGACACGGTGAACCCGGCGTTGCCTAGCAACTCCCGGAGCAAAACCCGGTTGGCTTCAAGGTCGTCGACGACGAGAATTCTGAAATCGCGCCCCCCCTGGGTCGAGCCTCCGGAAAAGCGCGGGTCGGCTTAGCGTTTCCGGTTCGACGAAGGGAATTTCATCGGTGTTGGCTCCGACTTCAAAACGGAAGAGCGAACCGCGCCCCGGCTCGCTCTCGACTTCGAGCGAGCCACCCATGAGGTCTGCAAAACGCTGGCAGATCGCGAGGCCGAGTCCAGTGCTGCCTTCCTTGAGTTCGCCAATTCGCGTCTGTTCGAACGGGTGGAATATCCGCTCGCAATCGGCGTCGGGGATTCCGATACCGGTGTCTTCAACTTCAAACACAAGACGCAAGTTACTGCCGGATTCCGGCCGAATTGCGTCGATCCGGACAACCACGACACCACTATTGGTAAATTTGAGTGCGTTGCTTAGCAAATTGACCAACACCTGCCGGATTTTACCCTGATCTCCGAGCAGCGTGCTCGGCACATTTGCCGTTGCTTCAGTTTGCAGTGTCAGACCCTTGAGCTGAGCCCGCTGCCCAAACATCCCCGTCAAATCCGCCAGCAGCTGCTGACAGTCGAAGGGGGCGATATTCATGGAAGTACGCCCAGCCTCGATTTTCGACATCTCCAAGACATCGTTGATCAGGCCGAGCAGATGTTCTCCGCTACGCAGAATCGTGTTGACCCATCTCCAATCTTCGTCCGCCAGACGTCCGCTCAACTGCAGCAACTGCGCGAAGCCTAAAATCGAATTCAATGGCGTTCGGATTTCATGCGACATGTTAGCGAGAAACTCGCTTTTCGCCCGATTTGCCGTATCGGCGCCGAACTTTGCCGATTTCAGATCCCTGGCAGACTCGATCCTTTCGATCAGGCTCGCCACCAATCGAGCCATGATCTGGACAAAATTCCGATCCAACTCATGAAACGGCTTAACGCGAGGCGAGGACGAAAGGAAAGCGAGGACACCCCAGCGGTTTTCCGCCATGCGGAATCGTGATCCCAGGCAAGCGCCGGAAAGTACCGGGTCCAACGTCCAGCACTCGCGCAGGGATTGTTCGGCGACATCTGGTATGTCCAAGGGCAGCTCCGATTCCGCTATCCGACGGCAATGCGTCTCGCTCACCGAAGCGTCAACACTGGCACCCTCTGGATACTCCAGTTCCAGAACCTCATAATTGGCTTCCTCAATAGCAGCGACCACTCCGGTCTCCAGACCAAAGACGGAGGTGCCTAGACGAAGAATCGCCTGAATCTGCGCCTGTTCGGATAGTTCCAAATTGGTGGATATTTCGTGGAGCATCCCCATGCGTTTGACCTGCAGATCAATCAAGTCGCTGGCGTTGCGGGCATAAGTCACATCCGTCGCGACCCCGGTGAGACGATAGGTTTTTCCTTCGGCGTCGCGGACTGCCGCGCCCCGGTCATGAATCCGCCGCATCTCGCCGTCAGGCCGGATGATCCGGTAGTCGATTTCGAATTTCTCACAGCCGTCGATGCCTTGAGCCAACTTCGCGAACGCGGTCTCGACCCTCTCGAAATCGTCCTCGTGGATTGTCTGCATCCAGAGAAGCGGATTGCGATAAATCTCTTCAGTCTTAAGCCCCCAGACATCTTCGAATGCAGAGCTAACGAACAAAACTGAGCCAGCCTCCGCACCGGTCATCCAGAAAACCTGGTCGATGTTCTCCGACATCTGGCGAAAACGTTCGTCGTTCGTTTCCAGCCCCTTTTGGGCCTCTTTGACTTTCCGAAGCTCGATTTCCGCGGCCTTGCGTTGGAAGGCCTCTTTACGGAAACACATGTTTTGTCGAAACAGCGTCGCGCCGACTGCAATCAACAGCGCGAGTGCTGCCGATATTGTCAGGAAACTGTGGCTCTCCGTTCCAGGATTGGCGTTGTTTCCGATCACATCCCCAAAAATCGGAGCCGCGGAATCCATCGCGGAGACCGGCAACGCCGAAATCAGGAGCGCCGCTCCGAGAGCCACGAAGAGAGCCAAACGACGAGCCCAATTGAGGCGGTCGCGTCTGGAGGTTGTTGGCCTCATGTTAACGCCTCGGTTCCTGGCAATTAGATCGGGCCTTGGGAGTGATCTTCCCGCCCGGCGAGAGCTTAAATCGGCGTGGACCGTCGATTTAAGTTGCTCAGGTTTCTGGATTGACGCCAGCAGGTGCTGACCAGAACTCCGATTGAGGACGAAGGGAAAGTCTGCTGAGGAAAGCAGGTTCTTTTTCATGGGCTTGATTCGAGAGTTGATTCTGGCGGATCTGATGTAACCCGCGCCAAGGAATCCATTATTTACATAAATAACACATGTTTTCTTATTTTCAATGATTTTGATATTTTCTGGCACTTTTTGAGCCATGGCCGACAAAACGAAAATCACGGCGAAAACTAACGGAAGTTTCTTTTCGGCCTTCCCGCGCCCAGTCCGCCGTTGGCCCAGGCGTTGAAGCCGAGACACGATCTGAAACTAGAATGAGAGCCTTGCCCTGTTCCCCTCCAGCTCCAGCAGTTGCTGGCTACGCACCGGTTGGGTCGTTCCAGAAAGGTGCCGCATTAGTGTTGGAGATGGGAGGAGGCGAAGGAAAACCCTTTCAGTGCACCATCTGCCACGGTCCTGATCTAAACGGAATTGGGAAAAGGTCGGCAGCCGCCCCCCCCAGGTCCCCAGGGTCAGATCTTGCAGATGGCACACGGGGCGAGGGCCATGCTACATAATCCTGTTCCCGAAGTGGGTGGTTGATCTCGCTAAGCGAGCTGAGCGGGATCATTCAAAAATTGCGAGAAGTGACAAATTCGGCGGGTCTTTCCCGTTCTTGCGGTAGGCGGAATCTCCTCCGCCATCGTCCATGATTTCCCTGATCCAACGCCACGCAACCTTCGCCTTCGCCGCACTTCATGCGTTTTGCCTGGTATCAGCCAAGGGCGCATCAGAGGTCGCCCCCGCAATATCGTCGCCCAGCGAACACGTCGAGACTGGCGGCCAGGGCGTTTTGGCGAGTGTGGATTCGAACAATCGTTCCAAGTGGTGTGGTTTACACGAAGGCCGCCCGGTCGTTTGGATGGCTAAGTTGCCCGGACCTGGGGAAGTGGTCAGGGCATATTCGTTCACTTCCGGAAATGATGTGCCAACGCGCGATCCAAAGGACTGGATTCTGGAAGGCTCGAAGGACGGTGAAAGATGGACGTTGTTGGATCGAAAGACCGACCAATCCTTGTTCGAAAAGCGGCTTCAGTCGCGTTCATACGAACTGGACAATGAGACCGCTTACACGTTCTACAGGTTCACTTTCCTGAAGACCCACGACGCCACCCATTTCCAGTTTTCGGAGATCAGCCTTGAGGGGGTATCCCTCGCAGGGGCAAAGCTTGCGGTTCCGCCGACACTTGAAGAAATCAGGGAGTTGGGTGCGCTTCACTCGATCTATCGAAATCCGCTGACACAAGCCCCCGCGGCCGCGGTTCCCGTTGCAAACCTGAAAGTGTTTCGCGACGAGATCAAAGGCCTTCTGCATGGAGCCTGCATCGACTGCCACGGCCCAGAAAAGCAAAAGGGCAAATTTCGAATCGACACCCTGAACCCCGACCTGATCCAGGGTGGGGACAAGGATTGGTGGCTGGAAGTGATGGGTGTGCTTAGTAATGGTGAAATGCCTCCTCCGGATGAAGAAACGGATCTATCGGACGCAGGCCGGACGGCGGTTATTGATTGGCTCTCCGGTGAAATTCAGCGAGCCTCCCAGGTGGCTCGTAGCGCGAAGGGGCGTTCTTCGTTTCGCCGCCTGACCCGCTACGAATACAACTACGCACTCCAGGATCTACTAGGCTTGCCCTCGCCTTTCGCCCGGAATCTGCCTCCGGAAACCGCATCCGAGGATGGGTTTAAAAATAGTTCCGAGATGTTGCAGATGTCGGCCATGCAATTCCAGACCTATCGCGAAATCGGCTTGAAGGCGCTGAAACGAGCTACCGTGATTGGCGAACGGCCCGAGCCGGTGGCTTACGTCATCTCGATGCAGGAAGCGATGGAGAAGGCGGCCTCTAACAAGAAGGCAAAGCTTTTCAACACCAATGACGAAAGCTACGGCAAGAACAGGAACCAGCTTCATCTGTTTGATCGGGAGACAGGCAGGGCAGTCCACGTCAGGGACGGTAAGTCGGCGCCCAGCCCAGAAGCAATCGTGGGGCAATCCCCTCCAGAATCTCCAGTTTTGCTGGTGCTGCCCAAGTCGAATGAGCTGAAGTGGAATTTAGATCGTTTTCTTCCTGATGAAGGTGTGATGCGGGTGAGCATCCGTGCTTGGCGTTCATCCACGGACCCTGACGAATATGCGAGCCTTCGTTTGGGGTTCAGCGCCCATACCAGCAACAACGCCAACTTTTCCAATATCATCAGCGAACGCGATATCCCGGTCACGGGAACCGTGGACAATCCTCAATTGATTCACTTCGATATTCCTCTGGGCGATATTCAGCGAAACCCTTTTCGCAAGCTCGAAACAAAGTTTCCCAGGCGGGACGAGTTTATCCATATACGCAATGTCTCGAATGCCCGTGGAGGGGAAGAACCTCTCCATGTCCTGATCGATTATATTGAAGTCAGCGCCCCGTTTTACGAACAATGGCCGCCAAAGACGCACACGGACATTTTTCCGGAGAGTGAAAACAAAGGGGACGAGGAAAATTATGGCCGTGATGTGTTGGCCCGGTTCATGGGGCGCGCCTGGCGTCGACCGGCCACTACAGAGGAGGTTGACCGTTTCTTGGAGTTGTTCGTGAAATACCGGCCGGAATTCAAGACTTTCGAGGAAGCTATGTTGGAAGTGTTGGCAACTGTGTTGGCGCATCCTGAGTTCCTATATCTGACCCAACGCGTCGCCGAGGATGAAACAAATGGCAGGGTCCGAATCAGCGATCAAGAATTGGCCAGTCGCCTGTCAGTGTTTCTATGGTCGAGCATTCCCGACGAAGAACTGCAGCACCTTGCCGAGCAAGGAAAGCTCAGGAACCCCGAAATCCTCGAAGCACAAGTACAACGCATGTTGGCGGATCCGCGGGCGAAACGGTTTACCCGGCATTTCGTCCAGCAATGGCTTGGCCTGGATGGCCTTGATAGTGTGACCCACATTACGGATGACTCACTGATGGAAGCGATGCAGGAAGAGCCCTTGGCCTTTTTTGACGAAGTCCTTGAACACAACCTTAGTGTTATGGACTTCATTCATTCCGACTACGTGATGGTTAACGAACGGTTGGCGGGGCACTATGGGATTAGAGATGTCTACGGATACCAGTTCCGGAAAGTTCCCATCGAACCAGAAATGAACCGGGGCGGCCTTCTCACAGGAGCCGCGGTCCTCGCGATGAACTCCGATGGCAAGGATTCCCATCCTCTCAAACGCGGTGTCTGGATGCTGGAACGCATTCTCCACGATCCGCCGCCGCCCCCGCCTCCGAATGTGCCAGAGGTGGATCTTGCGGATCCGGAAATCCAGAAAATGACGTTGAAAGAACGGATCGCCGACCACCGCAATGATCCAGCCTGTTATTCCTGCCATGCCAGGATCGATCCCTGGGGAATTGCGTTTGAAAACTATGATGCAATGGGATCCTGGCGCACACGGATTGGCAGCAAGCCAGTGGACGCGGATTCAGAACTCTTCAACGAGCAGCTGCTGGCAGGGATCGGGGGCTTGAAGGAGTATCTACTCAAGGAAAGACAGGACCAGTTCGCACGTGCCATGGTTTATAAAATGGCCGCCTATGCACTTGGCCGTCCCCTTTCTTTTGCAGACCACTCTGATGTTGAGGATTTAACGTCAGCGTTCAGGGAAAACGGGGATCGCTTGGGCGATTTGGTCCACTTGCTTACCCGTAGCGAAATCTTCAACTCTAATTAATGGGATGCACGATGTTACTTTCAAACGAAAGAGGAACAGACCGACAATGAATCTTAAATCAAACTCCCTCGAGCGTAGGACATTTCTGCGCGGCGCCGGTATCGCCCTGGCTTTGCCCTGGTTCGAAACCTTTGCCGCCGACAATCCAGCTACGAATGGGACGCCGAAACGCTTTGTTAGCATCTACCACCCGGATGGGGTGGGTGTGCCGCTCAAAGAAGATCCGGCGTGGAAGGATTGGAGTTGGTTTCCGAGGGGCGGAGAAAGGGATTTTGAGTTAACAAAAGTGCTGGATGTTCTTGAGCCTCTGCGAAGTGACATCACGATCTATTCGGGACTCTCACATCCCGCGGTAAGACGGGTGCATGGCCATTCCAACGCAGACCAATATCTGACGGGCGCTGACACGAAAGGTCACGGGCCTTATAAGAATCGAATTTCCCTGGACCAGGTCTATGCAGACCACGTAGGCGAATTTACTCGGCATTCCTCCCTGGTCATGTCTTCCAATGGCGGCATTGGCGGACCCCGTGGCGCACAAACTCAGTCCTTCAACCGGGAAGGTCGCGCGATTCCGGCGATGAATCAGCCCAAGCAGATTTTTGACATGCTCTTTGTCGCCAGCAGCCGGGACGCGGCCGCAAAATTGGCAAGGAGCAAGAGCGCCTTGGATCTCCTGATCGACGACACGCGCTCACTCGGACGAAAACTCTCCAAACATGACCAGGATACCCTGCAGCAGTATTTGGACGCGGTCCGCGATACCGAGGTGAAACT
>JBLHKS010000037.1:0-44943 GCA_047620505.1 Verrucomicrobiales bacterium | reverse complement strand
GACTTTCCAATCCCAGTAACAAAGCATAGTGATGGCCGAGGCTTTTCATTCATACACTCTACTACGATGCTTTCAGCTGCCACGATATTTCCTGAAGAGCCCATTACAGTGGACGGCGTTCGTGATTTCCATTGAACACTGGCAACAAGTCTGTCGCCGCTGAGAAAGCCGCAACAATCTACAAAGACCTCCTCGCTAATGGCAGGGACGGCACGCTGAAATCTCACTTCCCCAATCGTCGCAGGCGGTCGAATACTGGAGACAGCGGGTGCATTTATCGAGCGACCTACGATCGGCGATTTGATCACGCATGCGGCCATGATTTCAGCAGCCGCCCCGCCACCTTGAATGGCTACATTCAAGGTGTTAGGCAAGATTGTGGCAAGCATCAAAGGGGTTTCGAAAACAGGGAATAGGACGGCCGCTCTGGAGGCTCCAGAACATGGCAAGAGCGAATCGACTCTACACCACTGGATGATCTAACAGAGAACCAAGTGATTCAGTGGAGGAACGCGTATTTGAAGACCAGGGAAGATGATGACCCAAGACTCTCCGCAATCGCACGAATACCAGCAACACGCTCCTCCGATGCGCCAAGGCCCTCTTCGCAGAGAAAACGCGATTTCATGCCCTCAAGAGCGATGACAGTGCCGGCGATATCGATCTCAGCGAAGACATGGTCGTGTATTTCAGGAGTCAACATGATGAGTTGTTGTTTCCTCGTCTAATCGACCTCGAACGCCAGAATCTGGCACGCGGCAGCCCTCAATCGATCAACCCGTGCTACGTTCGCTCATGAATGATGTAGACTAGAAGAGTTATCCTATCGAATTTCATCAACTTCGATTTTGAATTGATCAGCATCTCCTGGCCGGTCCGTTTCACCAGCCTTCCGGCAAATCGGTCAGCGTCGCGCGCAAAATCTCGCGAATCGCGGTTTTCTCATTCGATGGGATGTGGCCGAATCCGGGCTTCGATCCGTCGAGGGCTTTGCCGAGTTCGGTGTAAATCAGCCGCTTGAAACCCGGATGCAGCCCCTGAAAGACCGAGGTGTAAATCATGTAGCTGCAGCGGTGCTTGAACATGTGCGTTTCGAGATCGAACTCGCGTAACGAACGGCCTTGGCGATCTTCTTTCTTCTTCGCGAGGAAATCTTCTCGGAAAACGGAATCTCCAGTGACTCCGCCTTCTGGAAACTCGGCTTCATCCGCGAAAAGAATGTAGCGGACGAGTTCATCGACCTCCTCGCGGACTTTTTCCAAGTCACCGGGTTTGAACTTTCCGCCGCCTTCGTGAAGAAAGAATCGGGCCTTGTAAGAGGCCGCGGCGCAGCGATTCACGAACCCAGATTGATGCTCGAAAATCAGATGAGGCAGGATGTCGCTGGAAGGAATCGGGTATCGACTTATATCGAAATTTGCTCCGAATTCGAGCGGAGTCGTCGAGATGTCGTCGCCGCTCAGCTGGCCCATCACGTTTCCCCAATGCTTTTGAATGTCGTGTTCGCCGGTGACGTGCCAGCCGCCGAAACGCTCGGTGAAGGGAATTTCGTGGCCGACTTCTCCAGGCCGATAGGTGCTGATCGTGCCGCCGCGCTGACCCGGGAGAACGGATTTGACGACGACTCCGGGAACGTGACGCGTATCCTCGTCGTGATGGCAATTCATGCAGCGATCCGCGCGGTCGAGCTGCATTTTCCGCGCTCCGCTGCGCGGGATGATGTCGGAAATGTAGAAAATTCCGCCGAGATCCGGATCCATCGAAACGAATTCCAGCTGGCCGCCAAGAACCCAGCCAACGTAGATTTCTTCGTTAAAATAAACCGCTCGCGGGTTGCGCGGCGAGATCAGGCGGAGCTGAAGACTCGTCGTCGAGTAGACGAGAAGCTGCGAGCTGACCGGCACGTCGAGCTTCTTCAGCAGGCTGACGACAAAGGCCTTCTCACTTGAGTAATCCAGCTCGTCGGACCCAGCCTCAAGCTCGTCCTTCATCAGTGTTAGCGGATCGTTCAGCGGCCGAGTCCAGTACTCGTGCGCCGGGTCGGTCAGGACAGCCCAATCCGGTTCCTGCGCCCAGCAGCTGCTGGCGAGCGCGATGACGACGAGCGAAAAGAGGGAAATTTTGCGGAGGGTCATTTCGGGTTCGAACACGTTGGGCGGTTTGAAGATGTTGCCGTTGAGACCGTTTCGCATCTAGAATACCGGCATGATGATTCGAAAGATCCTGACCATTTTCCTCTTCACATGCGGAGTCGCGCTCGCTGAACCCGCGTTTGAGCCAATTTTTGACGGCAAGTCGCTCAAGGGCTGGGAGGCGAAAGACATGGGATTTTGGACGATCAAAGACGGCGCGATCACGGCGACTTCGAGCGCGGAAAACCCTTGTAAGAAGAACCAATTCCTCATCTGGCAGGGCGGCGACGTGGCCAATTTCGTACTCCGGTTGAAGTTCCGGCTTGAAGGCAGCAAAAGCGCAAACTCCGGAATTCAGGTCCGCAGCGCGATGCAGGACGACGGCGCGGCGGTCGGTTACCAAGCGGACATCACGTTTCCGGACGGCAAGTATCTCGGCGCGGTTTACGATGAGCACACCAAGCGGAAAACGCTGGCGACTCGCGGGCAACGGACCGTGATCGGCGCGGATGGTTCGATGAAAACGGAGGACGCCGAGACGCCCGAGCAAGCAGCTGCTGGTCTCGACCTCTCGAAATGGACCGACTACGAGATCACTTTCATCGACAACAAAATCACGATCAAAATCGGCGGCAAACTCATGTCAGAGGTCGTCGACAACCAGAAAGAGGAAGCCGAAACGAGCGGCCTGCTGATGCTCCAGCTCCATTCCGGGCCTCCGATGATGGTTCAGTTCAAAGACATCGAGCTTAAGAAATTACCCTGACATGCCTACCAGGGAAACGCAGCTGCGGACGCTGACTCGAATGCTGAACGAGCGTCCGGGGAAGTTACGCGAGATTCTCGCCGAACACCGCCCCAGTTTACTCAGCCAGATCGAACGCGACGCTGCAGATCCCGGGCTTTTCGCCGCCTGGGGCCACAGCTCGAACATCGACGCTGGCGCGAAGACCACAGTCGTGGAGCCCGATCTGCTCGCCGAGTTGAGCGATCTTGCCGGCCAGTCGTTTGATCGAGAAAACAACGTCGCCAACGCGGGCTTGCTCCACACCTACGGATATTTGCTCAGCAACGTGGAAACACCTTTCGGCTTCAAGCGAGCGCGCTGGACGGACGGCGTTCTCGATCGCGGGATCGGTTTTCCACGCGGTTTTCTCTCAGCTAAGCCGCGGAATGGCTCGTTGCTCTCGAACCTGACCAAGGCGTTTCGCGGGATCGACTCGGGCGGGCGGACCGGCTTCAAATTGACCCAGACCATGCCAGAGCCCGGCGTGACGCTGACGACTACGCTGATTAATTTCGAACCAAAACCCTCAGACCAAAAAGCGGACTCCGCCGGATTGTTTTACACCTACGAATTAGCTGGGACGGAGTATTTTATTACGGCATTTCCCGTAGGCGGCTGGATGAGCGGAAAGATCCGGAAATCCGCGAAACGTCCCGAGGGCCAGATTCAATCTCGATACAACGCCGTGATTCCCGAACTGCGCGGACGCGCCTGGCAGGGAACGAATGAACTAACCGAATTTTCATGACCAACTCAACTTCGCAATCTCAGTCCGAACGTAAGGAAATTACGCCGGAAGAAGCCCAGCAGCTGCTGGCGACCGGCAAGGCTCTGCAAAACGTCTCTGTCCGGAGGTTGACGCTGGAAGGCGACTTCGAAGAGGCGGTTTCGTTCCAGAACGTGGAGCTCGAAAACTGCAAAATCCTGAAGGCGAATTTCAAGAAGGGCCTAACGCTTCAGGGATGTCAGTTGAAGCGATTGCACATCGGCGAATCCGTGATCGAAGGAAATCTCGACATGCGACGTTCGACTTTGAACCTGGTCGACCTCCTCAAAACTCAGGTGAGCGGCCAGCTGCAACTTGACCGAATCAAAGCGGTCGCGTCGTTCCGGCTTAACCAGGTGAAACTGCGCGGCGGCGTAAAAACCTGGGACGCGCGGTTTTCAGACTGGGTCGAATTTCACAAAACCGAGTTCGGCGGCACGGCCGATTTCCGCAGCTTTCACGCCGACGAGGGTTTCGTCGCGACCGATTGCCGCTTCAAAGGCGATTTTCTGTTCCGCGGCTCGACGGTTACCAAGAAGCTCGAATTCTCCCGCAGCCGTTTCGACGGCCTGACCGATTTTTCGAAATCGAAGCTCCACGACGTCGTTTATCTCGAAACGATCGAACAAGGCCCGAAGCAGGTTTTCGCGTTCCGAAACGCGTTGTTCAATCGCGTTCTGATCAAACCGGAGCAGCTCGCCGGACGCATCCAGGCCGAAGAAGCCGGCAAGCACGAGGACGCGGCTGAGGAGTACGGTTCGCTCAAAAACAACTTCCAACACCTCAATCGCTACGACGCCGAAGACTGGGCGTTTTACCGCTTCAAAGTCAACAAGCGCCGCGCACTCCCCGCCTGGCGACCGCTCGGGAAACTCTGCAGTTTTCTCTTCCTCGACCTCGGCTGCGGCTACGGCGCCCGCCCGTTTCGAGCGATTTTTTCGGCCGCGGTCATGATCCTGCTTTTCGCCGGAATTTACGTCGGCGGTTACGATAATTTCCAGGATCCCCAGCCGCCCATCCCGGAGCTGGGCGAGGACCACATCGCCAATCGCGGGTTGTTCGCGTTGATGACCAGCGTCTCGGTTTTCACGGCCGGATTCACCGGCGAGCATCTCCGCGGCGCGCAAGGCTGGCTCCTCGGCCCGCTTGCGCTCGAAGCGTTGATGGGGACGCTTCTCTGGGGGCTGTTTATCGTCGCTTTCAGTCGAAAGGTGATTCGGTAGGGGGGACTGTAGACTGTAGACAGTGGACTGTAGAATTCAGAAAACCACAGTCCACCGTCCACGAAGTCCACAGTCCCAAAAATTAAGCGCCACGGACGATCATCAGCTTCGCATGGCGAGCTGAATAGCGATTGTCCGGGCGCTTGAGTTAACCCACTTGTGCCGACCATGACGTCAGGAACCACGTTCCCTACCTCAATAGGTGGGGGGCTGCCGAGATGACATCTGCCTTCCAACGAAGGCCTGACATCAATCAACTGACTAACCTCCCGTAAGTGGCATATTGGTTCGGGCCCATCAAAGTCATATAATTGGCGAACACAGCAGGAAAGGATCGAAATCCAAAAATTCTGAGTCTAACACTTGTCAAAGAACACTCGTTTCCGAGGACGCCCATTTTGGCGATTTGAAACGATTCTGTCAATCAGAATGACGTTTTCCTCGGCTTGCGGATTCAACCGGGACTCAGGCCGAGTTTCTGATCCGGAATTTCGAACCAAATCAATCGACTCGCGTCGCGACCACAATCCGGTAACGCCCAAGCTCTTCCGGCGCTTCGACTTCGACTCGAAACCCATTCGCCTCCAGCGTCCGCTGGATTTTCGGCAGCAGAAAGGTCAGGTAGAACATGATGAATTTCGGCCTGACTAACAGATTGCGAATCCGCATCGCCAGATTGAAGCCGTGGGAAAACCAGAACGCGAGCGAGAACGCGCTCGGTCGATAGCCGGAGATGAAAATGAAGCGGCCGCCGGGCTTCAGCGCCGCGCGAACGCGTTGGAGAAACGGCTCGGTGTTCTTGCCGACGATGTGGCCGAGCGCGCCGAAGCAGGTCGCGACGTCAAACTGGCTTTCGAAGCTCATCCCCAGCGCGTCGCCGTGGACGAATTCGAGTTCCGCGTCGCCCGCCGAATCCCCCAGCAGCTGCTGGCCCTCAGCGAGCATCCCCTCGCTGAAATCGATCCCGACGACGCGCTCCTGCGCCAGCGGCCGAAGCATCCGCATCCCCGCGCCCGTCCCGCAGCAGACGTCGAGCGCCGAGTCGAACGGCTCGCTGCGGCTGAGGATTTTCGCCACCGAGTCGAGCATCCAGTCGGGCGTCCGATACGGCGTGAATTCGAATTTCGGTGCCAGCAGATCGTAGCCGCGCTGCGTCGAACTCAGCGCCTGACGAACTTGCTCTCGAAACGTTGGCCCGTTTGGGTTGAACATCGGCCAGAGCTAATCACAGGCACCCGGCGTGAGCACGAGAGAATTCTTTTGATCCCAATTCGCTCCAGAGCGCGATTTATTGATTTATGGCCAATCTCCGCAACCTCATTTCGATCGCTGCCATCCTCATCGCAGCTCCCCTCGGCGCGATGGCCGCCGGTCCTCGCCTTATTGAGTCCGTGGAATTCGACGACACGCCGCTGTCGCTTGCGCTCGATTTCATTCGATCGAAAAGCGCGGAAATCGATCCGAATGGCCGATCTCTGAACATCCTGCTCGACCCGAAAGTCGACGCGGAAACTCCGATCACTCTGGATTTGAACAACGTGCCGGTTAGCGCAGTTCTGGGCTACGTAATCGAGGCTGCCGGAGCTGATTATAACATTAAGAACGGCGTGATCTACATTCAGGAGCGCGACGCAGAAGCGGCACCGAAAAAGAGAAAGGCTGCGCCCGATCTGATCGTCAAAGCCCGTGGACTCCACCTCGCGCAGATCGAATTCAACGACACTTCCTTGGCGGACGTGGTCGGTTTTCTCGCTTCGCGCAGTGCTGAAATCGATCCGGAAAAAGTTGGCCTGAATTTCGTCCTCGCTGCTGGAATCGATCCAGAAACCTCGATCACTTTTCGCCTCGACGACGTGCCGATGTCGACGGTGCTGGGATACGTGGCTGACCTCGCCGGAGCAAAACTCCAGCCTGACAAATGGGCGATCGTGTTTCAGCCGATGCCGAGCGAGCCGGTCGAGTGACCGGTTCCTTCAGCCGCGCGTTCGCTCAAGCAGCAACATCATCAACATCGCAAGCAACGCCTGCATGTCGGTCGCTTCCTGAACGTCTTTCAGCTCGTCGATCGTGAATTTTCCTTCGAAGAAAGCGCGCTGTTTCGTTATCCTGAAAATTGGCTCATCCGCCATGTTCGAGACGAGGTATTTCGGGTGAAGCCACATTCCGGTCAGGATGTTGATCACCGGAATCTGGCCCAGCAGTCCATCGAAGAATTTCGACCACGGATTCTCTTCCCGGATCTTCATGATGTGGTTGTCTTCCGCATCGAAAATTTCGTAGTGCGCTTTCCAGAGCGAACGTCCGCCGGAGCGCGCGACGTGACCAATGACCGTCCCGTCCGTTCCGGTGAAAGTGTATTTTGCGGACCAATCGATCACGCGATCCGCTTTGATGTCGCAGAGCGGCTGCTTCATTTCGAGATCAGTGAACACGTTGACGTGCTCTTTGAGCTTGAACATTTTCTGCTTAACATAGCAGACGAGATTGCCGTCGGCGTCGGTAGCAGAGACCTGGTTAGCCAAGGCCATTAACTTGAAGCGGAGATCGATGGGGTATTTCACGATAGAGTGCTGTTAGAATCCGGCTGCCGGGTTTGCAAGTAAATCAGCCAAAATCATGACTGGCGATTCTCACCCCGGCGCCACACGATTTACTCATGAAGTTCACCCTCCTGATTTTCGCGCTGATTGGTTTTGCTTTTGGCGCGCCACTTCACGCTCAGCTCGAACTCGATCGCCCCGAAAATCACGGAGGATTCAATTCGTTCGCGTTTTCGCCGGATGGAAAATCGATCGCTGGCGGGACCGGAGTGGTCACGTTCCGGGTAGACGGAGTCGAATCAAAACGCGGCGGCGATGTGGTTCTCTGGGATGCCGCGAGCGGGAAAATTCGGGAAATCCTCGGTTCCCACGAAGGATCGGCTCCGGACTGGGTTGCTTACGATGAAGGCGGGACAACAATCGCCAGCGCAAGCACGGAGAACGGACTGTTGAAGTTCTGGACGGCTAACGGAAAGCCGCTCGCCAAGCCAATCGAGACCGGCGGGAAAATCGCCGACGGCCCCAACGGTTACGGCGTCCTCGTCCGTCTTTCGCCAGACGGCACTGCGGCATTTTCGGTTCTCGCGAACGAACGCACGTTCGGCAAAATCACCGTGAAGGATGGCGGCGAACTCGCGTGCTGGGATACGAAAACCGGCAAGAAAAAATGGTCGATCGAAGACTCGGCGTTGAACTTGATCGCGCTTTCCTCGGACGGCGGCTTGATCGCAGGATTCGAGAATCGCGTTGGAAAATACGTTCAAGACGGTGACTCCGTGAGGCATGAGGAGGTCACCCGCGCGCTCGTCTTCCGATCCACTGGCGATGGCAAAGAGGTGAAGCGAATCGATATGACCAAATCCCGGGTTCGTCCGCGCGCGATGATGTTTGATCCGGCTTCCAGTGATCTTTTCGGCGTGACCTCGTCCGGCATTCATCGAATCCGCTTTGATTCCGGGGAGACCGAAGAACTCTTCAAATGGGACAAGGCCAATCGCGGTGCCAACAGCGTGGCGATCTCGGCAGATGGAAAAAAGATCGCACGATGCGGAACAAAATTTATCGAGGTAGCGGACTTCGCGTCCGGAAAACCGATTGTGATTCTTGAAGCGAAATTTCTTTTCAATTTGAATTTTTCCTCCGACCTCAGCCGCGCTGCGGGAAGCAGCCAGGGCCCAAAGGTTTACGATCTGAAACCCTGAGATTTTTCCTTCGTTAAAGGCATGTCCGCCAGTCCTGAATCCTGTCTCCAACGCGCCTGGCCAGCTGTGGCCGCGTTTGTCGCCTTTGCCATTCTCGCGCTGATTTCCGTGCGAGCCTTGAAGAGCCAGAATGCTCCCTGGCCGGTTTACATGGACCTGGTCGGGGACAATCCCGAACAGCTTTTTGAGTTCGGTCAGGATCCGCTTTTCATCCGGTTCAATGCGCCAGCGGACCATCTCCGGGGTGTGCACTTCCGCGTTTTGAACCGGGACCCGAAGCACAGAATCCGGCTCAGCGCGGTGAACGAATCGAGTCCGCTCTCGCTCGGCTCGACAGACGAAATCGGCTATGGCCTCGACGCAACTTTGGAGTTCATCAAGCCGGTGAAAAAGGGTGATCGGATTCAGGTGAAATTCGAGCTGCTCGACTCGCCCAAGGACGTCGCGCCGAGCGTCAAGAAGATGAAAGCCAGCAAGACGCCGATCCTACCCGAACTCGACCTGACGACCAACCTCTGCTCGGAAGCTGTCGACGGTTTCCCCCAGATGATTCTGCTCTACCAAGCGAGCTGGAAACCGCTGCTCTGGCTCTGGATCGTCGTCGGGCTTAGCTTGCCGCTCGTCCTCTGGATTCGCCCTACGATCTGGCCGTGGCTGATTTTTCTGGGATTCTGCGCGCTCCTGACCAGTTGGCTAGGCTGGCAGCAGCGCATCAGCAATCACTACGGAAATTTTGATCCCGATCGTTACGGCCAGGCCGCGAATTTCATGGCCGACTGGTGGAGGAATCCGAGCGATCGGCCGCAAATGGAGGAGCAGCTCCACAAGTACCAGCACGCCCACGTCGCGCTCGTGCCGGCTGCCCTAACGGTCTTGATGATCGCAGGCATGGAGATGCACGACGCCTACCTTTTGTTCAATGCCCTGATCAGTTTCGCGACCCTGCTCCTCATCCAGCAGCTGCTGAGCCGACAACTGCGATTGTCCTGGCCGATCTCGACGATCGGGACCCTGCTCTTCGCCTGCCACTTCATTTTTCTGAGGACGTTCGCCAGACCAACCACGGATCAGGCTGGGCTGTTTTTGGTAACGGCCATGCTTTGCCTGTTGGTCGCGCGCTCTCAGCGACGCTCGTTTTGGAATACGCTTGGCTTAGCGCTTCTCGTCGCTCCATTGATCCTCGTCCGACCACCAGGATTCGTCTACGCGGCCTTTCTCATCGGCATGGCTCCGTTCTGCGATTGGATCCGCGAAAAGCGCTTCATGCTCGTCGATCACATCCTGACAGTCGCAAAAATCGCCGTCATCCCCGGGCTGTTCATCGCCTGGCTTTACGTCGAATGCGACCTCGCCCACAACTTCGGCTTAGCCTATGAGAAGCGCAAAGACCACATCGGGCAGTGGACTTTGGAATGGTTTCGAATCGCGATGATCGCCGCTGTGCAAATCCTGGTTATCGGCTGGTTTTTTCTGCGCTGGAAACCAGGAACCTGGCGGCCGATCGTCATTCTCGGCCTCTGGGCGGTCCTTCACACGCTTCTCCTCGTCGCGAGTCAGGCTCCGTTTCTACCCAGGTTGATGGGGCCGATCCTGCCGAGTTTGATCGCCCTCACTTGCTTCGGCCTCGATCGTTTTCGCGAGAACCGATTGAAGTCCAGCATCGCGGTTGGAGCGATGATCGCCCTCGCGATCGTAAACGTCTTGATTCTGATCTGGACGATCAACCTGCCCTATTTTCCGAAGCCGCCGCTGAATCACTACTTCTATCTGTAGGCTCTAAACTCTCGCGCACGCCGGGCGATCGTGATAGCCTTGGCGATGTCCAGCAAAGGCAAAATAGGATTCGGCATCCTTCTAATTTTGAGTTTGGCCGTCTTTTTGATTTTTCAATTCCCAGCTGAAAAGCCCGCCGACGCGTCAGCCAATCCAAGTTCAAAAGCTGAATCGAGCCGTCCGGAATCGGCAATGCCGAGCCGCCAATTTCCGCCAGCCGTCCTGGCGAGCCGAGCAGGCGTGATTGTTCCGCTTGAACAGATCCAAGCCGAATCTGTGCCGATGGTCGATACGGCTGAGCTTCTGCGAAAGGCCGAAACGCGCGATCTCAAAATTGGAAACGGCGTTTTCCGATTTGCCGAAGCGCTCGATGTCGAAATCACACCGAACGATTCTGGAGTCTGGGAGACGTTGCCGGACGGCAGCTCGATCTGGCGCGCGAGGCTGAATTCTCCAGGCGCCCAGTCGCTCAACCTGGGATTTCTTCGCTACGAAATGCCAGAGGGCGGCAAGCTCTCGATCTTTCCGCCTGACCTCGAAAGTGAACGGCCTTACCGCGAGTTCACGGCGACCGACAACGAAGATCATGGTCAGCTCTGGACTCCGATTTTTCGCGGAGACGAACTCGCGCTCGAAGTCGTGCTCCCGGCCGGCGTGCCGCGCGATCAACTCGCTCTAACACTGTCAAAAGTGAATCACGGCTTCCGAGGTCTGAAGGCAGAGAAAATCGGCGGCGACACATCGGGCTCGTGCAACATCGACGTCGCCTGCACCAGCGATCCAACCGTCGGCGCGCTCATTCAGGCCTATGCCGATCAGATTCGGTCGGTCGGCGCTTACACGCTGAATGGAACGGACACTTGTTCCGGCGCTCTGATCAACAACGCGAACAACGATAGTAAGCCGTATTTTTTGACGGCCGAGCACTGCGGAATCAGCCCGGCAAACGCGCCTTCGATGGTCGTTTACTTCAATTTCGAGAACAGCAGCTGCCGAACTCCGGGATCCGCGGCGAGCGGTCAGGTCGGTGACGGAGGTTTGACTCAATTTAATTCCGGCGCGATCCATCGGGCCGAAAACGCGGCTTCGGATTTCTGCCTGGTCGAGCTGGATGACCCGATTCCGTTGGCCTACAACGTTTTCTATTCCGGCTGGGATCGTGCTTTCACGAATGGCGCGGCCACCGGGATTCACCACCCGGCTGTGGCGGAAAAGCGGATCAGTTTCGATCTCGACAACACCGTCGACGATGGCGCGACTCACGTCCGAGTTCTCGATTGGGATCACGGCACGACTGAGGGCGGTTCGTCAGGCTCCCCGCTCTTCAATCTCGCCGGCCGCATCATCGGCGACCTCACGGGCGGCAACGCGGCTTGCGGCAATGACGAGTACGATTCTTATGGTAGAATCTCAGTTTCCTGGACCGGTGGCGGAACGACCGCGACGCGGCTGAGCGATTGGCTGGATCCCTTGAGCGCGGGCGCGACTTCTCTCGATGGTGTGAATCAGGACGACGCGCTTTCGATCGACGACTTGCAGCTGACCGAGGGTAACAGCGGAACTCAGACGATGAATTTTACGGTCAGCCTGGTTCGAAGCAGCAACGAAACCGTTACGGTTCAGTACCAGACTTTCGACGGAACGGCGACCACGCCTGATAACGACTACGTGACCGCGAGCGGGCCGCTGACATTCAACCCAAGCGACACGAGCAAGACGGTTTCGATCACGATCAACGGCGATACGACCGCGGAAGAGCACGAGAATTTTGAGGTGCGGCTGAGCAGCCCGACCAACGCCGTGATTTCCGATGGGATCGGCGTCGGGACGATCAACAACGACGATTTCATCACGCCGGTGATCACGAGCACGCTGAGTTCAACCGGCTTCAGCGGCGATCCGTTCAGCTACCAGATCACGGCCAGCAACACGCCTTCGAGTTTCGCAATTTCAAATGAGCCAGCTGGCATGACGGTGAACGCGGGCACCGGCGCGATTTCGTGGACGCCTCCGTCTGACGGCGTTTTTACGGCGACGATTTCGGCGACGAATTCAGCTGGAACGGACAACGAGACGTTGACGATCACTGTTAGCGAAAGCGCGCTGCAGGTCGCGATCGACACGTCGCGAGTCTTCACCCAGAGCGCTCAAACCTGGACTCTGCAGACCACGGAGACCAACGACGGCGTTGACGCGGCGCAAAGCCCGGCGATCACGCATGACCAGACGGCGTTTTTCGAAACTTCGGTCACAGCAGCTGCTGGCGGTGACGCCCTCACTTTCTGGTGGAAGGTTTCAAGCGAAGCCGGCTTCGACAAGCTTCGTTTTCTCGTTAACGCCGTCCTGATTCAAGAAATTTCAGGCGAGGTTGATTGGGCTCAGGTCTCCCACGCGCTGGCTGGCGGATCAACCTCGACCATTCGGATCGAATACGTCAAAGATGGATCAGTTTCGGACGGGTCAGATGCCGGCTGGGTCGATGAATTTGCGTTAGCGTCAGACAGCCCGGGGCCGACCTTCACCAGCGCGTCCGAAACCGGAGGCGCGGCGAACGAGGCATTCTCTTTCGATGTGGTTGCGCTCGGAGCGACGAGCTTCAGCGCAACTGGCCTGCCTACCGGGCTGGGAATCGATTCGGGAACTGGCCAGATCACCGGAGTTCCCACGGCGCTCGGCCAGGCGACGGCAACGATCACGGCGACGAACGGGTCGGGCTCGACTGACCAGCAGCTGCTGATCACGATCAGTCCGGCTCTTCCGGATGCGTTAGATTTTGACACGACCCAGCTCACCTGGGCGACGAGTGGACCGCAAACCTGGTTTGGCCAATCAACGACGAATCATGACGGCGTTGACGCGGCGCAATCCGGGCCGATCTCGGATTCAGAGACTTCGACGCTGACCGCCTCCATGAATTTTGACGGCGCTCAGATTCTCTCCTTCTGGTGGAAGGTTTCGAGCGAGAGTGGCTTCGATTTTTTGCGATTCAACATCAACGGAACGGCCAACGACAGCATTTCGGGCGAGATCGATTGGGCACAAAAGAGCGTGATCACGATTCCGTCTGGAACGCAGACGCTGACTTGGGTTTACCAGAAAGATGGGTCGGCTTCCGCAGGCAGCGACGCCGGCTGGATCGATGAAGTTGTCCTGACCTACAAGCTCGCCGCACCCGGGAGTTTCAGCGCGACCAACGGGACGATTCACAATTTGATCCGGCTGAACTGGGATGCTGTCGGTTCGGCCAACTCGTATCGAATCTATCGTAGTGAAACGAACGACCTCAGCACAGCGCCCAGAATTGTAACGATCCCGGCTGGGACTTTGACTTACGACGACACGAGCGCCGTGGTCGGCACGAGCTATTTCTATTGGGTTCGAGCCCACAACGCAGCGGACCAGCTGGGTGCCGCCGCGACGGACACGGGTTTGATCGCGCCAGACGGGCCGATGACCGTGGCTTCGATCGATCCAGATCGTGGGCGACTCGGAGTCGTGGTGACGATCACGGGAACCAATCTTGATAAGACTCGTTCGGTGAAGTTCGGGGCGATCGACGCGGTTTTTGCCGTCGTGAGCCCTACCGAAATCACCGCGACTGTTCCAAGCGGAGCTTCAACTGGACCGATCACTTTGACCAACAACACGGATAGCTCTAACACGCCCACATTTTCGATCGAGCAGACGTTTTCCGAATGGCTGGCGGCTCAAGCCGTTGCAGCTGGGGCAGTCCTCGCGCCCGGAACGGTCGAGGAGCTGGCAGCTCGAGACGAGGACGGCGACGGCGCTTCCAACGGTCAGGAATTCGGCCTGGGCGGAAATCCGTTCGTCGCGGATGGGGAATTTCTTCGCAGCCAGATCGACGACTCGGTTAGTCCGCCGGTGATTCGGTTCAACCGGGCAATCGCCCATCTGAACTACGAAATTCAGACTTCGACGACCTTGGCGGAAGGATCCTGGGTAACGCGCGAGACCAACCCGGGAACGGTTGGCACGCTCGTCGCGGTCCAGCTGCAAGCGGCCTGGTCGGCCGGCGGAAAATTGTTCGCTCGTGTTGAAGTGAGCGGATTTGAGTAGGCCAAATCAACTCAGCTCACCCTGAGTCCAAGCTCCGTCGACGAGACGCCAAGCCCCTGTCGGATTCGAATCTTGGAGAATCGCTGGAAGCCGATTCGGGCGAACCGCGTCGTAGCACTGGAGCATGCCGAAACGCAAAATCGCGCCCGGAATGCCGACTGCGGTGAAGCCCGGATGACTGGTGGCTGGGTAGGGCCCGCCGTGGTTCATCGCAGCGGAAACGGCCACGCCAGTCGGCATTTTATCGTTAAGAAGCCGCCCAACTTTCTGGCGCAAGATCGGTGCCACCTGGTCGTAGGCCGCATCATCCGACCCGTTCGTGTCGCTGTAAACACAGCCGGTCAGATTGCCTTCGAGCGCAGCCAGAACCTTGCAGACTTCGTCGATCGAATCGGCGACGACGAGGAGCGAAGCGTTTCCGAAAGCCTCGGTCTGCATCATTTCTGGATCGGCGATGAACTGCTTTCCGCTGACGCGAAGAAGCGTGTTGGCGACGGAGAAGCGAGAATCATCACCCGGCCCGTTGCCGACTAGAACTTCGGCCCCGGCACCCGCAAGCGTCGCGAGATTCTGGCTCAGTGAGGACTCGACCGATCGACTCAGGAGCGTGCCCACTGGAGCTGCGCCGAAGCGGTCGGCCACGTCTTTGATGAACGCTTCAGTCGCGTCGCTGGCTAACAAAACCACCAAACCTGGATTCGTGCAGAATTGGCCGGCTCCCATCAAGCAGCTGCCAGCGAATTCCTCGGCGAGGGCGGCTCCGCGCTCGGCAATCGCACCAGGTAAAAACACGACTGGGTTGACGCTGGAAAGTTCCAGATAAATCGGCTTACCCGCGCCGTCAGCGGCACCTTTGAGCTTGAGCCCTGCGTTACGCGATCCGGTGTAGCCAGTCGCTCCGACACGCGGATCGCTAACCAGTTTCTCGCCGTCTTCGTGAGCCGTGCGGTAGATCAGCTGGACCATCCCGGCCGGCATCCCGGTCGACTGAGCCGCTTCGTGGGCTGCCTCGGCGAGAATCCGCGTTGTGCCGGGATGAGACGAATTCGCTTTCGCGATAACCGGATTTCCAGCTGCAACCGCTGCCGCAAAATCGCCGCCAGCCGCACCGTTGAAAGCGAAGGGAAAGTTGTTCGGCCCGAAGACGCAGACCGGCCCGAGCGGTCCGTAAACCGAGCGAATCCCGGCTGCCGTGTCGATCGTCGGCAACGCCCACGAACCGCTCCGAGCCGCACCCGCAGCTTGGCGAAGTTGCCCGGTTGTGCGCGGAAATTCCACGTCGCCGAGCCGAGGTGCAGTGGGCAGCCCGGTCTCCGCGTTGGCCATCTCGACGAGACTATCTTTGCGAGCTTCGAGCGCGGTTGCGAACCCTTCGAGGAAGTCGGCGATCTTCGCGCCGCGGTCCGGCGTCGTCAGCAGCTGCTGGAATGCTTCGGAAGCCGAGTTGAGCGCAGCGTCGCAGTCCGCCCAATTGCTGACTGGATATTCGTCAGGCAGAGCCGCTTTTGTAGCTGGGTTTTCGGATTGGAAGAAACTGGAGGCGTCGGCGGCGCGCCACTCGCCGGCGATGAGAACGTTTTGTTGAGCCATGGCCTAGAATCGTGATTCAAGAGCGCTCGTCAACCGAACTAATCGAGTGACCGCTGATCGAAGACGGTGCTTGTCCGTGGAACCGGAGGCGTGGCGATATTCGCGCTCACTGAGCAATCCGCACGCAGACGACTTCACCCTTTTCGTTCTTCAGGAAAAGTTTGCCGTCCACATAAGCTGGGTTGTTGCGCACGATGCCGCTGTGGACTTGCGCGATGAGCGTGGGTTCAAAACCGTCTTTCGATACCGGGCCGACTTTCGATACCGGGCCGACTTTCAGTTCGCCCTTCTCGGAAATCCAGACGAATTGCCCATCGATCATCAGCGCCGATCCCGTTCCCTCCGATCTCCAGAGCAGAGTCCCGTCGGCTGGATCCATGCAGGCAAACGAGTTGTTGAAGAAGCCGTAGACAAGCCCTTCATGGAGAATCGAAGCCGCAAACGCGTGGCCGCCGTTTTCCTTCCGCCAGATTTCTTTCGGCTCGCCGCTCGCGATATCGAAGAGCGCCGGATGCAGGCCGTAGCCGCTGTTGATGAGGACTTTGCCATCGAAAAATATGGGAAGGCAGGCGTTAACGGCGGAATTCGTTTCCCAAGGGATCGACCACAATTCGGCACCCGTTTTCAGGTCGCGCGCTAGCAGCTGCTGACCGAGGAAAAAGGCGATCGCGTCTTTGCCGCCTTGTTGGAAAAGGACGGGAGTCGCCAAACCGGGCCAACCGTCAAATTCCCAAACCGACTCGCCGTTCTCAGCCTTGAGCGCGACGCCGCCACCCGCATTGAGATAAACCAGACCATCGAGAATCAGCGGCGATCCGGCCATGCCCCAGGAGCGCTTTCCTCCGGTCAGCGGCAGTTCGACGCTCCAGATTTCGTCGCCGGTTTTGGCGTCGAAACAGCGAGCCTTCGGTGGGTTCGTTTCGGTCTGAAAGGATTGAGCGTAGACCTTTCCTTCATGCAGGGTAGGCGTGTGATGGCCGTACCACTCGTCCAGATTGCCCTTGGTCCAGAGCATGTCGCCGGTCTCCGCATCGATGCAGGTTAGATTCTGCTGACCAGTCCCGTAAACCAGCGCCAGACCGTTTTCGACGACCACGCCGCCGTTGCCTCTGCCCGCGACCGTCTTCCAGAGTCGTTCGGGTTCATCTTCGACCAAAGTGAGTTTCGCATCGGAGATTCCGTTATGATCTGGCCCACGCAGAGTTGGCCAATCGGCTCCATGGGAAATGGTTAGTCCGAAGGAGAGAATAAGGAAGGGGATAACGAAGAATAGAGGTCGCATGAGAATTGAATCGAAGTGGTTCGCCCAATATCATCCCTGGCAGTTCTAATCTTTCGTCAAAACGACCGATTCGAAAATTCGCAGTGGTTATCGGTTGGGCAGAATTGATTTATCCACGCCGATGTCCTCGTTTTCAGCAGCTGCTGAATCCCAACGCGATTCGCTCTCGCTGCCGGTGAGCTTCTGAAAATCGGCGAACGTCTTGCTGGTGAAGCTGGTCTGAGCGACTCGGAGACTTCTGATATCGTAGAGATTTCCGGCACCCTGCCAGATCGTGTTTGGGAAAATCAGCACGTCCGGTTTCGCTTCCCCTCCGGTAAAAACGCATCGCTGGAAATCGACCGCGCCGCGCGGAGCGAGCATGACGTTGACGTCCTCGAACGTGCATCGATCAGCGTGCAGAATTCCGCCCGGACCGATTCGAAGTTCCTGTGGCGAATCCGCGACGCGTTGAATCAGGACGTTCTTCAGGGTTACCTGGCAGCGCTGACCATCCTTAAGCTGATTGCCGTCTACCCAGAATGTCCGCGCCGCGCTGCTTTCGATCACGGCGTTCTCCATCGAGTGCTTCAAGCCGATGAAGTAGAGATCGAAACCATGGCAGTCTTTGATGAACACATTTCGGTAGTGCGTTTGGCTCGTGCCGGTGTCGCAGAGGCCGGTCGCGTTTCCGATACTAACAAAGCCATCAATTTGGCAGTCCACATCTTCGTGGGCGCTGAAACCGTCGTCGCCGCACTCGATTGCTCGGATGTTTTCGAAGACCAAGTTTCGCTGCGCTCCATGAATGTTGAAGCCGTCGTTGTAGACGTGAGTTCCGGTGATGTTTTTAACGGTCAGCCACGATCCGGCAATGCTTTGAACCACGGCGCTGCTGCGCTTCGGATAGCGAATGTTGGCAGTGTCGAGATCCTGACCGGGCTCCAATTTCAAGTAAAAAGCGTCCTCGTCTTTCACGAAAGTCCACTCACCGGGCTTAAGATCGGCGACAGTTTTCAGGTCTTCACTGGGGCCCTTCGAGCAGCGTCCCATGCGCTGCATTTTCCCGTCCCAAAGCAGAAACCAGCGGGCCACGAGGGCGTCGTCAGTGCGCTTGTAAACGTGTTGCCGACGATACAGGTCAGGCGAAAACTGCTCCCATTCTTTTGAGGTCACCGGCTCACTTCCATCGAGCACCGCACCATGTCCGTCGAGGGTGATCGGCTTGCCAGGCAGGCCGTGTTTGTTGGTGAAATCGGCGCTCTCGTAGTAGACGCCTAGCGTGAGATGAATCGTGTCGCCGGGTTGAGCGAGCCGCATGGCTCGGGCGATGGTTTTGACCGGCATATTTCGTCCGTCATTCGCGTCGTCACCCGCCTTCGGGTCGACTCGGAGGTCGCTCGAAACACCGCCGGGTCGCCGAGCCATCGCCGCTTCATTTTGTTCGGCTGTGACTTCGCTGAAAGTGTTCATCTTCTGAGTCAGATCGACGACCCGCCAGGCCAGCTCCGCGAGCCTCGGATTCTCCGAATGATCGCGAATCTCCCGAAGCTTCTGCGCGCCCTCATCGCCAAAATCGAGGATCGCGTTTCCGACTGGACGCCAGCCCCAATCGGCATCGGCGAGGTCCGGGTCCGCGTGACGTCGAAAGGCAGCGAGCAACGAGTCTAAGATTTTCGGACGCAGGGACTTCAGCTCCGCTTCGTTCCGCGCGGCAACGCGGCCAAGCGAAACCGCAGCGCGATTGCCGACGGCGACGTCTTCGTGGTTGAGCGTTTCGATCAGAATCTCAGCAGCTGCTGGGTTCTTGCGAATATTTCCGAGCGCCTCGGCGGCCGCGAATCGTGGAAATCTTTCTGCATCCGTCAGGCCCGTTTCGAACGTCGGCAGCATCGACGACGTCGCGTTTGGCATCAGCGATCGCATCGCGGCTTCGCGGACTCGCGGGTTTGGGGCGGTGAGGGCCGCTGCAGACAGTTCTTCGACCGGCGAAGGTTGCAGCCGGCGCAGCGCGATGATTGCGCATTCGCGAAGCATGTGATTGCCGTGCTTCTCCACCGCTTCGAGCAACGCGCGCGCCGAATTTGGGCCGTGATTTTGTGCTAATGCGAGTGCCGCGACGCAGCGGACTCCATTTTCGGGATCGGTCAGGCCCTTCTCGATCACGGGCACGACTGCGGGATCCTTCGACTTGCCGAGAGCCTGCAAAGCCATGCGCCGTTCGATCAGATTCTCAGCAGCTGCTAGCGGCGTCAGGGTTTCGGAATCCGCTTCAAGCTCGCCATCGATGACCTGCTGAAGCACGCGAAGCCGCACTGCGAGTTCCGGCGAATTCAGGGCGTCGACCGTCTGTTCCGGCACAAAACCGCGCGAGAGATGCTGGACGTCGTCGCTCACGGCGAGGATCGTGGGCACGCCTTCGTCCTGATACGGCTTCCAACCCGCGCGAAACGGGCCGGAGGTGATCACGCTAACCGAGGTCTCGGTTCCACGCGTCAGAAATTGGAGTTCATCGAGGGTTTTGAACTGCGACTGGCCGCTGTTGTTTCCATAAATGAGGAGTTCATCAACGATGCCTTCGCGAACCCACGTATCGATGTCCATGTGCTGACTTCCCGCGGTAATCATGAGTTCCGGCACGTTCCAGGACTGTGGCAGGCGCGGCGTATCCGAATTGATCACCATCCCGAGCTTGATTTCATGCTTGGCCAATTCGGTTTTCAGTTCACGCAAAAAAGCGGTGACGTAGCCGCCTCTCAATCTCAGCCAATCTGCCCGCGAAGCCCCTCGGCGAAACGGCTCGGTCCGAATATCGATCCGGTACTGCCTCTTGAAATCGCCGACGATCGGATCGCTGTAGCCGAATTCGTCCTCGAATCGGATCGAATAATTTTCCACGTAAGTAAGCAGTGCGATGCCGTCGTAGCCCGCTTTCAGCGTCTCTTGGACTGTCAGATCGACGAGCGCCTTTCGCGCTTCCGGATAGGCCAACTCGATCGGCCCTCCTTGCTGGCGGACGCCGTGTTTGTCGATCGGAGCCCACTCCGGGTGATCCAGTTTCAGCTTCGATTCAAAGGTAAACGGGTAGTCGCCGAATCCCGGCGTATCTGCTGGCCCGCCCCAGTCCCAGAGCGAGCCCATCCCCCAGATTTCCATCCCTCGCTCATGCGCCGCCTTCACCGCGAGCGTGTCAGGGCTAACCGTTTCGTACAATTCGACGAGCCAATCCCAGAACGAAGAGTAGCGGGGATTCTCCGGCCGAGCGTGCATCGTCTCAAGCCAGCAGGACGCCTCCAGCCCTCGCCAGTAAATCCGGCGAGCGTGGTGGACATCGCGAAAGAGATCGAAGGTGGCGTCGATGCTCGCCGGAGAATCAATCGGCAAAGAAGAGCCAAGGAAATGGTTGTCGCCCGTGCTGACGTAAATATCCATGATCGGCTCTTCCGCGATGAGCAGAGGATTGAGCCAGAGGAAAGCGAGGCTGGCAAAAATGGGGATGGGCTTCGGCGAACGTTTCATCGGCCCCAGCTTTGTCTTTCAGTCGTGCGTTGGCAAGATTCAGGCTCAACGAACCAGCTGCTGCTGACCGAGCGTATCTACGTCTGGGTAAGTGAGTTCAATTATACTGAGACTGAGTTCAATTATTTTTGAATTTCATTCAATTTAATTTTGACGCCCACCGGAATCTGCGATAAACCCTCGATCATTGGCGATTCAAAATTAAAGGGCAGGGTCCAGATGCTGACTTAAAGCATCCGGAATGCCTGTCAGTTAAACCCGATGGTTCGCCGATTATGGAATTTTCCTCGTGACTCCGCTCAGATTCCACCGGACAAACAGCTCATCCCGAAATGCGGGACTTATTAACAGCTCCAAGACTTGCTCAGATTGGTTTCGGCGTCGTAAAAAGCGGTCCGAGTGACCAAGGGGCGGTAGCGTGTCTGCCGTTTCGGCGTCGCCAGAAAGTTCAAGCCAAATAAATGAAAAGCGTTCTCAATTACCTCAGCGCAAAACTGGTCGCGCCTCGCGAATTTAAGGCCTTTATCGAGCCGTATCGAGAGCCCTATGAGAAGCTGAAGCGGGAATCTTCGAAGAACTATTTTCGAAAGGATCTTGGGGTGAAAGGTGCGATCCTGCGTGCGCGGATGCTGGGTCTACATAAAAGCAAGGGTCTCAAAATTCTCGATGTCGGCACGGGCCCCGGGATGTTTCCAGCCGTCTGCGATTGGTATGGACATGAGCCGGTTGGCGGCGATGTTCCAAGCAACCACGAAAGCTCCCTCTCGTTTGGTCCGGTCTGCGAAATGTTCAAAATCGACGTTCGGCCGCTGACGATCAAGTCGCCAACGGAAGGCGTAAGCGAGATCGGAGGTCGCTGGGATCTCGTGACTGCGTTTTTAACGAATTTTGACTGTGGCTGGGAAGGCAGCGGGTGTTGGTCGGCAGCGGATTGGAAGACCTTTATCCGGATAATTTTCAAGGACGCACTCACCCCTGGAGGTCGTTTTGCGGTGCTGCCGGTTGGCCAAAATAAAGGGCCCGTTGAGGAAGTCGCTCGGGATTTCCGCAATGTTCGGCAGATACCGCGGTGGGGTGTTTGGATTTTCGAAAACGGAGAAGAAAATCAGTGACTCCAGGGCCGCGTCGATCGCTGTTTGTGCCCGAAGTAAGCACGTAAAATTCAAATTCGTCTCGCCTCGATGAGATCCAACGACAAACATCTGCAATCGACTCAAGCAGCTGTGAGTGGCAAGTCGATCTACCTACCAACATCTGTTTCAACTCAAAGCTCGCAAGTCCGCTACTATCGAAACCCCACCGCTTTTCGATGAATCCTTCTTCTTAACCATTCTCGGACCATTGCGGTGATCGATAATTTTTCGTTCGAGATGGATGGCTTCGGTCCGGCAAATATCGATCTGTACTTGGGGTGATCGCGCTACCAAAGGGAGCTAATATTCCAATCAAAAAATGATGTGAGCGTCGCCAGCAACTGCTGAGCGGCGCTTCTTTTTTTGCTGAGGATCCAAGCAGGTTTTGTTGGGAGCTCCTTGATGGAGAACCTGTTCGCCACCGTGGAATTACCGATTCTTTGACGATTTGCACCCTCGGCCCGAGCGGGGATTTTCGTGCGTTTTCGGCGGGATTCTCAGTGAATCGTCAAGCCATTTGCATTCCCGACGCCTCTCGCCTAGAATCCCGGCCCGCTGGATCCAAAGACTGGATTTGCGTGCATTTTTACCTTGGTTTTCCATGAAATTTATTGTCGAGCGACTGCCGGATTGCCGCGCTTCCATGCGCGTTGACGTCCCTGCTGAAACGGTTACGATTGAGCGCAAACGCATCGTTGCCTCCTTTTCTCAGCAGGCGAAAATTCCCGGGTTTCGACCCGGAAAAGTGCCTTCGAAGGTGATCGAAAAGCGGTACGGACCACAGATTGAGGACGAGCTGAAGCAGACGCTGATTCGTCAGGGCTGTCAGCAGGGCATCAAGAAGGAGAAGATCGATGTTCTGAACGTGACCGATGTGAAGGACGCCGAGTTCGTGATCGAAGACGGTTCGTTTGGTTTTACGGCGCAGTTGCAGACGGCTCCGGAATTCGAGGTTCCGAACTATTTTGAAATCCCGGTGGAGGTGCCGAAGATCGAGGCCACGGATCACGATATCGATCATCAGCTGGATCATCTGCGTGAGCGTCTGGCGACGATGGAAGAGGTCGATAAGGAGCTGGAGTTGGGCGATTTCGCGGTTCTGGATTATGACGGGACACTTGATGGTAAGCCGTTGGCTGAGATCGAGGAGAAGGCGGCTCAGTGGGGCAAGGCCGAGGGTCAGTGGCTTCGGATCGATGAGGCGGCGTTTCTACCGGGCTTTTGCGAGCAGCTGCTGGGTTTGAAGAAGGACGATACGAAGGAATTCGAGGTGGTTTTGCCGGAGGAGATCCCGTTTGAGGATCTGAGGGGCGAGACGCTGAGTTATAAGGTCGTGGTCAAGGGCGTCAGCCGCCGGGTTATGCCCGAGTGGACGGATGAGTTGGCCGGTCAGATCGAGGAGGGTGCGACGGTGGAGACGCTTCGCGAGATGGCGGGGAAACAGATCGCGGCTCATCAGGAGCAGGAGCGTGTTTCCGAGATGACGACTCAGATCATGGAGTATCTCGATAAGGAGCTGGAATTTGAGCTGCCAGAGAGCGCGGTGATGAACGAAACGCAGCGCCAGGTGAACGATATGGTGACTCGCGGGCATTCACAGGGCCTGACCGAGGAGCAGATCAAGGAGCAGCAGGAGGATATCTTTAAGCACGCGTCGATGCAGGCGCAGGTGAATGTGAAGACCGGCTTTATTCTGGATCAGATTGCTGAGAAGGAGGGAATCGAGGCGACGCAGGACGAAATTCTTGGATCGATCGCCCAGGCAGCAATGCAGGCTGGCCAGACGCCGAAGAAGTTTTTCAAGCAGGTTCAAAAGGCGAATCAGATCGGCTCTTTCGCGAATCAAATTGTCACGTCGAAGACTCTCGAATTGCTAAGAGAGAAGGCCACCGTAACTGAAGTTGATCGGCCGGCTCACGAGTGCGACAATCCCGATCATCAGCACGACACAGGCGAAGATCATGACCTTGATGAGGAGCCAGCCGAGACGAAAGAAGATTGATTTCCAGATAGTTTTCCCAATACCGAACGACAAATTCAGACACGTAATATGAGCGATTCACCCATTTCTCCCCTCCTGCCAGCCGACCTTCAGAACCGCGCGATCCAATCGGGTTTCCCGGGCATCGGCGGCACGGCGGCTAGTCCAGGAAACGTGACGATCTACGAAAAGGAAGGCGGCACGACGATCGCGTTTGACCTGCTTTCGCGGTTGATGAAGGACCGCATCATCTTCATCGGTGAGACGGTGAGCGACCCGCTGGCGAACTACGTCATCGCTCAGATGCTCTACTTGCAGATGCAGGACCCGAAGAAGGACATCAACGTCTACATCAACTCGCCTGGTGGTTCGGTAACGGCCGGCCTCGCGATTTATGACACGATGCAGTTCATCACCTGCGACGTGAACACTTATTGCATGGGCATGGCAGCCAGCATGGGCGCGGTTTTGCTCTGTGCCGGCACGAAGGGTAAGCGTTATGCGCTTCCGAACTCGCATGTGATGATCCACCAGGTCTCCGGCGGCGCACAGGGCACGGCCAGCGATGTTGAGCGCACCGTGGAATTTATGTATGGCCTGAAGAAGGGGCTGAACAAGATTCTCTCGCATCACACGGGTCAGCCGATCGAAAAGATCGAGCTCGATGCGGATCGCGACAATTACATGACCGCAAAAGAGGCCATGGAATACGGTTTGGTCGACAAAGTTTTCGAGCCTGGTAGCAGCGAGCCTGAGCCTGAATCCTAGGCCGATTTGCGATTCAGCCAGCAGCTGCTGACGGAGCTCCGAACAAAAATCGGAGTCTCCGATGTCAAAGTGCTGGCGCCTTGAGCAAAGCGGGCTAACTTTCTTTTTTTCAAGAAATTCATAATTTCCAGATCTCCCAATGGCCCGTGCATCAAATCTGACCATGTGCTCTTTCTGCGGAAAGAGTCACGCTGAGGTGAAAAAGCTGATCGCTGGTCCCGGCGTCTACATCTGCGACAGCTGTATCAACGTCTGCAAAGGCATCCTCGACAAAGAACTTGGCGAGGAAAACCAGGAACCGACCAATCAGTTCAAGGTCCCGAAGCCGAAGGATATCTTCGAGGAGCTGAACCAGCACGTCATCGGCCAGGATCAGGCCAAGAAGGTTCTCTCCGTCGCGGTCCACAATCACTACAAGCGGATCAACCAGGACATTTCTTCTGGGGACGATGTCGAGATCGAGAAGAGCAATATTCTTCTGATCGGTCCGACTGGTTCAGGAAAAACGCTGTTAGCGAAGACGCTTGCGCGAGTTTTGAATGTCCCCTTCTGCATCGCGGACGCCACCACGCTTACCGAAGCGGGCTATGTCGGCGAGGATGTCGAGAACATTGTTCTTCGCCTGCTTCAGACCGCCGATTACGACGTCAAACGGGCTGAACTCGGGATCATCTACATCGATGAGATCGACAAAATCGGTCGGAAAACCGACAACGTCAGCATCACGCGTGATGTTTCTGGCGAAGGCGTTCAGCAAGCGTTGTTGAAGATTCTCGAGGGGACCATCTGCAACGTTCCGCCCCAAGGCGGACGAAAGCATCCACAGCAGGAATACATTCAAGTTAACACCGAGCGCATTCTTTTCATCTGCGGTGGTGCGTTTGTTGGAATGGAAGAGGTCATTGGCCGCCGAATCGGCAAGCAGGTGCTCGGATTCCGCCAAGTCGAACGGGACGTGGATCAAGTCGACGAGGAAGAGTCCTACGATATGTCAAAGGCGACGCCGGAAGACCTCCTTGGTTTCGGCTTGATTCCTGAGTTCATCGGACGACTTCCTATCCTTTCCGCGCTTGAAAAACTCGATCGGGAGCAGCTGATCAAGATCCTGACAGAGCCGAAAAACGCGATGCTCAAGCAGTATCGCAAATTGCTCGCCATGGACGGGGTCAATCTGAACGTCACTCCGGACGGTCTGGAAGCGATGGCCGAAGAGGCGATCAAACGCGGCACCGGAGCGCGAGCTTTGCGGTCGATTTTCGAGAAGCTGATGCTCGAAGTGATGTTTGAGGCTCCAAGCCGTGATGACGTCGAGTCGATTACCGTAAATCGGGCGTCGGTCGAAGGTCTCACCGCTCCCGCGCTCGGTCTTCGTCAGGAGAATAAAGACGCTGCCTGAATCGACTCCAAGTGGTCGGTAAAATTCTTGCGGATCTGCATTGAATCAGTTCAAGTGGGCGCATGAGCGAGTTTAAACAGCCAGATCTTCCCGCGTTAGGCGTCGTCAAAGATTTGAGTGAGGAGGACCGGAAGCAGCTGAGCGCTTTTGGAAAATGGGTCGATGCGGATCCCGGGACCATAATCATCCAGGAAGGCGATGTTCAGTCTTCCTTGTTCCTTGTCGTTTCCGGAATGCTCCACGTTGAAACTTCCACAACTGGTCGAGCAATTTTTCTCGGGAAGCTGAAAGCGGGTGACGCGATCGGCGAAATCAACATTTTCGACCCGGGCACTGCGAGTGCGACGGTTATCGCCAAGGAATATTCCTATCTCTGGAGTATTTCTCGCGACACGCTCATGACCTTCCTGACGAGCCATCCGGATGCGACGGCCAAGCTCGTCATCGCCATTGCAACTCAGCTCAGTCGGCGACTTCGAACGACGAATGAAAAGGTCGCAATCGCTCAGGAAGCGATGACCGGATCCTGGGGCAGCCGCTGACACCTCGGCGGCCAGGCATCGGAGAGAAATCGCTCTTCGGCCTCCTCTTCAACTCAACCAGCTACTCGGATGATTCTCGAAGATGGAATGATCGGCCTGGACCAGCCTTGGTGGGTCATTTTGTGTGCGCTGACCGTCGGCCACATGATCGGCGACTACCCACTTCAGGGTGACTTCATCGCCGTTCATAAAAACCACCGGCTTCCGCGTGAAAACAGCAAGTACCCGGACAAACCACGCGGCCTCTGGTTTCACTGCCTGACCGCTCACAGCATCATCCAGGCTGGCATCGTTTGGGCGATCACCGGTCTGTTTGTCCTCGCCCTGGCCGAATTCGTCCTGCACTGGGTCATCGATTTCCTGAAATCCGAAGGCTGGACCAATTTTCACGTCGATCAGTTTCTCCACATCGCCTGCAAAGGCGGATTCGTCGCGCTGATCTACTACGACATGATCCCGCCCTCGATGCTCTAACCAAAATCCGCGATCGCCGGAGAATCGCCTGCTTGTGTTCGGCCCGGATGCGGAGATACTTTCCCAACGATGAAGATCTCAACTCTGAAATTTCCGGCCCTCGCCACCGTCGCCACGATGCTCTGGGCCATGCTCGCTGCGCCAGCAGCTGCTCAGAACGATCAACTTCCTGAAAAGGATCCCGACGCCGAACCCGATGAGGCCCCCAGCCTGATTCCGGATGAGGGGGAAGATGATTTTGGTTATCGCGAGATCGAATTGCTCGCCACCGTGATCGAGCTGATTCGACAAAACTACGTCGACGAAAAGGAAATCACCTACGAGCAGCTCATGAACAGCGCGCTTGAAGGGATGCTTTCGAATCTCGATCCACATTGCCAGTTCATGCATCCGGATGTTTTCCAGCAGATGCAGCGAGAGACCAACAGCACCTACGAAGGCGTCGGAGTCACCGTGGCTTACCGGAATGATGTCCTCACCATCGTCGCTGTTCGCGAAGACGGGCCAGCTGCTCGCGAAGGAGTCTTGCCAGGCGATCAGGTCCTCAAAATTAACGACTTTCTCGCAGACAAAGTCGGCCTGACTGAGGCGATGCAGTTGATGCGCGGAAAGCCGGGCCAGAAACTGGCTTTGACCCTTCGCAGGCCGGCCAACAATCAGCTTCTCGAAGTTGAAATGGTTCGCGAAGTCATCCGCGAATCTACGATCCGCGACGTAGTTTTGCTTGAGCCTCGCTACTCAGGCGACCTCAAAATCGGCTACCTCCGCCTGACGCAATTTAATGAGCCGTCCGCCGGTGAACTGGTCGAGGCGCTCGATGATCTCGAGCGGCAGGGGATGGAGGCGCTCGTTTTCGACATGCGCAACAACCCGGGCGGACTGCTCAGCAGCGCGATTCAGGTTTGCGGTGAATTCGTCCCGCCAGGAACGGTTGTCCTGACGACCGAAGGTAGAAATAAGGCCGCCAACACCAAAGTTTATCGAACTTCACCTGCTAAGCGTCGCCCTCGCGATTATCCGCTTGCGATCCTCGTTAACCACGGTAGCGCCAGTGGTGCTGAAGTCGTTTCAGGCGCTCTTCAGGATCTGCATCGTGCGATCATCGTCGGCGTCACCACTTTTGGAAAAGGCTCCGTCCAATCGATCATCCCGGTCCCAGGCCGAGGCAACGCGATCCGCCTGACAACCGCCAAGTACTACACGCCAAGTAAGCGGACGATTCACGAAAACGGTGTCGAGCCCAACATCGTCGCGACGTTGACACCGCAAGAGGAAGTCCTTCTCATGAAGTGGTTCCGCCGCGAAACTCTGCCACCTGCCGAACAGGAAAAAGCGGCGAAGTGGACAGACCGCCAACTCGGTCGTGCAGTCGACGCGCTCAAAGGTGCGCTGATTTATGCTGAGGTCCTGGGAGCAAAACCGGAGCCGGTTGTCGAGCCCAAACCCGAACCTAAGAAGCCTAAGCCAGATCCAAAGCCGAAGCCTGCTCCGAAACCAGCAGCTGCTGACAAGGAAAAGCCTGATTCGAAGGACGAAACGCCTGATCCCAAGGAAGAAAAACCGGATTCCAAAGACGAAACTCCCGATCCGGCTCCAGAGCCGGAAGAGCCAGGCGAAGCGCCGGCTACCGACGATGCTGAGCCGGAATCTGACGACGAAGAATAGCGATGGCGTTGATCCTCGCCTTGGAAACGTCCTGTGACGAAACGGCGGTCGCGATCACGGCTGATGGCGGCGAAATTCTCGCCACCGAAATCTCCTCGCAGATCGAACTGCATCGGCCTTACGGCGGTGTCGTCCCTGAACTCGCTTCGCGAAATCACAATATCGCGCTCCGCCCGCTGCTCGATCACGCACTCCAAAATGCCGGCGTCGAAATCGGCTCGATCGATGTTTTCGCCGCGACAGCGGGGCCCGGGCTCGCGAGTTCGCTCCTCATCGGGAACACCGCAGCCAAGGCGCTCGCACTCGCGCGCAACCGCCCGTTCTACGCGATCAACCACCTCGAAGGCCATCTCATTTCGCCCTTTCTCGGCAACCCGGCCGGCATCCAGCCTTGCGTCGGCTTAGTTGTCAGCGGCGGCCACACGATGCTGATCGACGTCGGCGGTTTTGGCGATTACCAGCTTCTTGGGAAAACTCGCGACGACGCTGCGGGCGAAGCTTTCGACAAAGGAGCGAAAATGCTCGGCCTGCCTTATCCGGGTGGCCCGGAGATCGATCGGCTCGCGCGAAACGGAAATCCGAAAGCGTTCGAGTTTCCTCGTAGCATGCCGGGACGCGGCAATTTTGAATTCAGTTTCAGCGGCCTGAAAACCTCGCTTCTCTACCAACTTCAGAAGCTCACGCCCGAGGAACGGAGCCAGCAGCTGCCGGATCTCTGCGCCTCGTTTCAGGCCGCGATTGTGGACGTGTTAGTGAAGAAAACTCTCTCCGCGGCCGAACACACCGGGAAGCGGACGATCGCCGTTAGCGGCGGCGTCAGCTGCAACGCGTCCCTTCGAGAAAAGCTCGCAGCCGCCTGCCTGACCGCGGGGCTTGACCTTCGAATCGCCGAGCCCGCGCTCTGCACTGACAACGCCGCGATGATCGCTTTCGTCGCCGCCTTGAAGTTTGAATCTGGTGTCGCTCCGTCCTCTTTTGAGGAAGACATCAATCCGAATCTCCCGATCCTTTGACTTATGAGCGATCGCAAACCCGTCCTCGAGATTCGCGACGTCTCCAAAATCTACAAGATGGGCGAGAGCGAAGTCCGTGCGCTCGACAACGTCAGCCTGACGATCGACGAAGGTGAGTTCGTCGCGATTCTGGGCGCGTCAGGGTCGGGAAAGTCGACGCTGATGCACATCATCGGATTTATGGATCAGGCGTCGAAGGGCAAAATCCTCCTCGATGGTGAAGACCTCTCACGTCTCGGCGAACGCCGGCGCGCTACGGTTCGGGGTACGAAAATCGGATTCGTCTTCCAGGCTTTCAACTTACTCTCGCGGCTTACCGTCCTCGAAAACACGATGCTTCCGCTTCAGTACCAGCAGGTCTCATCGAGCAACGCGAAGAAGCGGGCACGCGAAGTTCTTGAGCTAGTCGGTCTCGGCGATCGGGTTAAGCACTACCCAAATCAGCTTTCCGGTGGACAGCGGCAACGCGTCGCGATCGCGCGAGCGTTGGTGAACGATCCGCGATTGATCCTGGCCGACGAACCGACCGGTAACCTCGATACGGAGAACGCGAACCTGATCCTGAATGTCTTGCGCCAGCTTCATGCTGAGAGCAGCCGCACCGTTATCATCGTTACTCACGATCCCAAAGTGGCTGAGCAAGCCAAGCGGCGAATCACGGTCGTGGACGGAAAAATTCTCGACTGACCTCGCTCTCGATTACTCGTAGCGGAGCGCCTCGATCGGATCCAGACGCGACGCGCGAAAGGCTGGATAAATCCCGGCGAGAACGCCAATCGTGACGCTCGCTGTGAACCCGGCGACGACTCCAAAAACCGTGTAGGCCGGCGGCTCCGATTCGGTCATCACCTGCTGAAGCCAATAAATCACACCCTGCCCCAGCGCGACTCCGGCGACTCCTCCGAGGATGCAGAGCGTAACCGATTCAACGCAGAACTGGAAGAATATATCGCTCGGGCGCGCGCCGACGGATTTGCGGATTCCGATCTCGCGAACGCGTTCGTTGATCGACGCGAGCATCAAATTCATGATCCCGATTCCGCCGACGATCATCGTGATCAGCGAAATCGCGCCGCCCGCTGTCAGCATCGTCTTTTCTTGCTTCTCGACGTTCTCGCTCATGTTTTCCGAGGTGCTAACCTCGAAATCCGGCACACCGCGATGCATCCGAAGCATCACGTTCTCGATCTGATCAACGGCCGCGTCAAGGTGCGCGACGTTCTCAACTTTCACGTCAAGATCCTGAATCTCGCCGTTGTTCGTGATCCTGTGCTGAGCCGTGCGCAACGGAATGAACGCGACGTCGTTTTTCCAGCGAAGCCAGTTTTCGCCTCGCGGCATCTGGTAGTGTTTGATCACGCCAACGATGACGAAAGGCATCCCGTGAAATTGAACAAGCTCGCCGATCGGATCCTCGTTTGGTTTGAAAAGTTCGCTAACGACGTGAGTTCCGATCACCATCACCTGGCTTTTGAGGTGATTGTCCAGATCCGTGATGAATCGGCCGTTTCCGACTTCGAATTTTTCAACGTCCAGGAGCTGGGGCTCGCAGCCATCGAGCTGATACGGTCTCGAAGTCCGTGATCCGCGCAGTATCGATTGTCCGCGCATTTCGATCACGGGCGAGACGGCGCGGACGAAATCCACGTGTCGCTCGATCGCGCGCGCATCGGCTAGGGTTCGGCCGGGCGAAAGCGAAGCGAGGTGCTCCATTTCTTCCGGCACGTTTTCCTGGTTCACGCGAAGCCGCTCGAGACCGCCGCGCTCGTTCAGCCAGGTCCGCCAGCCAGCGGTCATCCCCTTCATGTAGCCGACGGTGACGACGACGGACATCACGCCGAGTAGAACGCAGAACAGCGTTAGGGTGGAGCGCACTTTGTGGCCCCAGATCTCGCGCAAACCCATGAAGATGGCTCGAATTAGACCCATGATTAGGAATGCAAACTCGCTCGGCTCCGAGCTTTACGCCAGTCCGAGTTGAAGACTAGAATCAGTCATGCCGATTGAAAACCCAGAGAATATCCACCCGCGTCCCGGCGCGATTTCCCGCCGTAACCTCCTTCGATCCGCCGCCGCAATCGGCGCTGGAGCGGCAGCAGCTGCTGGCACGATTTCCGCCCAGGAATCCGATTTGAAGGCGGCCGACGACCGCAGTGCGTCGCCGAAGCGCTACGACAAGATGAAGAAGTCCATCAATCAGTGGGCGTTTCCTTATCCAGATCGCATGAATCTGCGCGAGTGCTTTCAACTTGCGAAGGACGCCGGATTCGACGGGATCGAGCTGAACTACGACCTCGATAATGACCTTTCGCCGAAGTCCGGCACGGCTGAGTACACGAAGATCCGCAAGATGGCTGACGACATCGGGATCGAGATCAGCGGGCTCTGTTCGTTTCTCTTCTGGCCGTATCCGCTGTCGAGCAACGACCCTGACAAACGCGCCGAAGGAATCGAGCTGGCCGGCAAAATGACGCAGGCCGCGCATGACCTTGGAGTTGAGAATTTGCTCGTCGTTCCAGGCGCGGTGCACATCCCGTGGCGCGACGATCACGAGCCGGTGCCTAACGACATTTGCGATCAGCGCGCGAAAGCAGCGATCGAGCAGCTGCTGCCGAAAGCGGAGAAATTGGGCGTGTCGATGAACATCGAAAACATCTTTTTCAACGGCTATCTCATGACGCCGATGGAGATGAACGCGTTCGTCGATCACTTTTCGAGCGAGCGGCTCAAAGTGCATTTCGACACGGGCAACATCATGGAATATCAATTTCCTGAGCACTGGGCGAGGTTGCTGGGAAACCGAACGCAGAACGTCCATCTCAAGGAGTTCACGAAGAAGGGGACGGACCACTCGCTCGAGTGTTTTCGGCCATTGTTAGACGGAACGACCGACTGGCCAGCGGTGATCGAAGCGCTCGATCTCGTGGGCTACGAGGGCTACCTGACATTCGAATATTTTCATCCCTACCCGCACTACCCCGAGGCTTTGATTTACCAGACGAATGACTCGTTGGACCGGATTCTGGGGCGCGTTTGAACCGGGTTACTCCAGAAAAAGCCGCTTTTCCCGTCGGCGCACGTGGCGACCGGCGGCGAGGTTAATTTTGGCGATCCGCGAATCCGGAGCGAGGAGCCCGCGGACGTTCTCGATATTGTCGAAACTGAGATCGACAACCGACTGCTGCGCGAGCCAGGCGCGGATCACTCGGCGCTGCAGAGCGATCGGAAGTTCGCGAAGTTCCGGCGCACGGAGACGATCGCCGTCCAGCAGCTGCTGGAGCTGAATCTGGGTCATCGCTGCGAGCGCCGCGTCTTCTTCGCGAAGGATTTCGGCGGTGCGGAGGACGGATTTCAAATCCCGGCCGGTCGCTGAGCAGATTGCGGGAATCACGTCGTGCCGGATTCGATTGCGGAGAAATTCGGCCGACGCGTTGCTGGCGTCTTCACGAAATTTTGGAGGAATTGGCAAATCGGCTTGCGGCGTTTCAAGCAGCGGACGGATCAATTTCAGGCCTTCGATCTCGGTGACGGTCTCCATGCCAGCGAGACCAGGCGCGCCCGCCCCACGGAACATATTCATGAGGACGGTCTCGATCTGGTCGTCGGCGTGATGGGCGAGGAAAACCCGGTTCGTCCCGAATTTCTCCGCACAACGCCGGAAGAACGCGTGCCGCGCCGCTCGAGCCGCGGTTTCGATCGAGCCGCCTCGCTGCCGGATGTTCTCGACGCCGATTTCTACTTCGAACCCGTTTTCCCGCGCGAGCTCGCAAACAAACTCCGCGTCGAGATCGGACTCCTTCGCTCTGAGCTGGTGATTCAGATGACAAAGGACGAGATCGCGATAACCTGCCTCAGCCAGCAGCTGCAGGAGCGCCGTCGAGTCCCGCCCGCCTGAGATTCCGAGCAGGTAGCGCTCGGAAACCGGAAATTGGGCAGTCAGATTTTTCACACGCTTTGGTATCGCAAAGTGGCTGGAAAAAATACCGATTTTTCCAGATTCGCCGCTCCAGACTGAAAATGAAATCCTCATTCGACGCCGACTGCTTGTCCGGTTAATTTATTGGTCCCCGAACGCCGAATGTCAGACACCGAGAACCTTCCAAACCGCCGCCGCCGTTGGCGAAAGTGGACTATTTGGATCGGCGTTGTCGTTCTCACGGGAATTCTCGTCAACGGGCCGATTTTTCGCGCGATCGCGGTCTGGCAGATCGAGCGCGGCTTCGCAAAGGCGGGCATGCAGGGGGAGTTCGAATTTGACGGAACGCTGGTTGGCGGCGCGCGGCTCAGCGATCTGGTGATGACCGGAACCATGGAGCTCAAGGAGTTGAGGATCGATCGCGCTGAAGTGGACTTTTCAGTCCTGACCGCGCTGCGCGGAAAGGTTTTTGAAGCGGTGGACCGCGTGGAAATCGGCGGGGTCCGGATTCGCATCGAGACCAAAAGCGAGGAGACGGAAGCCAGCGAGCCGAAGCCGGTGAATCTGGATTTCCTGCGTTTGGCAGGCGCGCGAATCGATGTCCGGAAAATGGATTTCGAGCTGAAAGCCCACGATTCTGGTGAAGTTGTTTTCGGGTTCAGCGGTCTTGATTTTCAGCATCGGCCCGGGAAAGACGGATCGCTGAAGGTTGATCGATTTGTGGCGCCGGGAGGCTCCGAATGGGCGGATCTGAACGCGGCTCACAGCTGGACGCCGGACGCCTTCGCGCTGCGTGATCTGACCCTGACCGATGCCCTGATTCTGCGTTCGTTAGAGTTTTCGCCGACGCCCGAACCGGCCGCGAAACTGATAGTCGAGGCCTTCGAAGGAGAATTCACGATCGATGCGGGGCCGGGAAAAAAAATCCAGGCCAGACTGACGGCTGGTGTGGCCGATCTCGGAGAATTCCTGACGTTTCTGGGTGAGAAACCCGTTCTCGGGAAGGTGACGAAATTGGATCTCACGATCGAAGGCGCCAGCGAGATCGCGCTTCTGGCCGAGGTGAGCGAGGCGGTCTTCCTGAAAAAGAAACTCCGGACCTCAGCCTCGTCGTGAACGGAAACGCGACGGTCGGAAAAACCGGAGTTCTCAGCGGCGACGCCGAAATCAAAGCGGAGGTGTCGGCTGAGGGAGTTTCGACGCCGTTCACGCTGCGGCTGACGGTGCCGGAGCCGAATCAGCTGGCTGCGGTGCTCAGCTCAGACCTTGCGGAGGGAACGGGGCGAATCGATCTCGCGAGCGGAAACTTCGAAACTGAGGGCTCGGTCGCCAGCCGGAAACTCGCCTCGATCGATCCGCTTCTGCGATCGTTCGGTCTCCAGCAGCTGCCGGTGGAAGGGACTGGCGGGCTGACTTGGAATGTCGTCGGTTCCCCAAGCGAGCTGGTCGCGAAAGTCTCAGTGAATCTGGTAAGCGAGGGGACAAACCTCGCCGTGAATCTGGAAATCCAGGATGAGCGACTTACGCTGGACGGACAGGCGGTTCGACCGGAGCTGGAGCCGATTGAGATTCGAGCGGAAATGGGAATTCACCCGCAAGTTTGGAGCCGCGATCCGGATTCGTTTCGCACGGAGCCGATCGAGGTGTCCCTGCGGGCCCCGTCTACGGACTTGGGCTTCGTCCGTGATTTCGCGCCGTGGATTCCCGAGCTGGCCGGTCAGGCTTCCGCCGATCTGGGCGTGTCAGGAACTTTCGACTCTCCCGTGATAACCGGAAACCTAACCGCCAAAGCTTCGGCGTTGCGATTCCAGAGCGAAGCCGCGCCGCCGTTGAGCGAGATTGCGATTCAACTGAAATTCGTGGACGATCGGCTGACGATCGAAACGTTTCAGGGCAAAGTCGCCGACAACGCAGTTTTCGTTCTGGCTGGCGATGTCAAACTCCCAAGCTGGGACCGTGCGAAATTCGACCTGACGCTGAGTTCGCCTGAGAACACGGCGACCGTCGCCGGCGAGGTCGATCTGTCAGGCAAAACCTACTCCGGAGAACTCGTCGCGACGCTGAAATCGCTCGTGGATTTCGGGCTGCCGCTGACTGGTGGAGCCGAGTTCAAATGGAAAGGCGGCGGTGGCGCGGACGGGCATTCCGGAAGCGGCGAACTCGGCTTGGAAGAGCTTTCGATCGCGGAAGGTCCGCCGGTTTCGGGTTCGCTTTCGGGAGACTACGCCCCTGACAGCTTTGCTATTCCGGAGTTCCGCTTTGAAACGGAGGACCTGACGCTGACGGGGAAGGCCGGGTTTGAGAACCGGCGATTGCGCTTGGAAAACCTGCAACTGCTGGCTGGCGAGCAGAAACTCGCGTCCGCCAACGTTAGCATCCCTTTCGATCCCGCAACGCCATTCTGGCAGCAGGCCGAAGCGGTTGAAGTGGAGGCCGAATCGAATGATTTGCGCTTGGAGCAGCTGCTGGTTCTGATCGGGGTCGATCCGTCGATCCGCGGCGTTCTCAATGGCAAACTCACGGCGTCTGGCCCGCTCGGCGCGTTGCAGGCCGAAGGCACGATCCGCCTGACCGAAGGAATGGTTGGCGGTTACGATGATTCGAGCTTTGACGTCTCGCTCGACCTCGGTGTCGCCGACGGCAAGCTGACAATTGATGGGCAGGCAACGCATGGGGAATTTTCGCCGATACTCATCCGTGGCTCGATGGATTTTCATCCGGAAACCTGGAGTCGTGAGCCGAAAGCGATGTTCAGCGAGCCGCTCGTAGCAACTGTGGCGGCAACGGATCTGAATCTCGATAAACTTCGCGCGCATCTGCCTTCGATTCGTCAGGCCGAAGGCAAGGCCACGGTAAATCTGGAAGCGGGTGGGACGATCGGCGCGCCCAATTTGACCGGCAGGATCCTCGTCGGCGCGCCTCGAATCCGGTTTGTCCGCCAGGAAATCCCAACCCTGACAGACATCCGGATTCAGCTGGATTTCGATGGCGAATCGATGGCGATCACCGAGTTTCGCGGCGAGATCGCGGGTGGTCCGTTCGAACTCACGGGGAAGGTCGGTCTCCAGAAAATCGCCTCCCCGGAATTCGATTTGCGCCTGACCGCGCGCGAAACTTTGATCGCGCGGACAGAGGATTTGAACCTGCGCGCGAACGGAAATGTCAGTCTGAAAGGTTCCTGGAAATCCGCCGCGCTGACCGGGCAGCTGCTGATCGCGCAGAGCCGGTATTCGAAGGAAATCGAGATTCTCCCCCTTGGCATGCTGACCACGAAACGGCTCCCGGCCGCCGCGACTCCGGACAAAGTTCCGTTGCTGGACGTGAAAAAATCGAGGCCACCGGGTCTCCACGTCGCGCCGTTTGAGGACTGGACGCTCGATATGCGAATTGCGGCGGAGGAACCGTTTCTCGTTCGCGGAAACCTCGCCACGGCGGACATCGTGGGCGATTTGAAACTGACCGGGACTCTCGGCGCCCCGGTCGCCGCTGGCAAAATTGAACTGGCTCAAGCGCGGGCCACGCTGCCGTTTTCGCAGCTGAAATCCCTGCCGGGCGCGGCCCTGACATTCACACCGGAAAGCGGGCTCTTCAACCCTGCGGTTAGCTTCCGCGGGGAGTCGGTGGTCGGCAACTATCGCGTCGAAATCCACGTGTTCGGGACTGTGCGAAAGCCCGAATACATCTTGTCCTCGCAACCGCCCCTTGTGGAGTCGGAGATCGTAAGCCTTCTCGCGACCGGAAGCACCAGCAGCGAGCTGCAAGATGGCGGCGTGGTCGCATCCAAAGCGGCGATTCTGGTTTTGCAGGACGCCTTCCGCCGCGTCGGGCGCAAAGTCATGCCCGGCGCCGCTGAGAACAATGAATATGCGGAATTGCTGCGAGAGAAGGTTGAAGTGAGCGTCGACACGATTGATGTTGGGACCGGTCGATTCAGGTCTGAGACCGCAGTGAAGCTGACGGAGAACGTTCACATCGTCGGTTCGCTGGATGAGTCTGGAAATTCGCGGGGGCTGCTCAAGTTTATCATTCGCCTTCGATGATTCAGTCAAAACCAAGGCGTTCCCCTCTTACACTCATCATTGCTTTGATCTTCTGCGCCGCTGTGCCCGGATTCGCGGATCAGGTCAGCTTTGAAGGTCTGAACCGGATCACCGAAGCGAAAGCAAAGGTCCTGATTGCCGAACAAGTCCGCCAGATCGAAACCAGCGGTGCCACCCGGCCACGTGCCGATGATGCTGCTTATTTTTTGGAGCAGGCGCTCTACAAGCGCGGCTTCCGCGAGTCCGAAGTGCTCTGGAAAATCGGCGATGGCGGAAAGCGCGTGATCCTGACAGTGAACGAAGGTCGGCCTGCGATGTTGGGAACAATCGAGTTCACTGGCGTTGAGGTCGGCAATCTCAAGGCGCTTAAGGAGTCGTTCACGGCGGCGACGAAACAGCATTCGAGTTCGCTTTTCGAGGGCGAGCTTCCTTACGTTGAGGAAGAACTGAAGTCCGGCCTTGAGAACGTGGAACGCTACTACGTGGCTCGTGGATTCTGGGGAGCGAAGGTTGGTCCGTTAGTCGTCGACGAGCAGCCGGATCAGGAAAAGGGTATCATCGTCAACGTCCGAGTTCGGATCGAAGAAGGCCCGGTCTATCGATTCGCGGAGTTCAAATTTGACGACTCCGAGCTGGAGACTTTGACGGCTGATCTCGTCGGTCAGCCGACTACCACGGAAAACGTCGCCGAAGCTCGGTCCCGGGTAACTTCTCACTTCACCGAGCGTGGTTTTTTCCGTAGCCGAGTCGCGATGACGGCCAATCAGGACAGCGAAAATGTCGTCGTGGAATTCGAGGTGACGACTGGCCAGCAATTCACGGTGGCCGGAATCGAAATCGAGGGCGTCGATCGCTTGAATCCTGACTTTATTCGAAAACGCTACGCCGATTTGGAAGGAGCTCCGTTTGATCCGGAACGCTCGAACGCGATCACGCGCGAATTGATCGGTCAGGGATTGTTTCGGAGCCTGCGCGTTCAGCCTGACGAACGGGACGATGGCACCGTCGGCCTCCTGATTCAGGTGGAGGAAGCGCGAAGCAAGGAAATCGGCGTCTACGGCGGCTATGGCACCTTCGATGGACCGATCATCGGGCTGTCGCTTCGCGAACGGAATCTCTTCGGCACGGGCCGGTCGGGATCGCTTGAGGGCGAGCTGACCGAGCGCGGAATCCAAGGCGCGATTCGATACAGCGATCACTGGCTTTTCGACACGCCCTGGCGGTTCAACGCCCGGTTTCTGGCGTTGGAGAAACAGCTCGAAGGCTACGAAAAATCGGAATTCGGCCCCGGCGTCGGGATCAGCCGCGCGCTGTCGGATCGCTACACCATTTCCTTCGATATCTCCTCGACCTCAGTCGATATCCTGAATTCGAATTTCACCCCGGACGAACTCGGCGATCCCAGCTACGTCGTCAACAAACTCGGTTTCTCCCAGATTTTTGACACGCGCGACGATCCCAATCTGCCCCGGCGCGGGTTGATCGCGGAAAACCGAATCGAATACGGCTTTTCCAGTGGAAGCGGCGACGACATCGAATTTGTCCGCGCTTCGCTGCGCGCAACCGCCCACATCCCGATTGGCGAGCGCTCGGTCCTCAGCCTCGGCGCGCGAACCGGGATGCTGTTCGGGTCGGGCGACCGCGACCTGCCGATCGATCTGCGATTTTTCAACGGCGGGGCGAGTTCAGTCCGGAGCTTTCCAGAACTGCAGATGCCTCCGCTCGGTCAATCCGGCGATCCGTTGGGCGGAGAAGTTTACAACACCTTCAACGCCGAATTCACCACGCCGATCCGGGGTTCGCTCCGGGCGGCTATTTTCGCGGATGCCGGGAATCTCTTGCGGAGTTCAGGCGACTCGGGGCTGAGCGGGATGCACTACGCGGCTGGGGTCGGGCTTCGTTACGATCTTCCGACTGGACCGATCCGTCTCGATTACGGTTGGAACCTGAATCAATCAGAGGGCGAGCCGTCGGGGGCGGTTCATTTGACGGTCGGGATTTCGTTCTGAACGGGACTCTCGGGCTCCCTCCAGAAAAAATGAATTTTTCGTGTTTTTGCGGTTGACGAAGGACGATTTGTGCGGACAATCGCCGCCGTCAACGCGAAAGCGGAGATGCAAGAGGCAGTCCGATTGATTTCTAGTTCCGTAAGTTTGGGGGTTTTTCTTACGGAACCATCGATCGGGCTGCCTTCTTTTTTTGTTCGCGTCTCGGGTGTGTCCGCGCTAAAAGCTTGCCTCATGGCAAAGTACCGCACCGCCCCGACTCCCACGCCTGGCATGCCGCCAGGGATTCCCTACATCGTAGGAAATGAAGCCGCTGAGCGGTTCAGCTTTTACGGGATGCGGACGATCTTGATTGTCTTCATGGTGAAATATCTTCACCTCATGGGCACGACTCCGACTGAGCCAATGTCGAATGCGAAGGCCACTGAGAATTTTCATACTTTTGTTGCCTGGGTTTACCTCACTCCATTCTTCGGAGCGATTCTAGCAGATGCATTCTTTGGTAAATATCGGACGATCGTTTTCCTATCGTTAGGGTACTGCGTCGGCCACGGCCTTCTCGCGATGATGGGAAGCGTCGGCGATCCTTCCGCCATGCTCTTTTTCGGTCTCGCGTGGATCGTGATCGGCGCTGGCGGGATCAAGTCGTGTGTCTCGGCGCACGTTGGCGATCAGTTCGGAAAGACGAACGCGTACCTGCTGCCGAAGATCTTTAACTACTTCTATTGGGCGATCAATTTCGGCGCGTTTTTCTCGACGATGCTGACGCCGTGGCTCTTGCAGTGGTACGGTCCGCACTGGGCTTTCGGCGTCCCGGGCGTGCTGATGGCGATTGCCGCGTTCGTTTTCTGGATGGGCCGTCGAAAATTCATTCACGTTCCGGCGAAGGGTGGAGAATTCGTGAGGGAGGCTTTTAGCAAAAAGGGCCTGAGCACGTTACTCAGGCTTTGTATCGTCCTTGGATTTGTGACCATTTTCTGGTCGCTTTTCGATCAGACAGGATCGTCCTGGGTGCTCCAAGCTCAGGATACGAACCTGCATTTCCTCGGAATGGATTGGCTGCCTTCCCAGGTTCAGGCGATCAACCCGATCCTGATTCTGATCTATATTCCGTTGTTCACTTTCGTAGTTTACCCGGCGGTCAACAAGGTTTGGACCCTGACGCCACTGCGAAAAATGTCGATCGGCTTTTTTGTGATGGTGATCGGTTTCGGCATCGTCGCCCTGCTCCAGGAGTCGATCGATTCCGGCGGGATGCCTTCGATTGGTTGGCAGTTTCTCGCGTTCACGATCCTGACAGCTGCAGAAGTGATGATCTCCATCGTTGGTCTTGAGTTTAGCTACACGCAGGCTCCGAAGACGATGAAGTCCCTCGTGATGGGGGTGTTTTTCGTAACCGTTTTCCTCGGAAATTATCTCACTGCGGGTGTGAACTGGGCGATCCAGGTTCCTGACACGCTCACAGAAATTGTGGCGGTCGAGTCCGGCGCGAAGACGCATCCTGGCTTCGATGGAAAGAAAGGGACGGATGACGATATCGAGGCCCTCTATAAAGAGGGTGAACGCGAGAGTCTCGAATTCGCCTCGAAGGCGGTGCTCGACACAGCCGCGAAGTTGATCGATGCGGAGATCAAAACGGCTGACTGGCGCACTCCGAAGAGCGAAGTTGGCCAGCAGCTGCTGGTTGGGTTCAACGATCCCTGGGGACAGCCTTTGCGCTACCGACAGGTAACTCGAAACATCTGCCGAATCAGTTCCGACGGCCCTGACAAAGAGCCCACAACGAAGTGGGACGAGGGGATCGCGTTCGAAATTACCATTCCAGAAGTAAAGGAGGATGGCGGCATGTTCAGCTGGGCGGAGCCGGAAGAAACCTGGCTGTCGGTGCGCCAGCGCGAGCTTGGGGTGAAGGGCGATGAGGAGGAAGAATCGACCGAGCCGAGTTTGAGCCAGGATTACTTCGTCGGCGGGCAAACGAAACTGGAAGGAGCTCCGTATTTCTGGTTCTTCACGATCCTGATGGGCTGTGCTGCGGTGCTCTTCGTGGTCGTTGCCAGTTTCTACACCCCGAAGGAGCATCTCCACGACGAGGAATGAGCAGCGAAATTGTCTTCACGATGTAAAGGCATCGAGCTTTGACATCGCGCCTCGAAACCGGTATTATGGCCGCCCTGTTGAAACGTGGATCCCATATTTTTCTGATCGGCCTGTCAGCCCTGGTGCTGGCCGGGCCGCTCAGTGCTTTGGCAGACGTCAAGGCACCGGCGAAGGGCGTGGGTGCCGGGGATCGCAAGCCGCCCGATAAAAATGAGAACATGGAATACCGCGAAGAGGAGCGGATTCCGCTTCCGATCGCGATCGAAGGAAAAGTTCTGCGGGGCCGGACGATCACGTTTCTGCTCGAAACGGTCGAGGACCTCGACGCTCAGGAAATTCATTATTCGGCGCGATCTCTGCCGAAATTTGGAACTCTGTCCGATATCAGGGTCCTCCCGAACCGGCTCTCTGCGGCAGAAGTCGATTACACGCCGGATGCCAATCAGGATGTCCCTTTAGATTCATTTACGTTCTCGGCGCGCTACCCGCGGGGACGGACTTCGGCACCGATGGAGGTAAAAATCGAAGTCGCAACGCCTCAGCCGGTTCTGCAACTTCCGCCAAACGTGAATTTCGGTGCCGTGCTCGTTGGGCAATCCGAAACCGTGACGATCCCGATCAAAAATATCGGAAACGACTTCTTCGAAGGTCCGCTGAAAATGTTTGAAGAGGGAGCGCGCTGGAGCTGGGTTCCGGATCCGGATCAGACCAAAGTTCGGCTTGAGCCCGAGGAGCAAATCATGGCGACGTTTCGGTTTTCCCCGGTCGCGCCCGGTCCGCGGACGACCCACGCCAGCTTGACGCCAGGTTTCGATGGTGCAATCGCGATGGTGACCGCGGAAGGCGTGATTCCGTTCGCCGTTGACCACTCGAAAGTGGAGCTGAAGTTCGACTTGGCGACTCGCAAGCGGACGGGAACGGTAAAAGTGAATCCGCGCAGCCGGGACCGGTTTGATCTGACTTTTGGCATGGATGAACGGCTGAATCTCCCTCGAGGCGAGCTGGTTGTTTTAAATCCAGGCCGAGGGCAGGAAATTAAAATCGAGCTGCCAGCGGGAGATCCGATGCCTTTCGAAGGAGTTCTAACGATCCAGACGGACGGCTTTAAACGCGAAATTCAGGTCAAAGCGAAGCCTTCGCCTGCTCGTCTGGCCGTTGAGTTGAGCAACACCGTCAGCGCGATCCTCGATTTTGGCTCGTTGTATCCTGAAGAGGAAAAAAGCGGGGAGTTCGGGATTCGAAACGAGGGCGGCGTGCCGGAGAAAGTCGCGTTTGCCTTGCCAGCTCCGTTCGAGTTGGAAGAGGTGGGCGAGGAGTTTGAAATCGCGCCGAATTCTGTGCGGGAGTTCCGAATTTGGTTCCGCCCGGAAGCGCGCGGGGCCTTTCGTGAGACGATTCAGCTGTCGCCGACCAACGAGCTGCTGCTGGTGAAATTGCGCGGCGATTGCAGTGCTGTGATCACCCAGGTTCGCGAACCAGATCTGGTGCCGCCTGGTGGGGAATCCGGGCTTTCAGGAAGCCTGACCCGGCCGTCGAATTCGGTTGGAAACGGAACCTCGGCGACGTCCCCGAGAGTCGGACCGCAGCCGAATTCGAATCCGCAGAGTTCCGGCCCGGCAGGTGCCGGTTACTCGAACTTGTTCGCAAACCAAGGGCAGGCTCCAACCCTCGATCAACTGAAGAGCCGTCAATCTTTGGTCGACTCGATTCCCTCGTCTGTGGTGGGAATCGCCGGAAGAATTCCGCTGCCGCCCATGATCACTCGCGACAGACTTCTTGCCTACAGCCCGTTTAAAACCAGGACGGACACCAATTTGCCAAAGATCGAAAAATTCGGTCTTCGTGAGGCAAAAACCGATTCCCTTGAGTTGATCTGGCCCCGTGCGGGTAACCACGAAAACTACGAAGTTGAAGCTCGGATTACGAAATTTAACCCGAAGAACAAACGCTATGAGTGCATTTGGTTTCCGCTCCAGGAAGCGGAATACAAACTCGAAGAGGAACTAGTGATCGCGGAGCTGACCGGGCTTCAGCCAGACACGTACTACATGTTTCGTGTATTTTCCAAAGGCCCTGACAACACCAACAGCCTTCCTTCGGTGGAATTCGGCATGAGCACTCTGGCACCCCCGAGCCGAGCCGGCATGGCGGGGATTCTCGCCATAGGCGGTGTCGTCATCAGCGTGCTGTCTGGATTCTTTATCTACATGCGTAGATCCGGATTGATCTGAAGATTTCTGGATCGGGCGTGATCGAAGTCTTTTCGACTTCAAACGCAATTTGGAGCGTGGGAGCGGTCTTTCCCTTCATCAGCCGGGGAGAGTTTCGAGATTCTCGCCAACGGTCAACAGCAACCAAAAACCCTTCAATCAAATGAACTACCGCACTTCGATTTTCAAGAAAGCCGCCGCAACTTTCGCCGCAATGGCGGTTTTCGGCTCAATGGCCCCGGTCTTCGCCGATCACGACGATGATGACGACAACGATCGCCGCCGTGGGCGATCAAATGATGACGATCGTTACGAGCGCCGCTACGACGATGATGACCGTTATGAACGCCGCGAACGCGGTGGTCGTGAGCGCTACGATGACGATGATGATCGCTACGATCGCGGTCGCCGAGGCGGCTACGATCGGGATCGCGGTTATGAGCGCTATGACCGAGGCGACGACGACGTCGAACGCGTCATCCGCGCTATCCAGATCATACGGTCTCTCTCGGATGATCGTCGGCACTGAGCCAGGCAGCGCCCAGATTTCCTTCTTCTCATTTTCTCAAACCGGCCGGCAATTTCGCTGGCCGGTTTGGAGCGCCCTAGGAAATATCCGTAGACAATTATGGTTTCTATGGTAGCTCTAGTAAAGAACACATGAATGCGCGAATGAAACAGTGGAGCCGCTCCGGTGGTTTCAGTATGATGGAGGCCTTGATCGTGGTTGGCATGATCGGCCTCATCGCCGGTATGGCGGCACTCAGCTTTTCCCACAGCAAGGAGGGCGCGCGGATCACAAAGCTGGAATCCGACGTCGCGACGGTGAACA
>JBLHKS010000036.1:0-45674 GCA_047620505.1 Verrucomicrobiales bacterium | reverse complement strand
TGACTGAGCTCGGGGCCGGTTTGAAGGCCTTAGACAAACCCTCGGCTATCCTGCGACTTTCGCTGTTGATGCCTGACGACGAGTCGGAGGAAGAATTCAGTTTCACTATGAAATTTGCTCCGGCGATCAGGAACGATACCGGAGTTCTGAGCTACTACGGTCAATTTGAAGGTCACCCTGACATTTTTCTTCTCAGCGCACGAAGTTATGTGGAAATGATGGCTCCGGTTCTCGTCAATCCCTGAGAATCGGTTCGCCTCAGCCGCGAAATCCTGATAAACTTCAGGATGAGAATTCGCCTATCTTCAGCCGTTTTCGTTGCGTTTACACTGGCGACGCTACCCGCATTCGGCCAGCAACTGCCTAGAACAGGCGAAGAGCCTTTGCCGATCGAGCGAGCTTACAAGCACCTCGAAACTAATGTGATTCTGCCGCGAAATATTGCGGATGCAGAAATCAATACGTTTAAGGATTACGGATCTCCGGAGTTGGGCGTTTCGCTGCGATATTGGAGCGAAATTGGAGAAAGGACGGATGCCTACATTTATCATCTTGGTATCGAAAATCTGGTTGATGACGAGGAGCACACGAAAATCCATGGACAGATCGAGTTAGCTTTCGAGGAAATCCAGCTGATCGAAAAGGAGTATAAGATTTACGCCGATGTGAAGCCGAGTTCCAAGGTGATCGAGCGGACCTACAAACTTGGACCGGATTCGATCACCGTTATTAGTCTTCCTGTTAATTTTACGGTGCCCGACAACCCGAATTCCTCGATCGAACCAGGCCCAAAAGACTCCTTCATCGCCGTTGCGATTTTTCGCGGCTACTTTTTCAAACTCCGCCGCACGGTTCCCGCTGACCCGGAAAATCCAAAGGCGAATCAGGAAGCCGTGGAAGAATTCATCGATGAATGGGCCAAGTTGATCGTTGAAACTCCGCAGCGCGAAGACATCCGCCAACAGGCCCAAGCTTTCCTCGCCGCCCCGTTTTCAAAGAAGAATCTCGGCGCTCCTGCGAAGATTTTGAACTACGTCACCGAAAGCGAGCTGGTTTCCGTCTCGATTACTCCGCATTCGATGCCTTGGCTAACCGTCGACGACTATCCCGGCGGCGAGAGCCTCCTGGCTGCGTTCCTCGCAGGCAACATCGAATCTCAATTCGAGAGGCTGCTTTTCGAAGACCATGCCTACGCGGGAACTCTCGCAGCTTTAGAGTTATACCAGGACCTGAAAGCAAGACAAGGAGCACCCCCAATTGAGAAAATGGAGAAGTTTTTGAAGCTGGAAGCGGAAGGGAAACTTGAGCAGCTGCTGAAACCGAAGGAGGAGCCCGAAGAAGCCGAGTGAGCGAGAAATGAGATTTCCGACTTGGCTTTCCTCCGCCAATCGCCAGGGTTTCCCGATGAAATCAGCCCTCGCCTTCTTCCTTCTCGCGACCGTCGCGGTCCTCCATGGTCAGGACAGACCGCCCAACATCGTGGTCATGTTCACGGACGATCAGGGCTACGGCGATGTCGGTTGCTACGGGGCTGAGGGCTACGAAACACCGAATCTGGATCGGCTCGCGGCCGAGGGGATCAAGTTTACCGATTTCTACGTTTCCAGCCCGGTTTGTTCGGCTTCGAGAGCGGCTCTTTTGACCGGTTGCTACCATGAAAGAGTGGGGATTTCCGGCGCGCTCGGGCCAAATTCCAAAATCGGCCTCAATCCGGAGGAAACGACGATCGCCGACCTCTGCAGAGAAAAGGGTTACGCGACCTGCGCCGTCGGCAAGTGGCACCTCGGTCGGCCGGAGCAATTTCTGCCGACGAATCAAGGTTTTGACGAATATTTTGGGCTTCCCTACTCCAACGACATGTGGCCGTATCATCCGAACGTCCTGCACCTTCCGATGGAGGAGCGACTCAAGAAATGGCCGAAGCTTCCGCTGATCGAGGGGACGAGAGTCATCGACGAAGAGGTAACGCCTGATGATCAGAAAGACCTGACGGTCCGCTACACCGAGCGAGCTGTGGATTTCATTGAACGGAGCAAAGAAAAGCCGTTTTTTCTCTACGTCGCGCATTCCCAACCGCATGTGCCGCTTTACGTGAGTGACAAGTTCGCCGGCAAGTCCGAGAACGGCGTTTTCGGAGACGTGATCTCAGAAATCGATTGGTCGATGGGGCAGATTCTCGCGAAACTCAAGGCCGAAGGGCTCGACGACAATACGTTGGTCATTTTCACCTGTGATAACGGCCCCTGGCTTAGCTACGGGACGCATTGCGGAACTGCGGGGCCGCTCCGCGAAGGCAAGGGGACCTGCTGGGACGGCGGGATTCGAGTTCCGTTCCTCGCGCGCTGGCCTGGCAAGATTCCGGCCGCTAGCATCTGCTCGGAAATCGCAGGAACGATCGATCTGCTTCCAACGATCGCCGGGTTGATCGATGCCGAGCTGCCGAAGCGCAAAATTGACGGACAGGACATTTGGCCGCTCCTCGCGGCCGAGGACGGCGCGAAATCGCCGCACGACGCGTTGTTTTTCTACTACAAGCGGACGGAACTGCAGGCGGTGCGCAGCGGAAAGTGGAAGCTGATTCTGCCCCACAAATATCGGAGTTTGGACGGCAAAGTTGGCCGCGACGACGGAATTCCAATTTCCTACGTTAATTTCGAAGCGGAACTCGGGCTTTACGACGTAACCGAGGACATCGGCGAGAAGAAAAACCTCGCGGAGGAGCACCCGGAAGTCGTTGCCGAGCTGATGAAGAAGGTTAAGGCGATGCGGGCTGAGCTCGGCGACACGCTGACCAAAACTCAGGGCGCGGCGCGGCGGAAACCGGGCCAATCCTGAACGCCTGAACGCTCGGGTTCGTCAGTATTTTTTCCAAAGCGATCTCGAAAACAACGCGACGACAACGAAAATCTCAAGCCTTCCCAGCAACATCAGAAAGCTCAAATAGAGAAGCGTACTCTGATTGAAATGGCCGTATGTGTCTGTCGGGCCAACAGTGCCGAAACCAGGTCCCGTGTTGAAAAACGTCGCGAAAACAGCACCGAAAGAAGTATTCAGATCTTCGATTCCGGGCTCCAGCAGGCTGATTATTTGAATCGAAACCATGACGATCACGGCCACAAAGGCCAGGTAGCTCAGAATCTGTCTTTGAAATTCCGAATCCACGTTGTGGCCGTCGATGCGAAGCCCGACGACCTGTTTGGGCCGGAATGTCTTCTTCACATCCTGAAGTAAAACGCGAAGCATCACCACCAACCGGAAAACTTTGATTCCGCCGGAGGTCGAGCCGCTGCAACCGCCGATGACGATCAGCAGAACCAACGTGAAGCGAGCAAAAAGCGGCCACTGATCGTAATCGGCTGAGCTGAAACCAGCCGAGGTGCTCAACGAAACAACCGGGAAAAGCGCCGTGCGCGCCGCATCCCAACCTTCAGCCTGGTGATTCAGCCAGAGGTCAATCGTAATGACTAACCACGCGACTCCGATGATCGCCAAGAGCGCATAGGCCTCGGTTTTGCCTTTTCGCCGCCGAAATTTGCCCTGCGCCAGGTTGACGATGAGGATCATGCTCAGGCTGCTGATCAAGATGAACACGCAGATGAAGACCTCGATCGCGATGCTGTCGAAGTGGGCGATGCTGGCGTCATGCGGGGCGAATCCGCCGGTAGAAACGGTGGTCAGGCTGTAAAGCAGCGCGTCGAAAATCGATAGATTTGCCCCGCTCATTCGGCCAACCGCAAACAATCCTAACCAACAGACTATCGTCAATCCCAAGTAGATTGTCCAGAGGCGCAGGGTCAGATCTTTGATCCGCGAGGTCGGGGAATCGCTCAAGTCGATCGAGGATTCGGCACCGAAGAGCGATTTGCCGTTCAAGCCGAAAACCGAGAGCAGCGCAACGATCAACGCGAGGATCCCGAGCCCGCCAATCCATTGGGTTAGGCTCCGCCAGAGAAGAATGCTGTCGGCCATCGTATCGAGGCCCGTCATAACGGTCGAACCGGTCGTTGTGAAGCCGGACATCGACTCGAAGAACGCCTGCACCCAATTCAATGGGCCGTCGCACAGAACAAAAGGCAGGCTGCCGAAAAATGCTGCGAAAATCCACCCGAGACTGACCACAGCGATCGCTTCTTTCCTCAGCAGCTGCTCAGGGCTCGCGCGTCGGCCGGCGAAAAATAGCGCGGCCCCGACGGCAGCCGTAATCAGAGCCGAAAAACCAATCGGCCGCATCGCGTGGTTGTCCCGTCCCATCATCGCCTCGGTCACGGCGAGCGCGAAACAGCCAGCCATCGCCAGCGCGATGAGAACGAGGATGGAGCCGAGCAGACGGCAGAGAATCTTAATGTTCATTCTGAGGAAGAACGGCTGAGGAGCGCGACTGCTGAAATCGCCGACACCCAGCCGATCTCCTGATGAGACCGGGTCGCGTCGCCGTCAAACTCGAAAACCTGAGTTATTTCGGCAGCTCGAGCACGTTTCAGTCTCGAACAGGCCGACTAGCCACCGTTCTCTTCTTCTGCTGCTCCACCTTCAACGGCTGCTGGCGGCTCTGGCTCGGCTTTTTCGGCCACGAATTCCGGCTCGGAAGCGGGGAACTCGTAGTTCTGAACTTTGCCGTCAGGCCAACGAATTTCCAGTTTCGCAGTTCCAGTCGTGCTTGCGGGACGAGCTAACAATTGTGTGCTCGAAGACTGAGAAAGAAAACCGCTGCCGGCAGTGATTTCGCGAACTTGAACCGGGACGCCGTCCAACTCCAGCTTGAGTCGTGCGCCGAATCCAACTGGATTTCCGTCCGGACCGCGTAACCGAATTTTCAGCGATTCCGTGGTCGCCGTGGCGCGGTTGAGGAAGACTTTCGGAGCCTCGTTGTTCACCCCAACGACCAGGTCCGGCAATTGATCTGAGTTGATGTCGACGACTGCGAGGGACTTTGCGTCGCCCCGGACGATCGCGCCAGAATCGAACGGCTCGATCGGGATGAAAAAGTCGTTAGAACCCGGTTTGGCATCTGGATTTCGCCTCAGCAGCTGCCCGAGTCCGCCCATCATCGGAGCGGTCTCAATCTGGGGGTTCCAGAAGTTCTGCGCGAGGTAGCAATCGACAAAACCGTCTAGATCGAAGTCGTTCAGAACGACGCCGAATGAAGGCGCGATCTGGGCGATATGTGGAAGCGGCTTGAACTCGAAAGTTCCGGTTCCATCGTTGATGAACCACCCTGAACGCAGCTCGGTGGCTTTGACGATTGTTGATTTCTTGAGCGTATCGACAGAATAGATATCAGAAATCGGCGAGGCGGCAAAATTATGATAACTGTTATTCATTTTGTCCGCGACAAACGGCATCGCATGACTCGAGCAGCTCAGCCCGCGCCATGGAAAACAAACCCCGTTTTCAAACATCGCCTCAACGATGTGTCGCCGTCCGGAGCCGTCCATATCGCCATAGAAAATCAAAGCAGGCGCTTGAACTGAAGCTCTGTACTGGATGTTTTTTCCAAAATTCGTCGCCACGTAGTCGATATCGCCATCGTTATCGATATCGGCTCCGGCGACGCCGTTCCACCATCCATGAATGTCGTTAACCCCAGTTCTACCCGCCTGATTGTCAGCCAAAGCCGGACCCGCATGATCAGCAAGAGAGCCTTCGTTGTTCTTAAAGAAACTGATCGGCCCCCAATCCCGCGCGATGACCAGATCGACCCAGCCATCGTTGTCAAAATCTGACCAAGTCGCGCCAGTCACGAGTCCGAAGTCAATCAACTGAGGAGCCAGGGCTTCAGTTTGATCTTCAAAAATCCCGCCCTGATTCACGAGCAGTCGACTGGTGACCGCGTCCGGATAATTGCCAATGTCTGACCGAACGCCGACGAAAAGATCGACATCACCGTCTCGATCAAAATCAGCAGCTGCTACGGAGGAACTGCTATCGCGGATATCAGGAATCGCGCCCTGAGCAGTCGAAAACGTGCCCGAACCATTATTAAGATAGAGCCGGTCTCGCAAAAGAGCTGAACCGGCTTCGGCCTCGACGCTTCCGCTCGCGACGTAAAGATCGAGATCGCCATCCGCGTCTGCATCGAAAAACAAAGCGCCCATGTCCTCGCTGTCCTCATGCCCTTTGAACGATTTCTGAACCCAATCGGTAAATCGGAGTTCGCCTTCGTTGATTTTATTGTAGAGCATCCGGCCTGGTTTCCCGGCTGAGCCTCCAAGGTAGCAGTCGTCATCACCGTCGCCATCGACATCGCCCCAAGCCATCGGAGGACCGAATTGGCTGAGCTTCCAAGGCAAAAGCGACTGACGGCTGAAGTCGTCAAAATCGGTTTCCTTTTGTCCGTGCTCGGCAAGGACTTCGTTTTCCGTGAACCACGTTTCGGGAGTGACCGGCTCAGCAGGCGGCGCGGACTCGCCCGACTCGGTGATCACGAAGGTTTGGTTCACCCCGAGATTGTTGAACGTCTGAACGATCCCGCTTGGCCAACGAACCTGCAATTCGTCGATTTTCGGATCCGTGCCGAGACCAAAATGGAGTTCCGCGAGGTCCGAATCCATGAAGCCCCAACAGAGGAAAAGTTGGCGAACTTGTTTGCCGCTGGCGGTCTTGATTCGAACTTCACTGCCGACGCCCATCGAATTGCTTTTCGTTCCACGAAGCTTAACCCGGATGCTGTTTCCGTTCGGGCCGTCATTGCGGAAAATGAGAAGCGTCTCATTCGGGTTAGCATCTTTGTCGGCCAAGTTGCAGGTGACGATGTCGAGGTCGCCATCGTTATCGAGATCGCCCTGAGCACTCGTGTGAGTCATCCCAACGTGGTTCAGCCCCCAGTCGGCGGAAACGTCGTCGAACTGAAGATCGGCGGCGTTTCGAAAAGCGTAATTCTGCTCCATTTTCGGGCCAATCGCATTCTCGTATCGATCCCAGTGACTTGTGTTAACGAGGGCATCGTGGTCGAGACTTGGAAGATCAGAGAAATTGAAATTTCTCGCTGCGCCGTTGGTGAAGAACAAATCCTGACGGCCGTCCTGATCGTAGTCGCCGCTCTTGATCGCCCAGGTCCAGTCGGTCTGGCCCAACCCGGAAAGATAAGCCGCTTCTCTGAACGGGCCGGCCCCTGAGTTCAGGAAAACGCCGTTCCGCATGATTTGCCGAGCACCCGGTTTCGCCAAGAGGACGTCCGTGAAGCTCCCCATCGAAGCCATCGACGCTTTCTGCTTGTAGTGAGTCGACGGAAACATGTCGGCGACCACAAAATCGGTCCAACCATCATTATTCAGGTCGGTGATGACGGATCCCATCGTAAACCAGGTTGAATGAGGGAAGACATCCTTGAGCGACTCCGTAAACGTGCCGTCTCCATTGTTTCGAAACAGAAAATCCTCATCGAGGAAGTCATTTCCGACGTGAAGATCGATATCACCATCGTGGTCAAAATCCCACCAGGCAGCCGAGTTGCCCATCCCGGGACGCTTTGGAATCCCGACCGATTCGCCAACATCGACAAAACGGCCATTGTCGTTTCTCAAAAGGTAGTCAGAGCGCCCAACTTCCTTGTACATCCATTTTCCGTCGGTCTTTTCGTCTTCCAATTCGAAATACCGGCCAAGATCGCCTCCTACCGCAGGCCTTGTCCCGCCATCTCCGCCAACAAGCGGGATCGGGGTAATCGGGCGACTGCCCAGGCGGTGCAATTGATGAGTGAGAATGTAGAGATCGAGATCGCCGTCGTTGTCGTAGTCCCCAAAAGCCGGAACGAGACAGGCGTCTTTAACATTGAGCCCGAATTGAGCGCCCATTTCGATGAAATCAAGCCGGCCGGTTTCTTTGAGCTGATTGACGTAGAGATGGTTAGGGCTGTCGTAGTAGCAAACGTAGATGTCGAGATCGCCATCATCATCGATATCGACCATCACGCCCCCGCTTGCCCAGAGATTGTGGCCTGCGACCACTCGGTTCGCTGTGACGTCGACAAACGCGAGGTTTCCAGCTTGGAGATAGAGTTTGTTGCTCGCTGGCCCACCCGTCACGAACAAGTCCGGGAGTCCGTCAAGATTGAGATCCCCGAGCAAAGGCGCTCCACAGGCGAAACTGGAGTGAAACAGCCGCTTGTCGCGGTGCCAGGTTGCGATCTCGTGCTGGTAGACGATCCCCGTAGCTTGAGGACCGAGCTTTGAAAACCGAGTCGTCGCGAACCCGACGGAGCCGCGCAGCGTCTGATAAGGTTCGACTTGGATGTCAGACTGCCCGTGGAGGCTCTGGAACGGCAAAAAGGCCGCCAGTGCCGGTAAGAGGGCGAGGAAAAGCAGAATTCTAGAGTACATTGGCTTTTTCTGAATTGTATCCTGGATTACGGTTCGTGACGAAAATTCGACTATAAACGGTTGGGATTGAATCTCAACTGTCCGATCAAATTGGCTGGATGAAAATTTTCTGAGCGGTTCGGACGTCCCGATTCCGCGCTTTTCGACTCCCTTGCCCCTCGTTCCCTTACGCGAACCGCTCCGCTCGAATTCGAGCTCCCGGCCGTCTCTTCAAGTCCGCGTCCAAACGCCGGCTAATCCTGATGGCCCTTATATAGTAGATTACGCTTGACCTCGATCGGAAACCATGTTATACAGCCGCCCGCTAAATCAAAAAATTATCCTTTGATGTTTCAGACAGCTATAGAAATTCAACCGAGCCGCCAGGGATGGCTTTTGCTCCTCGCGAAGATATATCGCGGTGCGGCGAATTTGTATCCCGCGCATGCCGTTGCGTTCGACTCCAACTGTTATGGCAATGACGTCATAAATGAAAGGAACAGGATTACGTAAAATTTCTTAACTAAGAGATTTCCGTGAACCTGCTCTCCAACCGGAAGCAGGTTTTTTTGCGCCCAAATTCAATCATTAGATCGAATCCATCATCCATAAATCATTGGAATTAACAACATAGCACAGAAAAAGGTGTGCCTGCAAAACACTGAATCGTCCGTCAGGATATCGCCTATTACGATTCGTTCTATATAGATTAATGAATCCAATTTTCTCGGGAGTCCGCGTCGTCTGCAAAGCATTAAGCTTAACAAGCTACGTCTGAATCTTTGCAGTCAAAGCGCGGATTCCCGGGAGTTGCGGGAATCCGGCGATACATCGGGAGATGATCCGGCAAGCGGTCTGTAAAACCGCCGTCAAAAAACATGTCGGAAGCTGACGAGTGGAGCGTTACCACCACCTCCCACCACTTTCAAACTGACTCGTAGCTCAAAAGCAGAGCACCCGGCTTATAACCGGAAGACCCCGGAGCACTACCAGGTGGAGGGAATATTTTCCAGGGTGATCAATTTCTTTAAGGAACCTCCGTGGTGTAACTTGAAAGCACAACCGGCCGCGGCCGGGAGGAGCGGGATCGCGACCCGCCGGAGGTTACGCTTTTTCTGCAATTCGGGTTAGAATTCCCTCACACAATTACGATTCGGATACAATCGAGCGAACTGCCTCAAGTCGCTGCCGAGTCGCTTCGTGACGGCGCTTGAATTCGTCACGCTGACGACGCAACTCGTCGCACTTAGCCCGGAGTTCGTTTGCTCGGGCTCTTTCCCGGTAGACGCGACGGAAAACCGGCAAATTCCGCCAGAATCCGGGTTTTCCGATCGTCTCGCGCGGTGAATTTCGAAGTGAAGCGATCGTTGATGGTTTTCTAGATTCCGCCGCTTTCGCAGCCTTCAGAAGTTTCTCTTCCAGGTCATCACAGAGCTCCGCAATCGGCTCACTTATTTCGATTTCACGGCCTTTGTGCAAGGAACCAGCTGTATAGAAATCAGGATCCAGCCCGCACTCAATTCCAACCGATCTAAGCTGCTTAGACAAGTATCCCGGTTCAGTTACGAGTCGCTCGTATTGAACTACAGCCATTCGCGGATGAGCGCCGAGATTTTGTTCAAGAAACAGCGCATTTCGGACATACCAGAATAATGCGCAGCCATCCGCATGCGGCATTTCTGGATTTGCGTGTTGATGAACTTTTTCAACAACCCAATCAGGCACATTTTCCTCTCGCCACGTCCCCTGCCCTTTCAGGATTGGCAGGAGTTGAACAAAACCGGCCTCAGTTCCCCACTTCTTAATCATCGAGTTCGCCACTGCGCGGTAACCGCGAAGCAACCACAAACCGACCGAGTTAGGAAAATCGTCGAGCAATTCAGCCGCTCGTTGCGATTCCATCAACGGCTTGGCCACGATTACCTCAGCGCGCTGTTTTGCAAAAATCGCCTCCAGCTCAGAATTGGGCTTAAGCCGAATTGCGTTGTGAACTTCGAGTTTCGAGCAGTCGTGAATGATATCGTTGATCTCATCATACGCGATCACGGAACTCGCCATCGCTCCGAGTCCGTTCAGGGTTGCGGTGGTCCCAGACCGCTGGCACCCAAAGATCCAAAGAACGACTTTCCGATCTGACATTCGGCGAAAATAGCGGAGGCGGTGTTCAACGCAATTCTTTCCTCAAATCAAGTCAATCCTAAACCGTATAGCGCCTGAAGCTTTTGAACCTGCCCGAACTCTCCGCAAGGGTAGTATCTCCAAAACATTTATCAGCGAATGCCTTCTCCGGCCGCCGGTTGCAGTCGTTGATATAGACATTCGCCCCTGGTTTCGCCAACTGGCGCGCCGAGAAAATACTTTTCATCCGACCCGGCTCCTTTGATCGGCTTCCTGCGGGTCCGTCGACCAGAATAATATCCCAATCAGTCGCCAGAATGTCTTCATCCAACTCCAACATCAGATTCTCCGATGAATTCAGAAGCGATTTCCATTCCCGTAGCTGAGTTCCATAGCGTACGAGCCGAATGTCCGCTCCTGGATTATTCGCGCCCACTTTGTTCATCCATTCTTCGTGATCTTCCAGAAAAACAGTCCGCCCGCGGTGTCGATTCGTGGCTAACCAGAGTCCACTGTCATTTCCAACGCCGAATACGAGCAAATTGCATTCCGGCCGTTCCTCAATCAACGAAGTGATGCTTTCCAATGCGCTGACTCCAAGAAGGATCGAAAATTCTTTTCGCAGCGGCTTCAGCAGCTCTTTTTCCTTTTTTCGCGCGTAGCGCTCGAGCAATGGATGGTGAGGCGGGTGGTCGAAAGTTTGCTCCATGAGATAGGATGAGTGCGCGAGAACAGGGAGGGCGGAGAAAGGCGCAAATCAGCCCCTTGATCAAGAAAAATCCTTTCAAGCAATTTCAGCAGCTGCTGGCCGGTGCCGACGCCTTTGAGTGGAGACTTGCCTCAATCCCAAAACTCAGTATTGTGAGGGCCATGAGAATCCTTCTTGCAACCCTCGCAACCTTTTCGCTCATCCTCGGCCCAGCAGCCCTTCAGGCGGAAGAAAAGACCGTCACGACCACTTCGACTTGCGCCAAGTGCGATCTCAAGACCGCCACAGCTTGCCTCGACGTCATCAAAATCGAAGGCAAATGGCTCGAACTCAGCGGTCAGGCAAAATCCTTCCACCGCAAAATCTGCAGAGCCGCTAAGCAGGTCGTCGCAACTGGAGAAGTCAAAGGAGAGAAGTTCGTCGTCTCGAAAATCGAGGTCAAAGAGTAGATCGAACGCCCTTTCTCAAAAACTAAGTTTACGAACGTCGTTCCAGATGGAGCGGCGTTTTTTTGTGCCCGAGACGGTCGATTCTTCAGAGAGTTTTCAGCAGATGCTGGAGCGCCCAAACCACGCGATCCTTTCCTGAACCAATAACCCGAAATTTGAAGAATCTGGCTCCGACCAAGTCCGCGAAAGCGGCTTCGCAGAGGTCGCCATCCGATGCTTTCGATTCTCGCCTCAGAAAATCCGTATCGGAAGGTCCGACGAAGCTCCAGAGCGCCTCGTTCAGAACTCGGCGGTCTCGATCATCCGCACAGCCAGCGTACCAGATCAGTTCGCCGTTCGACTCGCGAGGAAGAACGAACCGAGCATTCTGGCTCAACGCCTGCTCGATGAATTCCGCATGCCAATCCTCTGCTTTGGCCGGAAAACTCAGGTCATTGCCAAGGCCGAAAAATCTCGCCAAGGCTGGTTCCATTTCGACAATCGTAGTCGAGATTTCCGGAGCTGGTGAATCGACAGCCTCAACGGACCGGCCGACGCAGGAAGCCAGAACTTGGCGGAGAATTCGAGGGTCATCGTCAGGCAAAGTCTGGAATTCGTTCTGCCTGCCCTGTTTGGAAGAAGCCGCCTGCGCTCCTCTTGGCCAGTACTGAGCGTAAACCAGATTGAAGAACTCCGAACGATCGAGAACCGCCTCGGATTTCCCAAAAACCTCGATCGCCAACTTCCGAATCGGTTCATGTCGAGTCGCCAGACAAGCTGCTGTTCGAGAATCGAGTTCAAGAGCCCAGCGATCCTCACAAGCCACCCAAAACCGATGTAACTCGTTAACGAACGCGTCCGTCTTCGCGGAAGAACCAGGTCGAAGAATCCGGTGGCCAATCGCGCTGACAACAGCGTGGCGAGGGGCGATTCCAGCCGCCGGAAGTGCTTCTCGCAACTCGGCAAACGCCGAAACTCGATCCGCATGGGACTGCCCGGCACGAAAACGGGCGACCAGTCCGGAAACATCGCTTTCCTCATCCATCGCAAGCCCCAGAAACCGGCTTAGCTCGCCGTCGCAACGTTCGCCATCGGAAGGCTCGAGTTGAGCGGAGAAAGCTTCAGCAAAATCGGACGATTTCTGACCGGCGAGCTTCTCGATCACACCGCCGCCACCGATCGATCTCTCCGAAAGCCAAACGTCCAAATCCAGCTCTCCCGGTGGACCGTCGTGCTCCTTCATTTCCAGATCGATCACGACGTCGCCAGCTTCGGTTTGCGGCAGCAGCTGAGCAACGGCACCGGTCAGCGCCGCCCCAAAACTCGAGCCAATTCGCATGGCCAACCAGCGATCCCAATCGAGCCCCGGCACTTCCCAAAGAACCGGCAGCTGCTGGACGACTGCTCGGACAGTTTGAGGACTCGCGAAAACGCCGAACACTTCGCGGACGGCTCGGTTTCCTCGAGCAACATTGGAGTCGTTGACTTGAAACGCGATCTCCAACACCCGCCGAAGCGCCGAAGGCAGATCGCCCGATATCAGACGCGCCGAAGCTTGCTCAAGATCCTCGTCATGCGCATGCGCAGTGAGCACGACGGCTCCGATCGCGGCCTGCGAAATCCACTGCCGCTGAAAATAGTTCGCCAAACCATCAAGCTCGGCGGCCTCCTGAATTCCATCGCGAAATCGAGCCACGCGAAGAGCAGGCAGCCCTTTTTTGAAGACTTCGAGCTGCTTCGAAAGCCGCGGAACCGCCAGCCTGGTTCGCAACGCATCAACGTCGAGAATGAAGCCTAACGCTCGACGCGATTTCGTCTCACCGGCGTTCACGAAATGAATCCGCTTATGCCGGTTAGCGCCGTCTTCACCGCGGAAACTGGCTTTGGCCCCGTATGCGAATCGGCGAACCTCGAGCGGTGCCTGGCGTGCATGCAAATAAAACTCAGACTCGCGAACTAACCCGCTCCAACATTTCGGAAGCGGCTCAAAGCGTTTCGAACCAACCAGCGGAGGGACCATTTCGCTGGACCACGCCAAGACGCTGTTGCAGCTGTCAGAGACCGATTTCGACGCGAGAACAGGCTGAAAGCAGTGAGGCCGCGAGCATTCAGCCTTGAATCGTAAGCCGTTTTCATCGGTCAACTCGAACGTCCCGAGCACGTCCCGGTGCTCCTCAGCCAAAATCGAGTCCACACTGAATTCCGACTCAGCTTCGTCGTCTTGTTCGATCGGAATCCAGTGCCGTTCCTGAGCGGACCCGATCGAAAATCGCCGACTGACGCGCCCCGGCGCAAATTCGCGCATCGCTTGAAGAACCGGCATTCGATGAGGCCCACGCGGCTCACCGAGGTAGTCAGGCAGATGGATCAGGACTTCCGGCGTGGCGAGCTCCGAGAACAGGTTTGCGGTGATGAATTCCGGCAGAGGCGAGTTGGGTGCTTGAAGATCTTTTCCGACTTCACCGCGAAACGCCCACTGCGTTTCCAAACGCCGGATCGCGGTCGGAATCGCCGCGCCAAAAATCGAACGCGGAGCCTCTCGGAGAAGCGATCCAACCTCCGTCGGGCAAATCCGAAGTGCTTCGGCGAGGTAAGCCGTGAATTCAGCTTGCTCCGCTTCGTCGGTTAGGAGATTGCGAAAAATTCCGGCCAGCAGCTGCTGGCGGCGCGCCTGAGATTCGTTCCGAGCTGGAGCGCAGAGATCCAGCCAGGCTGAGCCAGCAGGAACCCCGCCCAACTCGTCAAACTTCAGCCCTAACCAATCGATCATCGCGTAGCAGGCCTGCATTTTGAGGACGTAGCGATTTCGAAACGGAAGCTCACGCGGACGCAGCTGAGGTGAAAAGAGAAGGTCGAATCCCTGAAATGCCTGGCGATCTTTTCCCCAGTCTGACAGAACCACAATCGTCCACGGCCGACAGATTGAGCGGCGACCAGCCCGGCCTTTGCGCTGGACGAACACCGCTGCATCGCGAGGCGCTTTGTGCTGAATGATCGCGCCAGCGTCCAGGTCGTTGTAGCCGACTTCGAGGCTCGCGGTTGCGACGACGACCTCCGAATCCGCGTTCAACCCTGGATCCTGAGACGAAACACGGTCGATCCGCAACGCGTCGAGATCCTCGCCGCTGAGCGCATGTCCAATTTGCTCAGACGCAGCCCAGAGTTGGCCGTTTTCGTCCCGTTCAACCGCGTTTGGCTGGTCGGAACCTCGAAGCGAAGCCAGCGGAACGCGCCCCTGAATGAGATTTCCAGTCGACGGATTTCGGCCTTCAGAATCCAGAAGATTAAAGAGAAGCCGATTCGTCACGTCGAGGTCATCCGTGAAAATAAAGGACTTTGCGCCGAAGACGTGATCGCTGACGGAGTTTCCCAGTTTATCGAGCATGCGACCCAGCAGCATCGCCGTTTGAATCGTCGTCGAAAGCAGCGAGGCGTTCGAAACCGGGCTTCCGCGCAGGGCGAGTTGATACTCGGCACCTTCGTATTCAAGTTCATCATCGGTCGGCGAGATTTCTGTGATTGAATCACGCGGCAAACCAGTCAGCTCGGCAAAAAACCGACCAGGCTCGCCTAACGTGGCCGACAAGCCTGCAATAGTCGGCTTAGCTCCGCTGCGTTTTAGCCAGCGCCGAAGCAACATCGCAAACTGCGCTCCAGCGACGCCAACGTAGGTGTGGACTTCGTCGAGCAGGACAAACCGCGGCCGCCGCTCGGGTTTAACATCGACGCCGAGCAGCGGAGCGATTTCCGAATCGGCCATGCGCTGATTCAGAATCTCGGAAGTCACGAACAAGATGTCAGGCGGACGCCGCGTCAATTCGTGTCGTGTCAGGCCGATATCGACTCCCCGAAGCGCATCGCGGCAGATCGGGCAACTGAGCGACTCGCGGCCGGCTTGGATTTCTGTTTCCAACCAGATCAATTCGCCGTCGCAATCCGGACATCGAAGGTAGGGACAGATTCGGCCGTAGGTCGCTTTCCTCCATTTCAGTCGCTTGCTCGATTTCGGCGCATCGCCATAAATCGCGCCGATGCGGAGAAGCCTGCCTCCGCGACGTGAGCCAAGTTCGGCGCTCAGCGAGCGTGCAGCGCGGACGGCTTCCTGAAATTGGTCCTTGAGCAGCTCAGTCCGAGGATAAATCGCGAGCACCTTCGTCCAGTAAGTTCCATCGATACTGTCCACGATCGAAGACAGCGCGGGCAGGTAGAAAGCGAGGGTCTTCCCGCTTCCGGTTCCGGCACAAATAATCGTCCCGGTCGTTTCGCCTTGCTGAGCAGATTCGAGAAGTCGTTCCGTCGCGCGGACTTGGAATCCGGAAAGTTGAAAACGTGAGGCCAAGAGGCTCGCCGCCCGCATTCCACGTTCGCCAAGCGGAAGCGACTTTACGGCCGTGTCAGGATCCAGATCGCGGCGTGGACGAGCACGCGGACCGATCGAAAGTCGGTAGTCGTTGACCAGATCCGGGGAAGCTAACCAAGCGAGTTTTTGCATTCGTTTCGGCACGAGAAGTTTAAGCCGCGCAAGCAGCCGCATCGTCTCCGCCATTCGAGTTCGGGCACCGCCAGCGAGATCGAAAAGCAGTTTCCGAGTTCTGAGGAAAGCCAGCAGCTGCTCAGAGCTGAAATCGGCTTGCTCGCGACTTTCGAGAAACGATTCGGCGTGTCGGCGCAGCTCGTCTTCGCCTAGCGCGCTTCCTGTGAATCCCCAGCAGATCAATTCGGCTTCGGCACGCTCAAGCTCGCTCAAAAAATCGAGCGCGAGGCGTTGCAATTGGTTCTCCTCACCGAGCCGGTCCACACGCGAGCTTAACCCCAAAGTAACTTGATCGCCATCGCGGTTAACGTGAGGTAGAGCACGACTCGGATGAAGCCTTCGCCCTTGTTAACGCTCAAGTTCGCACCGATCCAGCCGCCAGTAGCCATCCCGGCTGCGAGGACCAATCCTTCGGCCCAGAGTATCTTGTCTCGCGCGATGTAGACGACTAACGCGACGACTGTGTAGACGGCGACGATGAAGACTTTGTGCATGTTCACGCGGACGAGATCGAGCCCCATGATGTTGTGCAACACGGCCATGAGGAGGAAGCCCACACCTGCCTGAATGAAGCCGCCGTAGAAGCCGACGCCGACCATGCAAATGTGCCCAAGAATGAGGCGTGTTTTGTTGGAGCGGTCTTCAGCAATCGCTGACGCGGTGGCCGATTTTTTCCGCGCGCTGACCTGCTTAAAAATCATCAGCGCGATGACGCCAATCATGATTCCAGCGAGGATTCGATTGAAGAGCACACCCTCGATTTTTGTTCCGGTCCAAGCGCCTAGCACAGCGCCAGGAATAGCGGCGAGGGCGAGCGTCAGGCTAAGCCTGAAATCGGAGAATCCTTTGCGCCAGAAGCCAGCGATGGCGCTGATATTTTGGGCAAGAATCGCGATTCGGTTAGTACCGTTCGCGACTGGGCCGGGAATTTCCATCAGCATCATCGTGGGCATCGTCAGCAGCGAACCGCCGCCTGCGATGACGTTCAGAATGCCCCCGATGACTCCGAGCGCGGCGAGAAGAGTGAGTTGAATCCAGTCCAAGTTAAGAAAAATAACGCGCCGCCTGCTAGCGAAGTCTATGAGAAATCTGAGACCACGCTAAGAGCGTTGGCGAGGCTTTGAATGTGTTCACTGGAGTGAAGTGCGCTCAGCGATATTCTCAGTCGAGCTGTGCCGCGAGGAACGGTCGGGTAGCGAATCGCAGGAACGAGAAAACCGTGATTATTTTCTAGTTCTTGGCTTAGCTTGAGTGCCGCCTCGGACTCGCCAACGAGGTGAGGAACGATCGGGCTTTTTCCACCGAGTTGGGAAATATTTCGGGCCAGTTTTTCTCGAAGTAGATCCCCTTTCCGGCCACGAATCAGACGAATTGACTCAGCAGCTGCTGAGGCGATCGCGGGCGGTGGAGCAGTTGAATAAATGAAGCTGCGCGCCCGGTTTAGAACCAGGTCAATCCACGCATCTGAGGAGCAGAGGTAGCCTCCCGAAACACCGATTGCTTTGCTCAACGTGCCCATCTGGAAATCGACGCGATCCGCAAGGCCGAGCTCGTCAGCTAGCCCTCGTCCTTCGATTCCTCGCAGGCCAACGGCGTGAGCTTCGTCAACCAGCAGAAGCGCTCCGTAGCGGTCTTTGAGCTCGACAATCCCAGCCAGATCCGCAGCATCGCCATCCATGCTGAAAACCGACTCGGTAACGACGACAACTCGGCTGTTTTCCGACGCACGCTCCGTCGCCCACCGCAGATGGCTGTCGAGTCGATCTAGATTGTTGTGAGGAAAAACGCGAATCGTGGCTTCGCTGAGGCGAGCACCGTCGATGAGGCAGGCGTGGCAAAGTTTATCGAGAATGACGAAGTCGTTTTTGCCTAAGATTGCGGTCAGGGTTCCGAGCGCGGTTGCGAAGCCGCTGGAGAACGTCAGAGCTCGTTTCGTTCGTTTCCACTCCGCCAGCAGCTGCTCAAGATCGTCGTGCGCGGCGTGACTTCCAGTGATCAGCCTCGATGCGCCAGCGCCAGCCCCAAATTGGTTAGCCCCTTCCGCAAGAGCGGCCTTCAATTCAGCCGATGCGGCGAGTCCAAGATAGTCATTCGAGGCGAATTGAATCAGAGGCTGCTCACGCCCGGCGACGCGGATTTCAATTCCGTCATCCGCTTCGATCCGGCGCAATTTACGCAGCAGCGACTGTTCGCGCAGTTGATTGAGCTCGGATTCCGGATCGCGCATGGCTGCGGCCAAAAAACCTAAGCTGAAGGCGGGTCCTCGATCTCAAGAGCCCAATGAAGCAGCGCTTTGGATTCGTCCCAGATATCCGGAACCTGACTCCCAAGCACGACGACGATCACCTTCTTGAAATCCTTTTTCCCAACCGATACCAGGCAGCGCCCTGCAGGCGACGTGTAGCCCGTTTTCATCCCAACACAATAGGGAGAAGTCCGCAGCAGCTTATTCGTGTTGGAAATCAGCTTTGTGGATCCGTCAGGAAATTTAAAAACGATCTCACGCGTCTGCGTAACCCGATGAATCCAGGAATTGTTCAACGCGTGAGTTGCGAGAATCGAAACATCGTAGGCTGACGAGTACTGGCCTGGAGCGGTCAGGCCGCTAGGGTTTGCGAATCGCGAATTGCGCATTCCCAGCTCCCTCGCTTTGCGATTCATCTGACCAACAAACGCAGATTCGCTGCCGGCATGCGACCGAGCAAGGCAGTGCGCGATGTCGTTGCTGCTTCGAATCAGCATCGCCTGTAGTAAATCGCCTTTGCGAAAACGTTGACCGGCTTTGATCCCCATTTTGGTGGGCGCGACCCAGGTTTCGGGCTGAGCGACCGTGACCATGGCGTCGAGATTTGGCTTCTCCATCAAAACCAACGCGGTAAGCAGCTTCTGAGTGCTGGCAACTGCACGCCGCTGATGCGGGTTTCGGGATGCCAGCAGCTGCCCAGTTCGAGCGTTCACTACAACATAGGCTGGAGCGCCGACATTTGGTGATGGCCCAAGATTTTCGGTAGGCGCGGGAGTTTGGCTGTAACTCGCGAGGCGAGGCCCACCAGAGTTTTCGACCGCCCCGGATCGATTCCCGGAACCGGCCTCACCGGCGGCGGGGTTGTTTGATTGGCAAGAGCTAAAGGCGAACAGGGCCACGAGGGCTCCTGACAAAGCGAGAATTCGAACGCGAATCATGAATGAATCAAAGTGCAGTTTATTGTGATGTCAGGGCTCTTTAGTTTCTTTTTCGGCTTCAGGCTCAGAATCGGAATCAGAATCAGTAGCCCCTTCCTTTTTTGGAGCCGGCGGCTTCAGCTTTGCAACAATCGATTCGTCCGGTTCCGCGCCGTAATCCCGGGCAGCATGATAATGGCGACGAGCCAATTCAAGCGCGGGTGGCGTCTTGTCGAGGTACATCACAGCGAGGTTAAAGTGGGCATCGGCGTAGCCAGGATCCAGAACAATCGCCCGCTGCAATTCCGTTTCTGCGGCGAGATTCCAACCACGCTCTCGAATAACGATGGCGAGATAATTGTGCGCGCGCGGATCGCCCGGATCTTCGTGAAGTGAACGAGTCAGTGAAGAAATAGCGAGATTCGAATGTCCCTGCCGATAGTGGATGAGCCCGAGCGTCAGCCAGTTTTGCGCGATTGTCGGTGCCTCGCGCAAAGAAAACTCAAGATATTCGACCGCCTTCTCGAGATTGCCGGTCCGAAACTCGATCGCTCCGAGATTCGATAGCGTTAAAGCGTTGTCCGGGTCCTTCTCAAGGATCTCCAAATAGATCTCGCGAGATTTCGCCCATTCGCGGTCGGCCGCGGCGAGGGCCCCCTTTTCGGCCAGATCCTCTGTCCCATCTGGAAACTGCAGATCCTTGGTGTCGGCGACGCCAATCTGGAGACCAGTAGCATTTCTGGTCGGCTGGGGAGCGACTTCTGGTTCTTTCGGTGCGGCTTCCTGCGCGTTCGAAACCCGAACCAAAAAGGCGATCAACAAATAGATTAGGAGCGATGAATATTTCATTTAACCGGGCGATTCTCGGGGCTCTGGGCTCAATCGCAACTTTCTTCAGAAAAGTTCACTTTTTAGTTGCGCGATTGCACAATTGTCGCCAGTGTTCCATCGAACACCCGTATTTTGACCTATGACCCTTACTCAACGCCAGCAAGAATTAGTCGACTTTCTCAGAAGTTACCACCGCGAAACAGGCATCATGCCTTCGACCCGGGAAATCCAGAACCATTTTGGATTTTCAAGTCAGACCGCAGCCGTCAGCCATCTGAAAGCTCTGGAGAAAAAAGGAGTGATTAAACGCCTTCCTGGCAAAGCGAGAGCCGTCATTTTTCCTGATGAAGTGGGAAATAATTCGGATCTGATCAGCGTTCCCATTTTTGGGCGCATTGCCGCTGGAATGTCCACCGATGAACGCCAAGAACGAGAAGGGCTGATCGCAGTTGATCCCGTTATCATGGGCATCTCAAGAAGTGCAGACACCTTTGCTCTGAAAGTTCGCGGTGATTCGATGACTGGCGCGCACATTCTAGATGGCGATGTCGTCATTCTGGAAAACAAAGACCCACGTCCAAGAGACATCGTGGCAGCGCTCATCGATGGCGAAACCTCGCTCAAGCGATTCATCCTCGATCAACAGCGCCCGTTTCTCCAAGCTGAAAACCCAGATTATCCGAATTTGATCCCCGCAGCGGAACTCGTGATTCAAGGAGTCATGGTTGGCCTGATGCGTTCTGGCGGAATGAACTGAGGCCTCTCGGACCAGGATCCAAGGAGATCCTTTCCGACCAAAATTTGTTTCTCATCCCCCGGAGTTCGGGGGATTGTGAGCAATCTAGCTTGGCGTATTCTAAAATACGAAAGAACGGGCCTTACGGGCCTGTTGCACAGCGGCAGCGGGGCTTTGCAGTGGTGGCTTCCAGCCGCCGAGAGCCTCGAAGAGCCGGATCATGTCTTCGATGTGTTCCCTCGCCGACCGGCCAATGGCGGTTGGAAGCCAGCACTACTTTGCCAAACAGCGTCGGGCAACAGACCCTTACGGCTTGCCTGGAGAACTCGCCTCTCGTTCAATTTTTCCGGAAAATTGACGTCGCTTAGATAGACCGCCAAGCGGTGTGTCGAGCAGTGCGAAGTCGGGACCTCAAACCAAAGTTGGCTTGCGGCCGACGACCTCGGATTCCACAACCCATTGTGGCGAAGGGTGTGACATTGACCGAATGCGCATTTTCAGGTTCAACCCAATCGGGAACCTACCCCTTAGGCATTCCCGGCCAACGATAATCAATTTTCTCCGCCGCTGGCTGCGTCAAATCAGACTGCGCTGGAAGCGCGATGTGCTCCATCTTCTTCTTCTCGTCGAGGTTCTCATTGAGCTGAGCCTCGGTAACAGCAGCCGACTCCACACCGCCTTCAGGAACCTCCATTTTTGCCGTCCAGACGATCGCATTGAGAACTGCGCGGCGAAAATCGTCGATCGCCCAATTTCGATGCCAGTGGCCACCAGTAAAGCCGATTCCGCGACCGCCGTCCTCGCGCTCCACGGCCCACATCAGCGACTGCTTCTTACCAAGGTTCTTTTCGCCCGCTGGCGTCCAATGGATGTAGCGATTGATACGCTCGCGAGTTGGCGTGCTCGTCAAGATCCCCACAGCCATCTTAGGATCGGCGAAACGCATGCTGTAGTAAAATTCGTCATTCGCGGAAAAGGCCGGCACGCCGTTTGAGATCGGGTGACCTGATTTCGGCTCCAACGGCGCGGTCCAGTGCGGATTGCAGGAGAAACCGGCTTCGTAGTGACCACCGATCCACCTCTTGAAATACTCGCCTTGCTCGCCAGCGGGGACTTCGACCGCGTAGTGCATCAGCATGACGCCGACGCCTTTTTCAGTGAGCCTATCGAGGAATTCTTCGTGGCCGTTGACAGGGTGGCGGGCATTTCCATCGGAATAGATCACGACAGCAGCTGCTCCGTCGAAAATCGACTCGTCTTCGGGCCAGCCGTTGTGAACGACGTCAACTTGAACCGGCAATCCGCTTTCATTGAGGGAGCGCGCGATGATGACCGATCCAGCGTTGAATTCATGCTGGCCCGAGGGGTGACTCGGCTGCCCGGCGATGAGGACGATCCGGGTTTTTTCCTCTTTTGCGTCCTGCGCAAAAAGAAAGGCGGCAAGCGCTCCAAGAATCAGGACCAAGGCGATTGGTAGCTTCGATTTCATGGCGGAATTGTTTTTGCGCTTGGTAAGGAGAGCAAGCGATTTCGCAATCGCAGTCGCGTCGATTTTGGCGAAACCCGGGAACTTAGAATCGAACCGTAATGCCGGTGAAGATCTGAATATCGTTCGCGTCTTCGTTCAACCCGACAACTGCGCCGAGGTCGAACACGGCGTTTTCAGAGACTCCCAAGGTCATTCCCCCGCTAAAATACGGCTGATAATTGTTTGAACCGGAAACGCCGATGTACTCGGCGTAGATTCCGATTTTGTCGTTCAAATCGTAGCCCAGCACCGCGGTGTGAACGAACTCCGTTTCGTAACCGCGATCTTCCTCATCGTAAACCCAATCGACCTCGGCCATCAGGCCTAATCCGAAGCGTTCGGTCAGGTCCATTCCAAATGGAACGATGATCGAACCTTCGATTTCCTCTACGCTGAGTTTGCTCCCGGTCGGGATTTTTACCGCAGGCATGATCGCGAGCGCAGTCGAACCGCCGTCGTTACCCCAGATGTTGAGCTTTGGCCGCAGGGTGATGTCAGAAAATCCTTCGGTTACCTCTTCTGGCAACCCCCGGACTCCGATTTCTTCGCGCGTCCAAACGTCGAAAAGCACCTGCAATTCGAGATCACTGAGGAGGCCGATCCGCAAGTTGGTCGCCCCTGCTGTGATCGCTGAGAATTCGGTTCCCCCACTTTTATCATGGGCAAAATCGGCAAAGCTCGCCTCGATCTGGATGTGGCCTGCATCGACCGTGGTCGGGCTTTCGGTGCGGTCCGGCCGATCGCCGATTATTTCGCGAAGCTGGCCTTCAGGAACCGGATTGAAAAGGTTGAATTGGGACTTGTCAGGGTTTTCGGCAAGAGCGGGAACGGCGACACAGCAAGTTAGGAGTTTGAGCGCACTGGAAAATTTGGTCATCGTAAAAATAGGCACGGCTATTTTATTTAGTCAAACCTATATTGCCGATCGATCCGCCGATTTTTTCTTGTATGACAAAACCAGAAGTTGCGCCTCTTGAGATTCCCGCTAGTGTCCAATCAGCATCAGGAGTGGCGCTGCTTTTCAGGGTAAAACTTGAGGAGTGGGACCCGGCAACCTGGCAATGGAGAAGCCAAGGTGCCTTGAAAGTTGTTCCATAAAAAGGATGATCTTCGATGTGCGAACGAGTCAGCAGCTGCTGGCGGTGTTCGAACAGAATTCTCCAGCGGATTCAAGATAGTTGAGCCGTCCGTCCCTGTTTTGCAGGAACTGACGGCTTTTTTGTGTCCGCCCACGTAATCCTGATGCGGTGAAAATAACCAAAAACCATCGCATCATATAATGAGTAAGACATTAGACAAAAAACAGGCGGCGACCGAGCCGCGCGCTAAATTGAGCGTGCGCGTGAACGTCGATAACCCGAATCATCACCTCTGGAACAATCGCGGCACCTGGTGGTGCCATTTCACTCTGCACAAGCCGGATTACACGACGGAGCGCGTGCGGATCAGCTTGAAAACGCAGGACTTGGAGAATGCGCGAAAGCGGCGCGATAAGCTGCTAACGGCAATCGGCTAAGCCGCCGTTCTCGCTGAAATTTGGATACCGATCAATCTGCCGTTCTCGAATTGCAGATTGGTCGGGTCAGCAATCAGGAGGCTTTCAATCGCGCCGAGTTTCTGCTAAACCGCCTGCGTGAGATCGCTTCCTTTCTTCTTCCTCCTCCTCATTCTTGCGCCCTGGGCGCTGGCCGAACTGCCCGAAGGCCAAGCCGGAATTGCTTCCGGATTTCCTGGCGACGCCAAAATCGAGACCGACGAACGCGTCGTTTTCGTCGAGCGATTCGACGAACCTGACCTCCAGCAGCTGCTGGCCCGCTGGAACGACTCCCGGCCTGAAGATTTTTCATTTTCCGCGGATTCCGCGCCGAATTCTGCAGATCCCAATTCGCTTCTCATGAGCCACACCGGCGGGGACGGCGAAGGCGGATCGCTTTACCGCCAGCTGCTCCCCGGCTACGAAAAACTCCACGCCCGCTGGTACGTGAAGTTCGATTCCGACTGCTTTGATCTTCATCATTTCGGCACGCACCTCGGCGGATTCAACCCACCCACTCGCTGGCCTCAAGGCGGCGCTGGAAATCGGCCGGACGGCTCAAAACGCTTCACCAGCGGTGTCGAGCCTTACGGAAAAGACTGGGCTTGGGATTTTTACTCCTATTGGCAAGGCATGCATCGGCACGGTAGCGGAAAATATTGGGGCACGCCGTTTCTAACCCACGTAGACAAGCCAAAAATCGAAAAGGACAAATGGATCTGTGTCGAAATGATGATCAAAATGAATGACGTCGGCAAATCCAACGGCGAGCAGGCTTTCTGGATCGACGGCAAGCTCTGGCGGCGCGATGGACAGGTAGTGAGTCATGCCGGGCCCGGTTTTCCGAAGGGAAAATGGAAAGGCGGCTGGTGGGCGCCTGACGCGGATGCTGATTCGGTTTTCGAGGGATTCGAATGGCGATCGACCGACAAACTCGCGATCAACTACCTCTGAACCTACGTCTATCTCACGAAAGCTCCGAAGGGCCACGTCAGCCGCGTCTGGTTCGACAACATCGTCGTCGCGACGGATTATATCGGGCCGATCCAGCCCGAATCGTGAGTTTTCCCCCTTGTGCTCGCCGAGTTGCCCTCTAAACGTCCTTTCACGATGAAAAACCTCACAGATTCCACAAGAAGAAGCTTCTTCACAAAAGCTGCCGGATTCGGTGCCGCGCTGGCGTTGCCCCATTCGAAAGTGATTGGAGCCAACGATCGGATCCGCGTCGGAGTTGTCGGCGTTAACGGCCGAGGCAATGCGCACCTCAGCGGATTCGGCAAACAGGACGGCGTCGCGATCACGGCCGTTTGCGACATCGACCAGGCAGTTCGCGAAGCTCGCGTCGTAAAATGGTCGGAAAGTCAAGGCCTCAAGGTCAAAGGCTACGTCGACATGCGCGAGATGCTCGACGAAGACGCGATCGATCTTTTCACCTCGGCCACACCGAACCACTGGCACACGCTGTCCGGAATTTGGGCGCTTCAAGCCGGCAAACACGCCTACATCGAAAAGCCGATTTCTCACAACGTCTGGGAAGGCCGCCAGCTGGTCAATTTGTCTCGGAACACCGGGCTTCTTTGCCAGGGCGGCACGCAGAGCCGGTCGATGAAGTCGATCCAGGCCGCTGTAAAGTACGTTCACGATGGCGAGATCGGGAAAATCGAATACGTCAAAGGGCTCTGCTACAAACCGCGGGCATCAATCGGGCAGGTCGGGTCTGAAGGGGGAAAAATTCCAGACAACGTCGACTACGACAAGTGGTGTGGGCCGGCTCCGCTCGAAGAACCGATGGGCCGGAACCGATTCCATTACGATTGGCACTGGTTTTACGCTTACGGCAATGGCGATATGGGAAATCAGGGCATTCACCAAATGGATGTCGCTCGCTGGTTCCTCGGAGCAAACGAACTCTCGCCGATGGTCGCTTCGATCGGTGGCCGACTCGGTTATGAGGACGATGGCGAGACTCCAAACACGCAAATCGTCTACCACGCATACGAACCGGCTCCCCTGATTTTCGAAACCCGTGGCCTACCCAAAGACAAGGCAGGGCAGAAGTCCTGGGGCAAGAACATGAACAAGCCGGAAGAGTTTCCGGACATGAGCGGCATCGCGGTGGTCGTGAAATGCGAAGGCGGATATGTTTACTGCTCATCGGGCGGCAAAACGAGCGTCAAAGACAACGACGGCAAACAGATCAAAACGTTTGATGGTGGAGGCGGCGATCACTTCCAGAACTTCATCGAAGCCGTTCGCGCAGGAAAGCGGGAGATCCAGACCGCCGATTGCGAAGAGACTCACCTGTCTTCCGCGCTGTGCCACAGCGGTTTGATTTCACATCAACTCGGCGAAGCCGCGACCGATGGAGAGATTCGCGAGCGGATCAAAGAAGACAAAACGCTCACGGCTCGTTACGACGCGATGGCTGATCACCTTGATAAAAATGAGGTCGACATCAACGCCAAGACCATCACGATGGGCCCACTGCTGAAGTTCGATCCGAAGACCGAGTTGTTTGAGGGTAACGGCGATCTTGATGCTGCGGCGAACAAATTGGCGACCCGCGAATACCGCGCGCCGTACGTCGTGCCAGAAGTGAAGTTGGCTTAGCCTTCGTAATTTTCCGATCTCCGCCAGCAGCTGCTGAAGCTCTGGCGGAGATTTTGTTTGGTAGAACGGCCAGAAGTCAATGACCCTAACTGAGCTTCAGGCACTTTTCGCCGGAATTGGACTCATCCCGAGCCGAAAACTCGGGCAAAATTTTCTCATCGATCAAAACATTTGCCGCTGGATCGTCCAGCAGCTGGTGATCGAGGAAGGCGACCACATCGTGGAAGTTGGTCCCGGCGCAGGCGGGCTGACGAGGGAGATTCTCCAACGCTCCGAGAACCTGACACTGATCGAAAAAGACGGCCGGCTCGCCGCTTTTCTCGCCCAGGAAATCGGAGATCGTCCTTCGGTTGAAATCCACAACATGGACGCCTGCCAGTTCGACGCGCGTTCCCTTTTTCCGAGGCAACCGGTCAAGCTGATCGGCAATCTCCCCTACTCCGCTGGCGGCGAAATCATCCGAAATTTCCTCGGGCCGCACTCGCCGGTTTGTGAAGCGGTTTTAATGCTTCAGCGCGAAGTGGCGAAGCGGATTTGCGCGAAACCAGGCGGAAAAGACTTCGGAATTCTCACGCTGCGCGTCCAGGCACGCTGGGAAGTTTCGATGCTCAAAAACATCGTCCCCGAGTGCTTTTTCCCACGACCAAAGATCGAATCGACCGTGATCCGGCTCACTCCGCGTCCAGCGGGAAGCCTACCAGTTTATGATCACCGACTTTTCGACGCGACGGTGCGCCGAGGATTTTCGCAGCGCCGAAAACAGCTTCGAAAGTGTCTCGATATCGATCGCGAGCGCTGGGAATCGATTACAAATGAGCTGGGACTTTCGGAATCTGTCAGGGCCGAGCAAGTCGATCTTCAACAGTGGGTCAGACTGACGAATCTGCTCGACGACAACGAACTCAAAGACAATCCTCAGCGCGGCGATGAGCTTTTTGATGTCGTTGATTCGGAAAACCAGGTGATCGGCCAGAAAACTCGTGCCGAGGTTCATCGGGAAGGCCTTTTGCATCGCGCCGCCCACATTTTCGCGTTCAACAAATCGGGCGAACTCTTTTTGCAGAAGCGCTCTCGCCTGAAAGACGTCGATCCGGGCCTGTGGGGGTCGAGCGCGTCCGGCCACCTCGACGCGGGTGAGGATTTCGCCTCAGCGGCTGCCAGGGAAGTGCGCGAAGAACTCGGGCTCGAACTGGCCGTCGAAAAGGTCGCTGACCTCCCGCCGAGCGAATCGAATGGAAACGAATTCCTTCAGCTGTTTCGCGCTGAGGTTTCCGGCAAACCACGTTGGCCAGCGAGCGAAGTGGAGTTCGGCCAATATTTTCCGATCGCAGTGATCGAATCCTGGCTCGAAGCGCGTCCGAACGATTTTGCAGGCGGATTCAAAGAGTGCTTCGCGGCGATTCAGGCCTAGCGCCCCAACGCCTCGATCAAGAAATTCAGCTCGATCGAAATCTCCTCGTCGGTCTCGACGGTTTCGCGAATTTCGCCCGTCACGGACTCGCGAAACCGCTTGCGAAGCCGATGAATCGCAACTTTCAACGCGCCTTCGCTCAGACCGAGCTGACCAGCGGCCTCAGCCTGAGAAAGCGCGGGCGCGTTTCCGTTCAGCCAAGGTTTTAGCGTCTCGAACAACTCATTTTTCCCAGCACTTTCGTAATCCGAAGCCAACTGATCCGTCGCTCGGCTCACAACGGCTAACGCCCATTCTCGATCGAACTTCGCGTCCGACGTCGAGTCCGCTTCCGCCGCTGGCAGTTGCTGACCCTCCTCGCCGTCGATCGAGACCACCTCGCTCCCCCCACCCCGCTTCTTCGCCTGCCGAAACTTGCGCTGATCAGACAGAAAATGCTTCACCGCACCAAGGAGATAACTCCGGAACTTTCCGCGACCGCGCTCCAGAGATTCGAGCCCCGGTTGATCCAGAATTCGGGAGAAAAACTCGTGCGTCAGGTCGCGGGCCTCGTCCTCCTGCCTACCGAGCGGACTATGCCGAATGAAGGAGTGAACGGGCCCGTAGTAGGCTTCGCACAGATCAGACAGAGCCAACTTGGACTCCGCAGAATCACCTTTCGCGGCGAGGACGCGGGTCCAACGCGTTGTCCGGAAACTGGCATCGAAATCGGTGTTCACGGCTTAGTTTCGGATTGGATCAGCTGCTTCCAATCCTGGTTGTTTGAAAGCCCATCCGGCAATTGAATCGGCTCAGCGGACTCCTGCATCGGATAAACCGCAACCCGGGCAATAATCCGATACCGCTGGCCTGGCGAGCCCGCCAGGGTGCCCTCGAACAGCTGGAAATCGTTTATCGAGCCAATCTTCCAGCCGCCCGGCGAGAACCGGAATGAACGGTCGCCACGGAACTGCTTCCACTCCACATCCGCGAATTTTCCCAACTCGCCAACAGCGAGCACGTTCGCGGCGCGATCGGTCTCAGACATGCATTGAATCTGGCCATCGCGGATCAGCCAAGTCACGTGCAAACCCGTGATCCAGCCTGGCTCTTCGGGCTGCCCGATCGCGTGAAAATTGCCGTTCGCCATCCAACACTCCAAGCCTTCGACAGGGAATCGGCGACCTTCCGAGTCTTCAATTTCGATGGTCCATGTCATGAGGTAGGCCGAATGCAATGCGACCCATGCCTGGAAGCGATTCGGCGGATCCAGACTGGCGTTTACGTGCAGAACCGGGGAAATCGAACCACCAATCGCAGCTGGATCGGCCAGAGCCATCAAATCGACGCCGTCTCCAGTTTGCCCAAAGCCGACTGAACTGGCCTCTTCCCCACTTTCGAGCACTGGCGGCGGCGTGGCGCGGGCGCCTTGATAGGCTAGTTGGGCAACTGCCATCGAAATCATGAGGAGGACCACCGGAGCAACGAAGATCAGGATAATCAGCCAGAAAATCCGGCGCGGCCAGGGGTTCAACTTCTCGTCAGCAGCTGCTGGTTTCCACGTCTCCTGAAAACGGGCCAACGCGCAGGCTGAAGGCGGCGCTTTCAGCCAGCGCCAGACTAACCCGATCAGCACCAAATCGAGCGCTAGGGCGGTGACCAGGGCGAGATCCTGGCTACGAAACATCGCGACGATAGCAATGTCGACGATCAGCAACGGCAGGCCGAGCGCGGCGAGTCCGGCTAAGCAGGCGACGAGCCCATTCGGGACGCCGATCATCCGGTGTTTCGAAAGCGTCCGCCAGCCGATGATGATTCCAGGCAACGCGACGAGCCCGAAAAACAGGGCTGCCGGAATCCAGCCGATCACCAACTTTGATGGAGAGCTATGCAGTTTCGCCCCCGCCCACTTCGCCATCTCACGATTCAGCTCTTCAAGACGGGTTCGCTCAGCCGCCACCTTCCTTTGATCTGCATCGTACTCGCGATCAGCCGGATCGATCGACTTCAGCTCGTTTTCCATTTCCTGGATTACCCGCTGCTGTTTCGCGACCAGTGTTTCGGCCATAGCGTGCCTACCCTCGGCCGTGGCTGCGGCGGCCATCCCTACTCTGTGAGACTGGTTTACTAATCCCGATACGAGCACGGTGATCGCGATTCCGGTCACGATCAAAAACGCTCCAAAAAATGCGGGCCAGACCAGCGAAGGCGGACGGCCCTTCCCCGTGCGCGAAGGACTCTTCGCCGGAATCGCGTAAGCCGGATGCCGGTCCCTGGAGACCGAGATGGTCTCGATTTCGGTCCGGACTTCGTTCGCCGACTGCTGCCTGAGCTCGCGTTCTTTCGCCAATGCTCGGAAAACGATTTCGTCGACCTGGGAATCGACCGCGCTCTTCTCGGACGGCGGCGCAAACCGTCCCAAAGGAAGTTCGCCAGTCAGCATTTCGTAGAAAACGACCCCTAACGAGAAAATATCAGCCCGATGATCGACAGTCGATGGGCTTTCGATCTGCTCAGGAGCCATGTACTGCGGCGTGCCCGGTGCCATCGACCCGGTCAAAGTCGGGCCAGCAGCTGCTGACTCGCCTACCAGTTTCGCGATCCCGAAATCCGCAATTTTGACTCGACCATTCGCATCGAGAAGGATATTTTCCGGCTTAACATCGCGATGCAGAACGCCTTCTTCATGAGCGAACTGAAGCGCCTCGCAAACCCGCGGCACGATCTCCAACGCCTGCTCCGGCGTGAACTGTCCGGCTCGCATCGCCTCGCGCAGATTCACCCCGTCGACGAATTCGAGGATCAGGAAAAAGAAGCCGTTCGCGTGTCCGAAATCGTGGACGGTGACGATGTTAGGATGATTCAGTTTCGCCAGCGTCCGAGCTTCCCGGGTGAAACGCTCGGTGAATTCCGGCGAAATCGCGAGACTCTCCGGAAGCAGCTTGAGCGCGACGAGGCGATCGAGATGCAGCTGCCGAGCTTTGAAAACCGCGCCCATCCCGCCGCGGCCGATCAGTTCGATGATGTCGAGCTGCGGAAACGCGGCGGCGACGCGTTCGATCGACGGTGGTTCGAATCCGTGCGGAGTCGTGATTTCGGTTTCCGCGCCAACTCCCGCCAGCGCGCATTTCGGGCAGAGTCCGTGCGCAACTGTCGGGTCAAGCGGCTCGCCGCAGCTCGGGCAAAGCGCCGGTGGTTCGGCTGAAATTGATTCGTCCATGCCCTTTCCTGAGAAGTCGCGAAACTCAGGTTACACGCGCTCTCAAGAAAAGATGAAATCTATCCGAGGCCGTCGAATTCCTTCACCGCTTTCAAGAGCCCGTCCTTCAAAGCCATGTACTCACCAAAATTCGCGAGCACCCGCGCCCCTTGATCGTACCGATGCTTGACCGCATCGCCACTTGCCGGACAGGCCCACGGCTTGCCGTGTTTCGCGCAAGCAGCCGCCACGCGCTCGAACCCGGCTTCAAGCATCGACCCGTCCGTGTCGCCCATCTGCTGATAACGAAGTCCGAGATCACCCGGCCCAACGAAAATCATGTCCACACCTTCGATCGACGCGATCTCCTCGGCCTTGTCGACCGCTTCCGGCGTTTCGATCTGAACCGTCAGGAACGTCTCCGTGTTTGCCCAATTTGTATAAGCCTGCGTATCGTCCGTCGCCCGCCAACCGCTGTCCATCGCCGCGTTGTCGAGACCGCGATCACCGATCGGCGGGAACTTCACCGCCTCCACCAGCTGCTGAGCTTTCTCAGGAGTTGAGACGTGCGGAATCATCAGCCCGGTCGCGCCGTCTTCGAGGTAGCGATAGAGCCGGGTTTTCTCCAATGTTGGCACGCGGAGCATGCAGTCGATGTCGTAGAGATGGAAGAACGCCATCATTGATTGGACCTCGCGATAGCTCATTCCGCGGTGTTCGAGATCGAGCCAGATGCAGTCGTAACCGGCGCGCGCAGCGTGGTTGACGTAAGCGGGAATGAAGTGGCCGAGAACGGCCATTTTGACGACTTCGTTATTGCGAAGTCTGGCGAGGGTTTTGCTATTTCTCATGTGCGCTGCGAGTTTGAGCGCGCCGCGGTCGCTTGTCCAGCCGGACCTCTCAGCCGCGAATCAACGCGTTACGAGGTCTGAAATCTTCTTGTCGCACTCCAGAGCTGCGGCCTTCGTCAGTCCGCCCGCTTCATTAATTCGATACGCCGTCAACGTTCCCCCCTCGAACGCGCTCGCGATCAAATATCGCCCATCCGGCGAAAGCGCGAGGCCCCACGGGATTTTGTCCGCCGGTGTCAGTCCAAGGAGCTCGACTTCGCCGTCCTTCTTCACGCAATAGCGCGAAATCCAGTCGAAATCGCGCTTGTGACCACGGATCCCTGCGAAAATGAACCGCCCATCCGGAGTGATCACGATGTCCGACGAGCTAACCCTGTCCGTCGACTCATCCGCATCGACCGCGTCGCAAACCTGGCGCAGCTTGAGCGTTCCAGCTGGCTCCATTTGGTAAACCGAGACACCGAGATGCTGCTCGTTACTGAAATAGACGAACGGCTTCGTTGGATGATAAGCCAGGTGACGCGGGCCCGTCCCTTCCGGCGGCCCTACATTTTTCGGCTTAAGCGCGGTCAACCCGCCTGTCTCGGCGTCGAATCGATATTGGTAGAGCGCATTGTTTTCCTTCACGTAAGGAATGTAGACGAACTGGTTGTCTGGCGAGGGCAGGATGCAGTGCGCGAACTGCCGTCCTTCGTCGAGTGAAACCACCGATTTGCCTGGGATTCCTTCCTCGTCGAGCGGATAAATATCGATCTGACCGCCAAAGTAACTCGCGCCGAGCAGGAACCGATTCTGGCGATCCAGACTGAGATACGCGCAGGGATGATTCAGCTTCACCGGCTCGTGACTGACGTAGCCACCGTCCTCGCCAAGCCGGACGACAGCCCCATGGACGACTTCATTTTCGTCAACCCGAACCGCCGCGACGTAGAGCAGCTGCTGATCGGGATGCGCAACGATCGAAGCTCCAAGAAAGCCCAGATCGGCCTGCTGTTTCACGGCCAATTTCAACTCCTCGCCAGTCGACTTGGCCTCGACGACGAGCAAGCTCCCGCTCTCTCGGCTCGGGGCATAAATGTGGAAATCATCGCCAAACGCGGTCGAGTTCAGCGCCAAAATGAGAATCAAGAGTCGTTTCATGGTTTTGCGAATTGATCCATCAACGGACGCAGGTTTTCGAGAATCGCTGCCGCTTCCGGGTTCTTTGCTTGATTGGTAAATTCGTCAGGATCGCGCTCATGATCGTATAGCTCTTCCTCGTTATCCGCATAGCGGCTATATCGATAACGATCCGTTCTCAGCGAACGGTGAGGACTTTTCTTGCCGCCCCCTACCGTGTAGCTCGCTTCGCGATCCCATTTTTGAGCGCTCGGATCCCCAAGGAGCGGAACCAGCGACCGACCTTCGAGAATATCTGGCGCTTTGTCGGCCAGACCCGTCAGCTCAGCCAAAGTCGGGTAGAGATCGACCAATTCCGTCAGCCCGCGAGTCGACTTTCCGGCGCTGGACTCGAAGCCCGGCGCGCGGACGATCAGCGGGACACGACAGGCCGGATCGAAGAGATTCGACTTCTGCCAGGAGCCGTGTTCGCCGAGAAGCCAGCCGTGATCGGAGATGAAAATCACGATCGTGTTGTCGGCCATTTTCAGACGGTCGAGCGCATCGAGCATCCGGCCGACTTGCTCATCCATGTAGGACACGCTTGCGTAGTAAGCCGCGAGCGCCTCGACGGATTGCTCTGGAGTCATTTTGTAGGACGTCGCGTTCGCCTTTTTTCGGTTAGCGGGCGGAACGTCGTCGAGATCGTTCTCAGGAAATTCGGGCAGGCTCACATTCTCGGCTGAGTAGTGTTGGAAATGCCGTTCCGGCGCGACGAGCGGCACGTGCGGACGAACCAGACCGACTGCGAGGAAAAACGGCGCGCCGGGTTTGAGAAAATTGGTCTGGTTTCGGTGCAGCGCTCGATTTTCGAGAATCGCGATCGCCTGGGTCGTCGCGATTTCGTCCGCCTGCGTCGCCGATCGATCATCCGGAACGACGACGCGCACGAAAGCCCCGCCCCAGTGCTTGTGAGCCGGCGAAAGGTTCGTGAATTCACCTGGACTGCCGGTTTCGGGTCCCCAGACATCGTAAGCGCGATCCCAGGAATCCGGCTCGTCGCCACCGGGCTCGCCCGCCTCGATTCCGCCAGGCACGCCCATGTGATAGATCTTGGAAACGCGCGTCGAGACGTACCCGTTTCTCCTCAGAAACCCGCCGATGCTCGGGTGCTCCGCGAAATCCAGATTCACCGCCCGGTAGCTGCCTAACGTCTTGATGTTGCCCATGAAACCAGTCGTTTCCGGATAAAGCCCGCTCATGAACGAGGCTCGCGACGCGCCGCAAACCGGATATTGGCAGTAGGCACGCTCGAAGCGGACGCCTTGGCCTGCTAAGCGGTCGAGATTCGGCGTCAGGCAGACTTCGTTGCCGTAGCAGCCGAGCGCGGTCGCGGACAAATCATCGGAAATGATGAAAAGGATGTTCGGTTTCTCGGAATCCGCGCCAGCAGCTGCTGAGGCGAGGCAAAAGACCAGAAACGAAACGAAAAATCTCATGGCCCATTTGTGATGCCCGTCCGAGCGGAGTCAAGATTCAGTTCGAATTCGTTGTTTGACTCTTTGGATTCAGCTCGTGAATTGGAGAGGATCACTATCTCATGAAAAACCCCACTTTGTTTGCCTTCCTCGTTCTGGCCTTGACAGGCGCTGCCACGTTTGCTCAGGAGAACAACCCCGCAAGTTTTGCCGGCGTGCACGGCGGTTTGATTCTTCAACTCGGCGCAGAGGACGTCGACACGCCTGCGATGCTCAGCCAAACCGGCCGCTACGTGATTCACATCGTCGAAACCGAGGCTGACGCCGTTCCTTACCAGCGACTCCGCGAGAAGGGCCGCTACGGCTTGGTCTGGGCCGAGCATCGACCGGATGTCACGCGACTTCCGTATGCCGAAAACGTGGTGAACGGCCTGATGGTTGAACGCGATTTTGGAATCAAGGCTGAAGAATTTGCCCGCGTTTTGACCCCCGGCGCTCCGATCGTTCTGAAGGACGACAGCATCCTGACAGTCGCACAATTGGAAGCTGCCGGATTTGAATCGATCACCACGAAAGGCGGGATCACGGCCACCAAGAAGTGGCCGACTGAGATGGACGGCTGGTCGCACACCCGGCATGGCTCAGGCGGCAACGCGGTTTCGAAAGACACGGCCGTCGGGCCTCCTGAACGCGTTCGTTGGGTTGCCGCAGCGACTTGGGAAGTCGAAGGCCTCGTCTCAGCTGGTGGCCGAAATTTCTATGGCGGAACTCTCGCCCGAAACAGTTTCAATGGACTGCGACTCTGGCACAGGGACCTCACAAAGGGTGACGAACCGAACGCAGCCGAGTTCAAACTCCCTCGAATTCCGGCGACGAACAAAGGCGCTCGTCCAGTTGCGAGCGAAGAGGTGCTTTTTGCAGTCATGGGCGGCAAAGTCGTCGCGCTCGACTCAGCCAGCGGCGAAGTGAAAGTCGATTTTTCGGGTGTCGAGCAGCCGCGCGCGCTGATGTTCGATGAAGGGACCGTGGTCGCGGCGGGAGTCAACGCCGTTCACGGTTTCAACGCGGAAACTGGCAAGGAACTCTGGAAAATTGAGGCAGCCGAACCGCATGACGTCGTTGCTGGGAACGGACTCGTCAGTTTCATTCACGGAAGGCCGAAGCGTGGCGAAAAGTCCGAAGCCGTGACGATCGAACTGGCCTCCGGAAACGAACTCTGGCGGAAGAACGATTTCCCCTGGCTCGACCGTACGACGCGGACCGTGCTCTACGTAGACCACCTCGCTTTCGAAGTTTCTACCTTCAATGATCACGACAAAGGCAACGCGATCCACATCGTTCATTCGCAGACCGGAGAGTTCGCCTGGCAGAAGGAATTTGCGCCCGGAATGAACCACGCGCGGCAGGCGCGGGCGATGTTTCTTGAAGATGCGATGTGGATTCTGCACGGCGGCAAGATCAACACCGAGACCGATCAAAAAGGCCGGATTCCAGTCGAGGTTTCCGCTTTGGAACTCGAAAGCGGCGAAGTCATGGTCACCCACCCCGCTGGTCTCGCCCACTGTTTCCCGCCCGTCGCGACGCCGAACTTCATGTTTGCCGGTGAACTCGACCTGACGGACCTGCGAAGCGGCGACGTCGTCGCTAACCGAATCACCAAGGCGAACTGCTCGCGCGAAAACGGCTGGACGCCGGCGAACGGCTTGATTTACACCACGCCGAAGCACTGCACCTGCTGGCCGATGCTCCGCGGATTTGTCGCGATGGCACCAGCAGCTGCTGAAGACAATCCGGCGATGAAGCCGATCGACGAGATCCAATTCCAGCTCGAAGCCGGTCCGGCGAAGGCACCCAAGTCAACGCCGGCGCAAGCGGGCGACTGGCCAGTTTACCGGCATGATAAGTGGCGCAGCGGAAGCTCCAAATTGGCAGGCCCGGCGAATCTAGAAATCGCTTGGAGAACCCAGATTCTTCCGACTGGCGATCTCGCCGCGCTCGCGCATCCGCCCACCGGTCCGATTCTCCACGACTGGAACGAAAATCCCTACATCAAAGGACCGCTCTCCGCGCCGATCGTTGCAAACGGCATGGCGTTTCTGGCTCGTCCAGACGCCCACGAAGTGCTCGCAGTGAAGATCGATGGCTCAGGTGAAATCGTCTGGCGCGCCAACACAAACGGCCGAGTCGACTCCCCTCCTTCGTATCACAACGGCTTGGTTCTGTTCGGCACGCACAACGGCTACGTTTCCGCGCTTCGCGCCGACACTGGCGAGCAAGTCTGGCGCTTGAACGCCGCGCCAACCGACGAACGCATCGTCGCTTACGGTCAGGTCGAATCGCCTTGGCCTGTGCCAGGATCGGTCCTGATCGATGAAGACGTGGCTTACTTCGTCGCAGGCCGCCAGGAACTCGCCGACGGAGGCGTGATGGTCTTCGCGGTCGATCCGATGACCGGCGAAAAACACTGGGTTCATCGGATTGACGAGCTTCCTCAGCAAGGCTACTACGAAAACTCGGGCCTCGAGTTCGACCCGGTCGACATCCCGTTTGTCGAAGGCGACAAAATCGCGATGTCGCGCTGGCTGATCACGAAAGATGGCAAAGAATCGAGCGTCGATAAATGGAATGCCTTCGCCAAAGTCAACGTCGATGGCGAAGGCCTCGCTTGGGTCCCGCGCGGCTTCTGGACCTACGGCGCGCGGCATCAATATCGCTTCGGCGGCGAAGCTCCGAAGCGTCCGCTATGCGTATTTCGTGGGAAGCGGATCGTTGGTCAACTCAACGGCAGCACCACGGTTTACATGCGGGATTACGACCTCGAAAACGGCGAAGATTTCGAAAGCAAATGGATCACCGGCTGGGCCGCGAGCGGCATGGCGCGCAAAGGCGACAAACCCTATCGCAGCCACCGAATCGCCGAAGAAGCCACCTGGAAAGTCGACCCGTTCCGGTCTGAGGAAGAGCAAAAAGCGCTCGCTGAGCAAAAGCCCGGCACGCAGGTCTGGAACGACGTCTACGGCATGGTCCTTGCTGGCGATGACCGAGTTTTCATGGTCCACAAAGACGGCCGAATCGTTTCGATCAATACGGAGTCCGGCGAGGTTCTCGCAGAGGCCCAAGTCCCGAATCCAGTCTGGGACAGCCTCGTTCTCGCCGGCCAGCAGCTGCTGTTGACGACGATGGACGGCGAACTTGTCTGCGTCGGTTCAAAACAGTAGAAAGCGGGTCGGATGATCATCCTGAATATCGTCATCTCGATCTGTTTCGCCGTCATGGGCGTCGTCCATATTCAAAAGGAGAATAGCCTCGGCTACCTCCTTTTGCTGTGCATTTTGGTGCACTGGAGTTTCTACGCCGCGCGCAGGAAAACCGGAAAGTAAGCGAAAGGGCCCGAATTCGTGCTCGCCTGGAAGGGCTTCGTGACGGGTGCGGAGACCCTTATCTACGACTGTTCGACGCCGATCCCGCTCTGCGCCTCAAGAAACGCCGCCAGCAGTTCATCGTATTCCCGCGTCACCGGAAACTGCGGAAACTCGGCGATGACGTTGTCCGGCGGGCGGAAGAGAATCCCGGCGTCGGCTTCGCTCAGCATCGTAGTGTCGTTGTAAGAATCTCCAGCGGCGATGACTTTGAAATTCAGCTGATGGAAAGCTTGAACGGACTTCCGCTTTTGATCCGGCTGACGAAGGAGATAGTTCAGGACCTTGCCGTCGTCACTGATTTCGAGCTTGTGGCAGAAGAGCGTCGGGTAGTCGAGCTGCTTCATCAGCGGCGCGGCGAATTCGTAGAACGTGTCCGACAGGATGACCACCTGGAAGTGCTCCTTGAGCCGATTGAGGAAATCGTAGGCACCTTCGAGCGGCGTCAGCTCGGCGATGACCGCCTGAATGTCGGCGATACCGAGGTTGTTCTCCTCCAGAAGCCGCAGGCGTTGCCGCATGAGCACGTCGTAATCCGGGACTTCGCGCGTGGTTTCACGAAGCTTCTCGATCCCCGTTTTTTCGGCGAAATTAATCCAGATTTCCGGGATGAGGACTCCTTCGAGGTCGAGACAGGCTAATTGCATGGCGGCGCGCACGTTGTACGGGAGACTGACGAACGCAATCTCCAATCAGCTTTCGTGAAGTCTGTGTGAAGTCTCGATGAATTATGAACTAACCGTCTTCGCCGCCGCAAGGATTTGGTTTGCCCGACAGTGATTTCTGACTACTGGTTCGCGCTTCCGGCGCGTCCAATCCAGTCGACGCTCACAAGCAAAGTCCTGAATCGACCCAAACAAACTTCATGAAATCCCGAACCGCCATCGCCTCCGCCCTGGCTTTTGCCGCCAGCAGCTGCTGCTCACTCCAGGCCGAGATTGAGCGCAAAATTGACTTCGTCCGCGACATCAAACCGATCTTTGAAGCTTCCTGCGTGGGTTGCCACGGCGAGAACGAAGAAGAGCGCGGTGGAAAATACCGGCTCGATAGCAAAGAGGCCGCTTTCAAGGGCGGCTCGTCTTACAGCCCGGCGATCGTTGCCGGGAAAAAGGGCGAAACTCCCGTCTGGTGGATGACGACGCTGATTCCTGACGATGGAGACGATTACGATGAGGTGATGCCGCCTGAACATCAGCAGCCGCTGAATTCGCATCAGCAGGATCTGATTCTGGCCTGGGTGACGCAGGGCGCCGAATGGCCGGACAAAGTTTCGCTGATTGAGGGCAGTCGCGTGAATTTCACCGCAGGGATCGTGCCCGTTTTGAAAAAGGGCGGTCCGTTTGAGGGCGCGAAGCTCGATTTGATCAAGCTTTGGGCTGAGCAAGGGGCCGACTGGCCGAAGGGTGGAAAATTCGGCGATGAAAATCCGGAAGTGCCGGAAATTGGAGCCGAAACCGAGCCTGATTTCGCGAAAGTGATCGGACCGCTGATCAAGCGCGGCGGACCGTTCATCGACGCCGAAGTTCAGGTCATCCGCCGATGGGCTGAGGCCGGTGCGCCTTGGCAAGACGGTTTCGAGCTGGCCGAAGGCAACTTCACTCGCAACCCGGATGACATCGCGCTCGTCACTCGGATCCGAGAGAACATCGTCGAAAATTCGAAGGAGAAGAAAGAGGGCGAAATGAAGCCTTATACCGAAACGATCACCGAAACTGGCGTGACGTTCGAAATGATTCCGATTCCAAGTGGCGAGTTCACGATGGGCAGCCCGGATTCTGAAAAGAATCGCAAGAAGAACGAAGGACCGCAGCGGCAGGTGGAAATCGCGCCGTTCTGGATGGGCAAATTTGAGGTCACTTGGGACGAGTACGAGCCGTTCATGTCGACCGACGACGCTCGCAACAAAGACGGTAGCCGTCAGACCTGGTCAGCCGAGGATTCTCTGGAGGAACTCGTTTCGTCGCCAACGACCGCCTACACCGAAATGAGTTTCGGCATGGGGATGAAGGGTTTTCCGGCGATCAGCATGAGCCAGCACGCGGCTCTCAAATATTGCGAGTGGCTCAGCGCCCAGACGGGCCATTATTATCGTCTGCCGACCGAAGCCGAATGGGAATACGCCTGCCGCGCCGGCACGACTACCGCTTACAGCTGGGGCGATGATCCCAAAGAGATGGACAAGTATGCCTGGTTCTTCGACAACGCTAACGACAAGTATCAGAAGGTCGGGACGAAGCTGCCGAATCCCTGGGGGCTCTACGATGTTCACGGAAACGTGTTTGAGTGGACGCTGGACGCTTACTTTGCCGATGGCTACACTCGGCCGGTGACTGAAGGCGCGAGTGGGCTGGTTCCTTACGTTAAGCCGGGCGAAGATCTTTATCCGAGGACTGTTCGCGGCGGAAGCTACTATGATTATCCGGAAGATCTTCGCAGCTCCAGCCGCATTCGGACTCACCATTCCTGGAAGAAAAAGGACCCGCAGTTGCCGAAGTCGATCTGGTATTTGACCGACGCTCAGTGGCTCGGAATGCGGATCGTCCGCCCGCTCGAAACGCCAACTCCGGAGCAGATGCACGAAATCTGGAATTCGGGTGCTGGCGAAGAAAACGAGATGGCCGACTGAACGGTCGCCCAAACTTCAGACTGAAATTCTCATGAAACGAGGCCGCGAGGAACTGATTTTTCTCGCGGCCTTGTTCGTTTTCGCGTTGAGCGCGTGCGGAGCCGACCAGCAGCTGCTGCAGTTCCGCGATCACGCGATGGGGACGACTTTCCTCATCCGGGTCTACGCTGAGGACGGCAAGGCGGCCGAAAAAGCGTCGAAAAAGGTGATGGAGCGGGTTCGCGCGCTTGAGGCGATTTTCTCCGATTACGATGGGGACAGCGAGGTTCTTCGATTCTGTCATCATCCGCCCGGCACCCGAGTCAAGCTGAGCCCGGAGCTTTACGAGGTCCTGACGAAAGCTCAGGAACTCGCGGAGCACACCGACGGGGCTTTCGACGTGACGATCGGCACGCTGATCCATCTCTGGCGACGCGCGGACCGCGATCAGGAATTGCCTGACGAAAATGATCTGAAACGCGCGTTTGCCCAGATCGGTCGACAGCATCTGAAGCTGAATCCGGATGGAACGGGCGAAATCGCGATTGATCAGGTTCGGGTTTTTCTCGGCGGGATCGCCAAAGGCTACGCTGCGGACGAAGGACTGAAAATCATGCGTGAAGCCGGATTTCCGCGCTGCATCGTGGCCGCAAGCGGCGATATCGCGGTTGGAGACCCGCCGCCCGGGGAAACTGGCTGGCGAATCGGAATCACCAGCCTGAACAGCCCGGATGAGCCGGATCGCTTCGTTCGAATCGCGAATGCCGGCGTGAGCACTTCTGGCGACTCCCAGCAATACCTCGAACTGGACGGCGAGCGCTATTCGCATATCGTCGATCCTCAGACTGGCCTCGGGCTGACACATCGGCGCAGCGTGACCGTGATCGCGCCTGATGCGATGACGACAGACAGCCTCGCAACGGCGTTGAGCGTGCTCGGGCCGAATCAGCAGCTGCTGGAGAAATATCCCGGCTCTACAGCGCGGATTGTGGACGAGGAAGCCGAACTTTTTCTCGGCGAATTTGAGGCCTCTTTCGATTCCGAATCAAAACCATGAAACTGCCTCTTTTAACGGCTTCTCTTGGTCTGGTTTTTGGCTTAGCAAGCTCGCGCGCTCAAGAGTCGATCAAGCCGGACGGCGAAGAACTGACTGGCTTGATCCATGCGTTCATCGAAGAGCGCACACTACAGATTGAGGAATCCGAAATGGAGCCTTACAAGGCGGTTATTCCGGTTTCCAAGGCGGAATTTTCGATGATTCCGATCCCTGCCGGCGAGTTTCTCCAAGGCAGCCCGGAAGATGAAAAGGATCGCAGAAAAAACGAAGGTCCTCAGCGTAAGGTGCACGTTGAGCCGTTCTGGATGGGGAAATGCGAAGTGAGTTGGGACGAGTTTGAGCCATATATTGAGGCTGCGGCCAAAGCGTTCGGTCGAACGTTTGCGAAGGAAGATCCGCTTCATGAAATCATGTCCGGTCCGTCCGAGCCTACCTATACAGATATGAGTTTCGGCATGGGGAGGAAGGGATTTCCAGCGATCTCGATGACTCAGCATGCAGCGCTGAAATACTGCCAATGGCTAAGCGCACAAACGGGCCACTTTTATCGACTTCCGACCGAAGCAGAATGGGAATACGCCTGCCGCGCGGGAACGACAACAGCCTACAGCTGGGGTGACGATCCGAAGAAGGCTGACCAGTACGCTTGGTATTTCGGCAACGCACTCGACAAGTATCAGAAGGTCGGCTCGAAGCTCCCTAACCCTTGGGGGCTTCACGATATGCACGGAAACCTGATCGAATGGACGCTCGACGCCTATTTTGAAGACGCCTACACAAGACCGGCAACTGAAGCGGCGAGTGGGATCTCGACTTACGTTAAACCCGGGAAGAATCTCTACCCAAGGTCCACTCGCGGCGGAAGTTGATACGATTTTCCCGAGGATCTTCGCAGCGCAGTTCGCATTCGAAGCCACCATGCGTGGAAAAAGCATGATCCGAGAAATCAAAAATCGATCTGGTACCTGACCGACGCGCAGTGGCTCGGTTTTCGAATCATCCGGCCGCTCAAAACGCCAACGGCTGAGCAGATGCACGAAATCTGGAATTCCGGGCGCGGCGAAGAAAACGTGATCGTCGATAAAAGGTGAACCCACCAGCTGCTGGCGGCTACCGGCTCCGTAGAAACGCAACGAGATCGGCGATCTGCAAATCGCTCAGCGGCGATTCCAGCTGGTGTTGAAGCTCAGCAAAAACAGCCTCAAGCGACTTTGCCCGGCCATCGTGGAAAAACCTCCGCCGTAAGCCGACTCCGCGCAGAGACGGCGGATTGAATTCGCGATTTCCGAGCTCATCCGGCAGGTCAACATCGAAGACATCAGCTGTCGTCAGCGTTTTCCCGCTATGGCAACGATCGCATTTCTGACTTTGGAAAACCGCGCTGCCACGAGCAATCGCCTCAGCATCCGCGGGCGTCGGAATCGTCGGAGGCGACAGAGTTTTGAGAAACGCAGCCAAATCTTCGACGTCGTGTTCAGGGAGAGCTTCGTGGTCATTCCGCATCGTCGTGTGGATCGAAGAACGCAGCTGATCGGCCAAACTTTCCTTCCCTCCGAGCCATCCAAACGGCGCGGTTTCAGCCAGGCCGAACAATGAAGGAATCTGCTTGGGCGAGTTGAATCCGCCATCGCCCATCGTGTCGGCGACGAGCCCGTTGGTATGGCCGTTTGTGTGGCAGCTGTGGCAGCTGAACCAGCCGTCATGCGAGACGCGCGCGTTGAAAAACAGCTGCTCACCGCGGGCTTGAGCAGATGGAAGCGTTCCAGGTGAGAGCGAGATCGTCGCGCGAACAGCCTCCGATTTCAGGTCGATAACCGTGATCAAATCGTCCAGCTGGTTCGCCACGAAGAGCCGATCGCGCCATTCGTCGACGAGAATCGATGCGGGTCGGGCACCGGTTTGAATACGTTTCGGATTGCGGTCGCCAAACTCGCCAATCGCAATCTCGCCGACTCCGGCAAGGGCCACAACGATACGATCGCCTTCCAGAACGAGAAGATCGTCCGGGTCGCCACCTGCGCGCCCGACATCGCCGATGCTCCAGAGTTCGGTCGGCGAATTCGGCGCGAAAAAGCTCTCGATCGACGCCGACCTGACTTTGTTGGTCAGAAACATTCCCCAATGCACATCATCGAAAGAAGTCTGGGCCAGGCGGTTCAAATCTTGATGCGAAATCAGCAGACGCTCCTCGTCGCGATCCATCGCGAGACCTCGAATGTTGTGCCCCTGAATTTTTCGAGTCGCGAGGACCTTGAGCAAGTCAGTATCGATCAACGCCAGATTGCCGCCAAACGCATCCGCGACGACAAGCCGAGTTTCGTCGGCAACCAGCAGCTGCTCGCGAGGCTCAAAAGGCAGATCGATCGTTCCGGCGACTTGGAGATTGCTTTCATCTTCCCGTTTGATCGCCGTGATCTGCTTCGACCAGAGCGAGGCGACAAAAATCATCCCGCCTTTCTGCTGAGCAACAGCGGTTACCGGAAAAGCCGCCACGGCTTCGGTTGCGACCACGCTCGCTTTGCTATTTTCGACGCGAATCAAAATTACGCGGCCTTTTACCGAATCGGTCGCGAGGAGAAGATCGTCTTCAAGCACAACGAGATCCGTAAACTCGCCTTCCCAACCAGTGAAGCTGCGGAGTTCGAATTTCTCGAGATCGATCAGCGCAAGACCTCCTCGCCGCTCCAAAGTCACGGCCAGCGTCTTACCGTTATCGAGCACCGCCATCGCTGACGGAGCGCGCAGCCCCTCGGCCAACGAAGCCGAAATCCAGCCTGACAGCCCCAGAAAAATCGCAAAAAATCGGCTCATGTCGTGGTCAAATCGCGGCGCGGCTGATCCGCCGTTCGAGTTCTTCCTTCGCTTGTTTGATGTAAACTTCGCTCTGCCCGATTCCCGCTCGCATCGCCTCGTTCAAGAAATCGCCGCCAATCCAGATGTCCGGCTCGATCCCCCAGCGCTGGCCCGCGAAGCCGAGCCAGGGCATCGGTCGATCGCTCTTATTGCGGTCTTCGAGAACGCGCCAGTGAACAAGACTTTCGTTTTCGCCTAGACCGAGAATCGCGCTTGGAACCTTGAGGAAAAACGGCTCATCTTTGATTTGAAACCCCTCCATCGCGTAGGGCGAGCCCGGCGTCAGGTTGCCGACAACGATCGCCCGTTGGTTACGCTGAAGAATCGCGGCTAACCATTCGACCGTCCCCGAGGTGTCGCTATCGACCAGCACCGCAAGCTCAAGACCCGCAAAAACCGCGTCCAGGCTGGCCTCGAGAACTTTCGGCCTACTTTTTCCATCATCGATCGTTCCAATCGCCCCGCCCAACAACAGCGCATCGGCGAGAAGCTTAACGTCGTGGGCTCGTCCCTCCTGCGTGTTACGAAAATCGATCACCAAGCCCTGCAGCCCCTTCTCAGCGACCTCAGCCTCCATGCTTCTCAGCTCGTGCGCCACGCTCGCCCGGAGTTGATCGATGCTGACGATCCCGATCCGGCTCCCATCGAGAACCTGCAGTTTCTGGACGGCTTTCATCGGGACGACATTCCGAGTTACCACGACTTTTCGCGCGTTTGCGTTCTTCGGCTTCAAGACCATCTCGACCTGCGTTCCGATATCGCCGCGAAGCAGTTCGATCACTTCCGTGAGCTTAGATTTTCGAACATCGACCCCATCGATTTGCCAGATCTCATCGCCATCGCGGCTACCGACCTTGCTGATCGGCCCACTTGGAAAAACCTTGGCAATCATCGGAATCCCCTCCCCGCTCGTGTTCAGAACGATGCCGACGCCCACATAACGATTCGCCGCGATCTGATCTTGAACCGCATAATCCTTCGCTGGGATCGTCGCGCACTTTCCTGGCAGTGAATCGATTAACGAACTCGCCGCGAACTGGCATGCCCATGAACGGTCGTCTTCCGTCGAGTGCTTATCTAGAATGGTTTGGAGAATCGGCCGGTATTCGACTTCAGCCTGGAGTTTTGAAACCTGAGTGGCGAGATCACCGGGAGGTTGAAAAGCTCCTGCTTTGTAAAGCGAGCGCGCGACGACGAGCACAAGTTGCTGGCGAGTCGGCGCTTCGATGTGATTTTC